>CAMEKH010000226.1 GCA_945921235.1 uncultured Prevotellaceae bacterium | reverse complement strand
GGAATGGAGAATTCATATTGCTTAAGTTGCACCACAGTCTTATCCTGATTGATGCGCAACGATGCATCGAAGGCGTTCTCATCTACATTGAGGTCGACAATAAACTTGCTGCCATGACCGATTTCCGACTCCACGCTGACGCTTCCCTTGTGTATCTCTGCAAGTTTCTTCACAAGTGAAAGCCCTATGCCCCACCCCTTGTGGTTCTTTGTGTGACCGCGCTTAGTCTGATAATAAGGATTGAAAATATTCTGCAATTCCTCCTTGGCAATACCTATTCCGCTGTCTTTAACTTCCAGGTGAAGATAGGTGGAGCCGGCGGCTTCACTCTCTATAGAGGCCTTAACAGCCACTTTCCCGCCGTTGGGCGTGAATTTAAGCGCATTTGAGAGCAAATTGTTCATTATTCGCTCCACATAGGAGGGCGAAAACCACACCTCCTCGCCATTATTCTCGCAATATACCGTGAGGTCGATATTCTTCTCAGTGGCACTATCCTTGAAAAGATGCGTGAGGCTCTCCACAAAGTCCATGGGATTGCCATGCTCCAAAATCTTCTCCGAATTCTTAATTGCCGTGTCGAGCATTTCAGCATCGCCTTCGGGCAAGTCGGCGCGATGTCGCTCTATCCTCTTTAGCGGTGAGATAATGAGCGATAGCGGTGTCTTTAGCTCATGCGACACCGAAGTAAAGAAATCGAGCTTTATTTTGTTAACCTCCTCTATTTTCTCCTTTTCCATAGTGGCAAGACGCACCTCGTTCTTCTCCTTAAGACGCATATTAGAAATACGCAGGCTGTAGTAAATTATCACCATAAGCAGCACGGCATAGATGATATAGGCATAAATCGTCTTGTAGAACGGTGGTCGTATAACTATGCGTATCTCTTTCACCGGTGCCTTCTCCCATCCCACATTCGACACGTTGGCTCGAACCTGAAGCGTGTAGGTGCCTGCCGGGAGATTGGACCCCACGAATTTGCGCTCTTGTGTCGACTCGCTCCAATTTGAATTATAGCCCAAAAGGCGTGTCTGGTAAAGCACCGAATTGGCATTTCCCAGCGATATTGCTGCATATTCTATGCTGAACGAGCGCGACTGGTCGTTGCTCAGCTCTATGCAATCCATTTTGTCGATTTCATCGGTCAGCGGCGAATCTTCGCTCAGCACCGTCTGCACTTTGTCATTAATGACAAGTTTATTGAAATGCACGATAAATTGCCCGTGGCGTGTTCTCACTGCCGCCGGGTCAAACGACACAAGCCCGTTGATTGTACCCATATAAATGCGCCCGTCGGAAGCTGCAAGTGCCGATGAGTAATTGAACTGATTGGTGGGAAGTCCATCGTCGACGGTGTAGCGAACTACCTCCGTGCGCGACTTATTCAAGCAGTAAAGTCCGCTCGATGTCGTAACCCACAGATTATCATTCTCGTCCTCTATGATATTGCCTATCGTGCTTCGCTGCAATGAGGTATCGAGGGCAAAACTATAGGCTTTCATTCCCGACGGCTCTATATACACAAGCCCGTGGGTATTGGTCCCTGCCCAAATCTTGCCGCTATGGTCTTGATAAATAGCGGTGATATATCGGTCACACAGATTCTCGGCTGCAAACCCGGTTATCTCGCCTGTGCGGGCATCAATGCGGAATAGCCCGTGACTGTGCGTACCCACCCACACATTGTCATCGGTGTCGATACACAGGCTGTACACAAAAAACAATTGCAGTACGTCGTGCTTCACCTTGATAAACTCTTCGGTAGCATCATCGAAATAGCACAATCCTTGCGTAGTGGCTACCCACAAGCGCCCGTTACGCTACTGCTTGATGTCGAAAATGGCATCTGAACTTATATGATGCCGTGTGCCCGACTTATAGTGCACACACGCCTTAGTCGAGAGATTATATTTGAACAATCCGTTGCGGAATGTTCCAACCCACAAGTTGGGCGTACCACTTTCACGAAAGAGCGTGTGAATATTCGAGCCGGTATTGGGTATATTATTCCACTTTTCTACAACTCCCGTCGACGTGTCCATAGCGTTTATTCCGCCATCTTCAGTGGCTATGAGCAATTTGTTATTGCCAAGCTCTATCATCTGCCTCACTGCCTTGCCACTCACATTGCGACTTCCGTAACCGGGCTGAATCCACTGGAATATTTCATTTTTGTGAAGCATATAATTCACTCCGCCAAAGTATGTGCCTATCCATATATTATCGTCGCGGTCGCATAATATCGAATATATGGCATTGTCGTTGAGATTTGTGCGGTCGAGATAGTTCTGGCGCAAAATGTCGACACTGCCGTCGGGGTTGATTATCGTCACACCGCCTTCTGTGCCGAGCCACATACGATGGTCGGCATCTTCTGTTATCACGCGCACCGTGCCATCGGAAATTATCGGCACATCGAGCACCACATTCTCTCCCGTGGTGAGATTGAGGCGCATCACTCCTTTTCCATTGCGTCCCACCCATAGAAAGCCTTTTGAATCGAATTTCATAGGAACGATTCCATCAAA
>CAMEKH010000225.1 GCA_945921235.1 uncultured Prevotellaceae bacterium | reverse complement strand
GTGCCACATAGCCATAGCCGTGCAACTTCACCTTGAGTCCGGCAGCCTCAAGCCTCGATATTGCCTCACGCGCTCCAAGTCCTATCACTTCGGGTACCTCGCCATCGGTCACGTTGCGTGGCGAGCGGAATCGCTTCAGCTCCTTTATCCCGGCATTGGCGACAAGCTTGGAATTGTTGCTGCGGTCGGCAGCAGTTGCAAAGAAAGTGGGGCGTGTGGTCGATTTCTGCTCAGAGGCATGGAAATCTGATATATTGTTGAGCATTCCGAGCGAATAGAGCTTCAGAGCCACATTTTTCAGCACTGTGCCGCTGCTGCGGGCAGCACCGCAATTTGCGCCCTCCATCACCCCTATGCACGAGTATTTAGGATTTTCATAGGGAAAGAAGCCACAGAACGAGAGGCGCTTCTTCGAGGAATAGCCTCGTCCCACTTCAGTCACATAGCAAGTGCCCGTCTTGCCGGCTATTGCCACCTGGTCGTTTCGCAGACTTTTACCGGTGCCGTATTCCACCACATTACGCAGCATCTCGGCAAGTTTGCGGGCATTGCCCGGAGTGCACACTTGGTCGCGAATGTAGGTGAGTGGCACTATCGAGTCGGGCTCACCCTCGCGCATGAAGCGCTGCACCAGCCGCGGACGCACATAGCGGCCACCATTAGCAATGGCATTATACATCGCGAGAGTGCAGATGGGAGGAATGAGCGTGGAATAGCCGTAAGCCATGCGCGAGAGCTTCACGCGGTCCCAGTTCTTGTTGCCCACACTATCTACCACAGGCACTGTTTCACCCGAAATGCCTATGTTGAGAGGGTCGAAGAATCCCATCTCGCGCAAGCGGTGGTGGAACATTCCCGGCTGGCTCTCATAGCGGCGCAGGATAATCTTTGCCATACCGATATTTGATGAATAGGCTATCACGTCGCGTATGCGCATCGATGCCATTCCGTGGCTGTCGGTGATGGGGCGTGCATGGGCATAGGCGAAGCTGTGCCCGGTGGCTATGGTTGCGTCAAGGGCGCTCACAATGCCGTCTTCGAGAGCCATCATCATTGAGATAGGTTTCATCACCGAACCCGGCTCATAGCCCATCACAGCATGGTTCTCGCCCTCCATATAGTCATCTATCTTAGGATAGTATTTCAGGTTACTGATTGCCTTTATCTCGCCCGTATTCACCTCCATAAGCACTGCCGTGCCCCAGTCGGCTTCCGAACTCTTGCACACTGCACTAAGCTCCTGCTCCACTATCTCCTGCAAAGCCACATTGATGGTGGTGAGCACGTCGTATCCCTTCTTGGCAGGCTTGTGCTCCCACAAGCCGATGCTGTTGGCATACTGTGCGCTGCTTGCCTCGCCGGGCTCGCCATAAAGCATATCATCGAGAGCACGCTCAAGTCCGCTTGAGCCTGCCACACGCCGCTTGACGGTGTCGTAGGCAATCTTGCCAATGCTTCGTGCCGCCATTCGGCCGTAGGGGTTGCAGCGACGCGGCTGCTCCTCATAGTAGAATCCGCTCTTCGATGAGCCAAGCCTGATAAATGGGAATTTCTTCATTCGCTGAAGCTGGCTGTAAGTGAGCTTGTTGCCAATGGGGAAACTGCGCACGCCACGCTTGGTGTAGCGGTGAGTGTAGGCATCGGAAATCTGTTCCTCCCACTGCCGGGCAGTGCGGTAAGGCGAAATCACAGCCAAACTGTCGCATAGTGGCTTCAGATAGCGCATCAGCGTGTCTTCCTTGATGCCCTCTGAGCGCAGGTCGAGGCGTGGCACATAGAAATTCACATTGGCAGCAAGTACCGTGCGGTCGTCGGCAAGAATCTTTCCGCGCTCAGGCTCCACTACGCGTGTGCGATTGAGCGACTCAGCCTTAGCCTCCCACTCTGCCGCATGAATCACCGTGGTAGAGAACAACCGCACTGCCACCGCTATGGCAACAAGGATAATTCCCACCATGATGAATATGTAGCGACCCATTATGTAGTCACGGTTCTTGCGCTTGGTCATTTCGATGTGATTTTATAGGGTGGACAATCGGGTGACTTCAAGCCGAGGTTGAGCGAATCTACGAGCTGGTGCATCTCTGTCTCGCGGATGCGTGAGTAATAGGAAGCACTGGCATTCACATAGTCGGTCTTTACACGAGCAAGCTCCACCTTGAGCTGCTTTATCGTCTGCATATCGAGTTGGCACATGAACTTGTTGGCTATATATCCCATGAAAAACAGTAGCACAAGCAGCAGTACGCCCGAATAGCGGCGCACCACGGTGATGGGGATAAACTCGCCATAGAGTATCGACCTAAAAAAGTTTTTCTTCTTGTTCTTCTTCTCAGCCATAATCCATTGAAATATTTTCCTTCTCTCCCACTAAAGAGGGTTTATTAAAAAAAGTCAGTCTATTTTCACTAAAAGAGTGTTTATCGCTTTATGTTCTATCACGTCATTGCCATTTTTTGGCACTTTGGTCAAACCAGCTCGGCTATGCGCAGCTTGGCACTTCGCGCTCGCGGATTGCGCTCCACCTCGGCATCGCTCGCCACAATCACCTTGTTGTTCACCGCACG
>CAMEKH010000224.1 GCA_945921235.1 uncultured Prevotellaceae bacterium | reverse complement strand
TTTTTGCCCACGTTTTGCTCACGATTTTTGCCCCGATAACAAAGTGGGGAGCGTAGCTTCACAGCTTGCTCCCCAACTGAAATAAACAGCTTATTAGTATTACTTAGCTTGTTAATGTATTATTATGAAAAATTATTATCGCACATTTTGTTATTTCAATACTATTTTAGTCGTTGTCACAGCTTCACCGCTCACCAATTTCACAATGTAGATGCCGGCAGGCAACATCGCCATATCGGCAACCGACTCTCCGGCAAGGGCAATCACCTCACTGCCGTTCACATCGTACACTGCGCCATGCTCATAGCTTCCGCTCACATGGAGTTGCTTGGCATTGTCGGTCCACGTCGATGTAGAGCCTTCGGCAGCTGCTGCATCGATTCCCGAAAGCACAAGATGCGTCAGCTTGAAGGAATAGAGATTGAAATTTGCGCTCACCGCACTTGCAGGCACGAATCCAAGATGATATACGCCTGTAGCCGCTACGGTAATTGTTTCTACGGCAGTGCCCTTTTCAAGTCCTTCGGCGGCATACTCCTCACCACCGGCAGCCACAAGTTTAGTGAACGAAGCCGGCACATCTTTATCGGCAAGATAAAGCTCCAAGATAAGCCGTACGGCGGTTCTGCTCTTGATAATCCAAAATAGAGCGCAACATCGCTATTGCATGCCGCTTCATGCCTTTCATGCTATAGATGCTCGCTATATTGCGCAGCATCAATCGGCTCATATCGGCATTTCCCACGCTATCGAGCTGATGCAGTGCCAAATAGGCATATTCCAGTCCCTTATCAAGATTATTGCGCTTCACGTGCACCGACGACATGTTATTGTAGTTCACAAAGAGTCGTTCATGGCTCTTACACCGCTCATTTATGCTTATTGCATCGGCATACATTGCCATAGCCTTGTCGTAGTTCTTTGTTTTATAATATAAAGAACCTATATTATTAAGCAACACAGCCTCCTCTTCCTCCATATTCTCACTGCGGGCAATGTCGAGAGCACGGAAATAGGAATCACTCAATTCCCTGTATAGTCCCATGCGCTGGCAACAATAACCGAAATAATCGAGAATGTGAATATACGTTCTAATCTCCTCGCTACCACTTAAATTATTTTCGGCAAGTGCTTCGGAGCAAATCATGCCCGCCTTAGCAACTGCACTGTATTCAAGCCTATCGTAGAGCTTCGTCATAGCCACAAGAACAGCATCGAGCGAGGTCTTGCAGTCGATATTCTCGCCCCGAGCGGCAATTATCGAATCGAGCGGTGCCACCACATCGGCACAACCCGACACCTTGCGACACTCATCGGCTACATCGCTTAGCACACGCCATGCCACATTGCCCGCTGATGCCACCGATGCTACCGAAAGA
The DNA here is from genome assembly GCA_945921235.1 of uncultured Prevotellaceae bacterium. GTDB lineage: Bacteria > Bacteroidota > Bacteroidia > Bacteroidales > Muribaculaceae > CALZFJ01. Next base: position 1,191 of record CAMEKH010000224.1, on the reverse strand, counting down.
GCCGTTACTACCATTATCAAACGTGCTATTCTTATCATATCTACCATTCTCTACTGCAAAAATAATGATTTTCACAAAAAGCCACAAACTAACAACCGAAGATTCCCACCCGGAATAAAGAATATTCAGCCTACATTTCACACATAACAGCTTGAAATGAAATGTTATTTTATTTTTTAGAAGTTAAATAGGGTTAATCTTTTAACTAAACAAATTGCACGAATTTAAGATTGTAAAGAGCCTCCTACAAGCACCGACAGCCAAAAACGACACATTTCAGGTACCGAGAGTTTACAAATGAGAATGTTTATAAGTGTTTAGCACATTTGCATATAAAATCGATAATTCCTAACTTTGTGTCACAACGCTTAGAAAGCGTCGATTTACCAATCGAAGAGCAAAAATAAATGAAACTGAAGCCTGAACATATTGCTATAAGCATAGTGGCATCTTTCTTGATGCTACTTTCGGCAATGCCTGTGCACGCACAAGAGCTTGTGCAGCGCAAGCGAGGCACCGTGCTTGAGCAGATTCAGCAATCGGCGTTGCACAACGACCCCGATGCCGAAATCAAAGCTCTTCTCGACTATGCTGCAACTTTCAAGGGCACTCGCTATCGCAGCGGCTCTTCAAGTCCCTCAGGGTTCGATTGCTCAGGATTCACAAGCTACATCTTCGCTAAATTCGGGTATAAGCTCACTCGCTCTTCGCACTCGCAAATCAACGATGGCGAAACAGTGGAGAAAAAAGACCTTAAGCCCGGCGACCTCGTGTTCTTCAACGGGCGTAGAGTGGGCAAAAACATTGGTCATGTGGGCATCGTAACCGAAGTCGACTCCACCAACGGCAACTTCAAGTTTATCCACGCAAGCAACTCTCGCGGTGTCACCATAAGCACATCGGAGGAAGCCTACTATAAGCGTCGCTACGTTGGGGCATGCCGCCCGGCAAAGTAATGACCGAATAATAACATAAAAACGGCAGTAATAAACAACGATAACAATATATCTCCCACACCAAGCGCAGCTCTCCAAGTTGCGCTTTTTTTATGCTAAAAACTTTCGTTTTTATTTGCCTTTACGCTCACCTATTGAGGTAATTTTCGAGAAATTAGGCGGCGGCTCGGTAAAGCAAATTAAAAACTTTCGTTTTTATTTGCCTTTACGCTCACCTATTGAGGTAATTTTCGAG
>CAMEKH010000223.1 GCA_945921235.1 uncultured Prevotellaceae bacterium | reverse complement strand
GTGCAAAGATAATAATTTTATTGAAACATACACAAAAAAGCATTATAAATTTAGCATCACAAATAATAGCATAGTGGCAACAATGGGGCGGGTGTCATTCACATTTTCACTTTGCCCGGATTCTTGGCTATGAATTCTTTCCATGAGCTGCACCCTTTTTGCATTATGGGCTTCGAGGATTCGTAGTAGTGGCATAATGCCGCCGCAAGGGCATCGGTGGCATCGAGAAACTCGGGCATACGGTCGGCGGGAATATTCAAAATGCGCCTAAGCATCTCAGCTACTTGTTCTTTCGATGCCGAGCCATTGCCTGTTATCGACATCTTGATTTTCAGCGGTGCATATTCATGAATGGGAATGTCGCGATGCAATGCCGCAGCCATTGCCACACCTTGCGCTCTGCCCAATTTCAGCATCGACTGAACGTTTTTCCCGAAAAACGGTGCCTCAATTGCCATTTCATCGGGAAGATACTGCTCGCAAAGTCCGAGCACGCGCTCGAAAATGCGGTGCAGGCGCATATAGTGGTCGTCGAATTTGCTGAGCTTTATCACGCCGAGTGCTATCAACGCCGGCTTTTTGCCATTGATGCCAAGCAAGCCGTAGCCCATTACGTTGGTTCCGGGGTCGATACCTATTATTATCCTATCAAAGTTGCTTTTTTCGGGCATTATAGTTCTATTTTCTGCATCAATGTGGAGAATCCTGCCACATGGGTGCTGAAGCGCTGCTCTATCTCAGCCACAAGTGCTGCTCCGGTGCGCCGATACCACACTTCGAGGGCATCGACCGACGCTACATGGAATTGTAGCGAATAGCTGTTGCCGTCGGTTCCCGGTTCTCGCCCCATGACGAGTGTGAGCTGCGGATTTCGCAACTCGCCCGACTCCAATGCACGCGGAATATACGCCGTCTTCACCCACTCCACAAACTCGCGCTCGCGGGCATCTGCCACATGGTATGTAGTGTTGAATATTATCATTTTGCTTACTTATTTCTTCTTTTTCTTTTTAGCGGATTTCTGCTTTGCGCCGGCAGAGTTCTTTTCGGTACCCGCATCGTCGCAACGAGCTTCACACTCGGGTTCACACTCATCGAAAGCGGTGACTATGCGTGTGGAATTTCCTCGCCACGGAAGCGTCGACTCATATTGCTTGAAAGTGACAGCCACTCGCTTGCCCGTCTTTTGCAAGAGCATCAGCCCTCGTGCCACACTGTCGTTTTCCACCGAAAACAAGAATTCGGAAGATTCTTCACGCACGGTGTCGCGACTGAACCCGAAAGTTAGCATTTTGCCCTCGAAAGTCTTAAAAATGCGTCCTTCGCACTGCACTTCACTCACATAGCCCACCTGCCTGCCTTCGCTCACAAGCGGATTCCAGAAGTACATCAACACCCACGCCACAGCTCCCGCTATCAGCAGCACAGCCACCACAACGGCAGTGTTGCGCAACCAGTTGTAGCGCATATTGATTGTCACCTTCTCAAGCTCACGCAATTCCTGTTCATCAGCACTCTCAGCCTTCGATTTAGGCTCTTCGGGCACAAACTCCTCATCGAAATAATCATTCTCCTCACTCATAATTCCGGACATTAGTGTAGATACTTAAGAAATTGGCATTCATCATAGTCGCATACCTGTGCCCGACGTCCGCACAACGGTCTTCCCCGACTTTATGCGGCTACGGTCGACAGCCATTGAAATGAAAGCATACACGCCAAGTGCTATGAGCAGTAGCGTCTGAATGCCCCACACAAGCATGGCAAAAGCCGAAGCATTGGCATCGAAGCTCGATGGATTAAACACACCCACGCCGTAGAGCGACAACCCGAAGATTATTGCAATGTGCCATGAGCCGAGTCCGCCATTAGTGGGAATCCCCATGCCTATGCTCGACAGCACAAAGAGCACGAGGATAGGCACAAAACCCATTTCGGCTGTAAAAGAGAAGGCAAAAGTGGCAATATACAATTGCAGATAGTAGCAGCCCCATATCAAGCAGGTATAAAGCAAAAACCACCATTTACCCTCCATCTTGGTAATAGCATAGAAGCCGTCCCAAAGGTTCTTTATCATGGTTTTCACCTTATTGATTAGAGCATTGTCGGTCTTGCGAGTAAAAAGCCACACAAGGGCACCCACACCGGCAACAGCCACAATCCACAGCCACGGCGATGTGAGCATATTCACTATTCCGTCCTTGATTTGCGGATATGTAGCAAGGAATGAGCCGAAAGCATCTTGCGCAAGGAAGAAAGTTACCACGGTGAGAAACAGCACCGTCACGGTGTCGGTCATGCGGTCGGCAACCATCGAGCCGAGCACAGTGGTAAACGAAGCCTTCTGCCGGTTGGCAATATAACCCGTGCGCCACACCTCGCCAAGTCGCGGAAAGACGAGATTCACGGCATACGTCCCGAAAATAGAGTTGACGAGCGCACTTATCGGAGCGTCAACGCCTATAGCCCGCAATTGGAGCCTCCAGCGAAGTGCTCGAAACACATGGCTGAACGTGCTCACCACAATCACAGGTAAGAACCACCAATAGTTCACGTCGGAAGCTATCACTT
>CAMEKH010000222.1 GCA_945921235.1 uncultured Prevotellaceae bacterium | reverse complement strand
GTGCCAGCCCTGATTTTGTATGCTCGGCTCAAAAAAGTTTTATCGGACAGCAATAATATTAATTGTTTATTTATCTATCCCTTAGTAATTAAGGTTGATAAAGCATTACTTCATATTCAAGCCCACTATTTCTTCGAGCGAAACGAAGTTGTAGCCTTTCTTTTTCAGCGTCTTAATCAAATCCGGCAGACGGTTGTAGAATTTATCGGTACGCTCGGGATCTGTGCCCATGTGCACCATCAGAATGTGACCGTTTAGACCATTGGGGTCGGTCTTTTCGCACTTCATAATATCGTTCCACAACTTCTTGCTCGAGCAATATTTTGCACCCATGCTCGGAGTAGTATAGTCTTTCGACGAACCGGTGCCGGGAGTGAAATTCACCACTTGCAAGCCCAATTCTTTAGCCCAACTTGCCACAGTGCTATTGTACCACTCAAAAGGAGGAATAAAATAGGGAGCATCGCTCTTGGCAATGCCATGCTGCGCCAACGATTCAAAACTGCGTTTTATGTCGTCGACAAATTCCTGCTTGGTAACAAGCAGCGAGTCGGGATTTTCCCAAGCTGCATAAAGCAAATGTCCGTAGCTGTGACTTCCCACATAGTGCGCCTCGTTCTTCATTCGCTTGAGCAAATCGGGGAACAGGTTGGCAAACTCACCTGTGATGAAAAATGCGCCCTTCACCTGATTTTTCTTCAGTGTATTGAGGATTTTTTCGCCGCCTTCAGCCATATTGTGTCCGGTAAACACCAAGCAAATATTCTTCTTCGACACATCGCCGCGAACCACTCCGCCATGGCTATAGACATTGCGGTCGGCAGCTACGCCGCTTTGCGCCATACCTTCCATCTGATAGGTCGACAACGGGAATGTGAGCGATGCGGTGCCATCCATAGTAGGCTCATTGGTGGAGTAATCGTGCATATTGTCGTGAAACACCATATAATCCATCTGGAAATCGTCATAGTTGGTAGGACCAAAGCCGTTGCGCACATCGTGGACGAGATTCACGCCCCTGAGGTTGTCGAAAATATTCTTATACACAGGGCCGTCAACGAGACCTCCGGTGGTATTGCCCACATTTTCGTACACGAGGCTCGAGTGAGGCTGACGAGGATAATTGCCGCCTAAAGGCAATTCCACCACCATGCTCACGCCCCACGGATTGCAACCAAAGAGCCAGTCGCGCAGCGAACCCTCCATCTCTTGGTAGGTGGTGTCGCCGGTGAGTTGACGATAGAGTATGCACTGAGTAATCAGCGCCGAAGTGAGGTTGTTGGAGCACCAAACGCTCGGCACTCCGTTCATAAACGGTGAGTCGAGTTCTTTTGCGCGTTCGTACACTCGCTGCAAGCCCGACTTGATGTTGCGAATAAACTCACGCTTAATGCGTTCGCCGCCCATCATGGCAAGTTGATAGTGCCCCATATTCATAAAGGGATATATCTGATAGTGCTTCACACTGTCGGCACCCATCCAGGGCGTAACCGGCTCGCGGCGGCCGTATTCAAGTGCTTGCTGCAGATATTTCTTGTCGCCGGTCTTGCGATACAGTTCTATTGCTCCGAGTTCCATATCATCCACCCAGTTATCTTCTTCGTAGATGTAGGGCGATACCACCGATACCGTTTGGCAATTGCCGGGCTTATCGAGACCCACTTGATAAGCATCGGCAGCCTTGGCGCCAATTATTTCGGCAAGTTCAGGATAAAACGGCTTCAACACCTGCGAACCGAAAGCAAAATCGCTTGCAAATTTGCCGGCAGTGCTTGCCACGCCCATTGTAGCATTCATATACTTGCCACGCTGTTGGGGCTCACCGGTGCAGAAATACACAGGGCGACCGTTGTTGGGACCATAGCCATAGTCGGCGGGGTCGTTTTGCGGCAGTCGCATACCCACGTGGTCGCGGTCGTCGGCAAGTTGGTTATACAGTTCGCCTTTCTCGGGATTCATGCGATTGAGCCAATCCATACCCCATCTTATCTCGTCCACAATGTCGGGGATACCATTGGCACCGGCAAGGCCATCGGTTTTGTGATAGTCGCCAAATGCTTCGGGATTTTGGCTGTAGGCAAACATCAACTGATAGATGGCATTGGCAGTGGTGGTGGTATACTGCAAGCAGTCGCTGGCATCATGCCATCCGCCGCGCACGTCTATGTATTGCCCGGTCTTGGTAGGGTGATACACTATGTAGCCGTCTTTCTGATGGCAATGCGCATTGAGGTAAGGATTGAAGCCGCAACGGTTCTGCCGCAGATAATTGAGCACAAAATCGGCAGTACCGTTATACACCGCGCCATTGATGGCAAAATCGGCAGAGCGCGAATTGCCCACGCGGATGTAATAGGTGCCGGGAGTGGTAAGTTTTGAGAAATTCAGGCGGCATGTAGTGAGCATTTTGCCGTAAGGCGCAGTGGCAGTCACTTCGCCTTGAGCCGAGCGATACACCACCTTGTGCGTGTAGGCATCGCACACCTCAAATGCGCCCACCGAGCGCGTTTCGTTGCTCAGAAACACCGCCACCTTTGTGGCTTTGGGGATATACCCTAACTGATTGATGCGA
>CAMEKH010000221.1 GCA_945921235.1 uncultured Prevotellaceae bacterium | reverse complement strand
ATTATTTACTTATACAAAATCTGTGAGAATACAAATATGATGAAAAAACGTTTTGCAATAGTTGCTGCAATAGCTCTTGGAGCAAGTAGAATGGTAGGATTTCCAATGATGCTTGAGGACTTGAAGGTGTCATGTTCACAGTGGTCTCGAGAATTCTCTTATAGTGATAAATATGGCGGATTTTATTATGGCATGACGGGCATTGATGACTGGAAGGAATGGAATGCCGGTTGGAATATATTTGCCAAGCGCATTTTCAATGATTATAGAATAGCTGTAGATGATAAAGAACTCAAACGAAAAAAGGCAAAGGTAGAAGTCTATCCCGACCGTGTGGAACGTACGTATCAAGGCGGAGTGAAAGAAATATTCAGCCTTGTCGACAATAAGAAAGTGATTTTTATAGATGTTGAGGTGAATCCGGAAGAACTTAAAGATGGAGTATCAATTGAGCTACTTGGTGATATTATTTCAGCACCTAAGGCTGAGGGAAAGGAAGCAATATGCGTTCCGCAATCTTATCCTGATTGTGTGGTGAGGATTGCTGCCATGCATGGAGGAGATGTGAAAGTAGAGGGACGTAAGATTGTGGCAGATGCTGCATCGGGAGGGTTTATCATTGCATTTGGAAGTGCTGATGAGAGTGCTGCACTTGTGGCTGATGCTCGCAGGAATAAGACACAATGGCTTGCCGAACGTGCTGCACGTATGCAGAAGATTCTTAATGATAATGCCAACGATTGCGGATATCGAGTAGCAAAATCGCTTGCCTGGATTATGCTTACAGCCGATGAACTTGTTACCTGGCAACATGGTGGCTGGGGAATCTATGCCGGATTACCATGGTTTACTGATTTTTGGGGTCGTGATATGTTTATTTCGATGCCGGGAATAGTGCTTTGTACCGGACAATTTGATGTTGCTAAGAATATACTGCTGTCGTTTGCGAAACATATGGATATGAATCCGCAATCGCCAACTTATGGACGTGTGCCAAATAGATTGAATCTTGATGGGGTGATGTATAATACAACCGACGGCACACCGCGCTTTGTGCTACAGGTGCTCGATTATGTGCGTTACACTGGCGATGGCAATTTGATTAAGACTATCTACAAAAATGTGAAAATAGCCACTGATGCATCGCTGAATTCTTATGTTGATGAAAAGGGTTATCTCACCCATGCTGATGCCGATACGTGGATGGACGCCAAGCGTCAAGGCAAATACCCATGTTCGCCGCGCGGCAATAGGGCTGTCGACATTCAAGCTCTTTGGTATGGACAGCTAATTGCTGCTTCGCAGATGGCTGATTATGTGGGGAAAAGTGCTGATGCTCGTCGTTGGCGCACGGCGGCAGAGAAGTTGAAAGCAAATTTTGAAAAAGATTTTATTGCCGATGGTGTAATAGCTGACCATCTTAATAGCGATGGGACCCGTGACAGGCAACTTCGACCGAATACTATGTATGCTTATGAGCTTATAGATTCGGAAAACGTGAAAATAAATGATATTCGCACCACGTGGAGTCGATTAGTATATCCGTGGGGTGTGGGTTCGCTCGACCAAATGGACGATGATTTTCACCCGTATCATGAGCAGTGGTATCGCTATCACAAAGATGATGCCTATCATAATGGCACTGTGTGGCTATGGCAGAATGGAATGGCAATGCAACGCATGATAGAGTTCGGTGAGCGGAATAAGGCTTTTGAACTTTTCGAATATATGGCAAAGCAGGCTATGGAGCAAGGTGCAGTGGGTAGCCTCTCGGAGTGTGCTGATGCTTGGTGCCGCCCGGGAAAGACTTGGGCGCGGCGCACAGGAACATTTTTGCAGGCGTGGAGCAATGCAGAGCAGATAAGGGTGTGGAGTCAATGCTTTTTAGGCGTGAAACCCGATATGCTTAATCGTGCTATTGACATCGCACCGCGAGTTCCATTGAAAATCATGGATTTTTCCACTCAGGTTTGTTTAGGCGAGGGTAGCCTGCAATATGGTTATAAAAAGAGAGGAGATAAGATAGTTTATAATTTTATATGGCGTGGCAAACAACCTGTTAATCTCAATATTGATTTGGCAAAATTTAAAAATTTCACAATAGCTATCGGTAAAGGAGCAAGTGTGGAGATTGCCGTTGACTGCGATTCAGCAGAGGCAATGGTGACAGATGCCGAAGGGGTGAAGTCAGAAAGGTTTACTGTAGAGATTGACCCGGCAAAAGTGGCGTTTGCCAAGAAGTGCAAAGAAAAGCTAAAGGATGTGAGGTTTGCCAAGCCATGTTATCGTGAAGATTTAAAGTCGATGTCGCGATATTTTAATCCGCCGTTGCACTATGGCAGCGTGGAATAAAAGCCCAATTACGATGTGAGTTGCTACTATTAAATCCATGAAGTGATTTCATCGGGCGATTTGCGCGATGAGTGGCGCTCACTTGCCTTATCGGCAGGATATCCTATGGGAATAAGAGCTACAGGGTGATGACCTTGGGGTAATTTTAGAGCTTTGCAAGCCTCGTTCATATCGAAATTGCACACCCAGCATGTGCCAAGACCTACAGAGGCGGCAGCGAGGCAGATGAGATCGGAAGAGCGTCGTGTAGGGAAAGA
>CAMEKH010000220.1 GCA_945921235.1 uncultured Prevotellaceae bacterium | reverse complement strand
AACCTCGTTTCCTATGACAACGGCGCAACCTGGAATGCCGACGGACCGGGCGACTTCCTTATCACCGCACATCTGCGCAATATCACCAACACTGAGCCTGTGGGCTACATTGTGAGCGTTGATGGCAATATTGTGAGCGAAAGCATCACAGAAACTACTTATACAATAAAGAGCCTGGAAGACGGGCCTCACAACTTTGTGGTAAATGCAGTATATGACGGCGACTTCACCCGCTCTTCTGAGGCTGTCAAAGCCACTGCCGCAGCAGTGACCAGCCTTGCTCCCGCGCCTGCCGCTATCAGCGGCAAGGTGGAGAACGGCATCAACGGAACTATCACATGGCAGGCTCCACTCAAGCGCGGTGACCAACTCACATGGTCGAACTGCGAGAAAAGCAACAGCATAGGCGCAACAGCTTCATCTCCTAAAATCTGGGTGAAGCAGGAGTTTGATGCCTACGACCTCATAGCTTATCCCGACCACAAAATCACTGCCATCAATGCCTATTTCGCCGACAATGCACCATCTACGGTGACACTGTTTGTGATGAAAGATGGCAAGATTGCTTATTACCAGGAGATTTCAGCCGACGATGTGGCTGCAATCACCCCCAATGAGTGGACCAAGTTTACGCTCGCCGAGCCGTTTGTGCTTGTACCGGGCAGCACCTACGCCTACGGCTACTATTGCACCCACGCCAAGGGCTTGAAGCCTATCGCAGTGGATAACTCTGAGGCTATCAACGGCAAAGGCAATGCATTCTCCACCTCATCGCCATCGTCGAAAGGCTTCGACCAGAGCAGTCCGTCGTGGAAGACACTCTCTGCCGGCGACATTGCCGGAAACTTTATGCTCACAGCCGATGTGGAGGCTCTAAGCGACATTCCTGCAGCTGAGGAAATCACAGGCTACTATGTATATGCCGACAACAATCTTGTTGCACAAAACACCACTGAAACAAGCTTCAGTGAAACCGTGGATCAGCTTGGAACGAGAACCTACTCCGTTTTCGCCATAAGTGCCGACTACAAGACTTCACCCGTCAGAGAAATCACTCTCACCTACACACTCCCGGCTGAATATGTGGCACCGAAGGTGGTGACTACCGAATTCGATGCCGAGAGCGGAAAGGTTGACCTCGCGTGGAGCAACGAATCGGTTTCACTCCGCCACCATGGCGACCCGAGATACACCGTAAACTTCGATGAAGACCTCGACATTGCCTACGGTGCCAAGTTTAGCGCCGATGAACTCAGCGAAGTGGCAGGCTATCAGATCTACAGCCTCTCATTCATCGTAGGTGCCCAACTCGAATCGAGCAGCGTAGCAATCTATGCCGACAAAGATATGCTCTGGAGCTACGACATATCGGGTTACCAACCGGGCTACATCTACAATCTCACACTCAACAATCCGGTGACAATACCTGCCGGAAAGAGCATTTATCTTGCCTATAAACAGGTGATTCCGGCTGGAACAAGCGCAATAGTAATCGACGAAGGTCCCGCAGTTGAAGGTGGTGCCGTGGTTAGCTACAACAACGGCAACAACTGGCTTGCAGCATCGGCAATGGACCCCGACATGGCCTACTACAACTTCTGCATCTCGGCAGAGGCACGCCCCGCCAACAGCGCTTCGGAGTCTCAAGCCATCACCATCGTTGCCGATAAAGCAGCCGGAATTGTGGGCACTGTGAAGGCAAGCCACAACTTCTATGGCATTGAGGCTGCCGCAGACAAGGCTCCGGTTACCCACAAAGCAGCAATCAAGGGCACTTCAGTGACAAAATATCGCGTGTATCGCAATGGTGAAGTTGTGGCTGAGACCGAAGAGACCTCGTTCAGCGAAGTGCTCAAGCGCTATGGCGAATATGAATATGCAGTTACCAATGTGTTTGCCAACGGCTGGGAGTCGCCCAAGAGTGATGTATTCTATGTTGCCAACCACACTCCGCAGCTCCCCGAGGCTCCATACAACCTGCGTGGTGAGGCTGAAGGAAGTACGCTTAACCTCTCGTGGGACGCAATCGATGCCGATGCCGCCGTGCTCAAGTATCACAATGGCAACTATGCCAACTCGGTGGGTATGACAAGCTCTTACAACGAAGGCTATCAGACCATACTCTTCACTGCCGACGATATTGCCAACAAGAACAAGCAGGGCGAGAAACTCACCCACATCAAGTTCCACATCTCATCTACCGATATCGACTATGTCGCAGCCATCGTTATGGTGGGTAACAATGTGGTGTATGAGCAGACGGTTGATATTGCCGACCTCGTGCTTGGCTGGAATGTGGTGTGCCTCGACACTCCGTTCACTATCCCTGCCGGAAAAGATGTGAAGATTGGCTATCATCTTAAATATCCTAAGGGCGTTAAGCCACTTTCTACCGACGATGGACCTGCAGTGGCCGGATTTGGCGACCTTATCTCGGCTTCTACTTCCACCTGGTATTCGCTTGCAACCAAATATAAATTAAACTACAACTTCCTCATCGAGGGCGTATGCCAGAGCGACACTCAGGTGCTCAAGACTCCTGCACAGGGCATGGAAGAGGACACTGAGGAGCCGGCTACCACATTCAGCGTGTATTGCGACGGTGTGCTTGTG
>CAMEKH010000219.1 GCA_945921235.1 uncultured Prevotellaceae bacterium | reverse complement strand
AGGTGGACGCTGTGAGGCGTGCAAGGGAAACGGCTACAACACTGTGGAGATGAATTTCCTCCCCGATGTGCTCGTGCCGTGTGAGACCTGCGGCGGAAAGCGCTACAACCGTGAAACGCTTGAGGTGCGCTTCAAGGGAAAATCGATTGCCGACATTCTCGACATGACGATAAATCAAGCCGTGGAGTTTTTTGAATCCATTCCTGCAATTCTCAAGAAGATAAAGGTGCTGCAAGATGTAGGGCTTGGATACATCAAGCTCGGACAGCCATCGAGTACACTGTCGGGAGGAGAAAGCCAGCGTGTGAAGCTTGCTACCGAGCTTGCTCGCAAGAGTACGGGCAACACGGTGTTTATTCTCGATGAGCCTACCACAGGATTGCATTTTGAGGATATTAAGGTACTTCTCGACGTGCTCAACCGCCTTGTGGATAAAGGCAACACAATGATAGTGATAGAACACAATATGGACGTAATCAAGTGTGCTGACTATATCATTGATATGGGACCCGAAGGTGGAGCTGCCGGGGGTAGGGTGATGGCTGTGGGAACTCCCGAGGATATTGCCGAAAATCGAGCCTCGATAACCGGACATTTCCTAAAGCAGGAATTGAGAAACAAGTGATAGGGTAGAAGTCCTCTGGTTTAGTCAATCGACATAATCGCGCATTGCCGTTTACACTGGGTGATGTGCGATTTTTTTGTGCATTGTGCAAAATAATTTTTCCGGAAGGGATAGGGGAGTGGCGTTTTGTGGGTCAAAATTGATGCTATATGGCTGAAATTGTGTGGATTGGGTGCTGCAAATATTAGAATTAAACTATCTGAGAATTTAATTTTTGGAATTTGCTTGACAAATGGTGGGTAATTATTAAAATCTGAATGATTTGGCAGAATTTTCAGAGGTTTTTGCGACAAAATGGTAGCATTACCCTTTACAAATGGCAATTATTGACGATTGGGAACAGACGATGTTCTCAGTTGAGTAAGTGTGTTTTCACTAACGCAAATACGCAAATAGGGTAGTTGAGAACGAATATTTGCGAATCCAACTGCTTGCAAATGCTAATGATGATATGAAAACCGTTTACAGATGCACGTTTTTGTGCGTTTACATTTATTATATATTGATATAAGCTTGCTAAAATGAGATACTTACAAATAAATACTATAGTATTACTGAAATATAATACGAGAATCTCGCGATTTCCGCCCAAATGCTTTAAATAACTTATGTAAATAGCTAATAAATAGAAAAATGCAATGTGTGTATTATAGTATTACTTTAATATACACAACATCGAGTTTGCAAATCGAAACAAGATGTATTTATAAAAAGAAATAGTATGAAAATTATAAATTTAACTTAGTAAATTTGGTATTTAGGAATTTAAATACTATATTTGCATTGACAAATTTATTAATGTAAACACTATGGATATCGTTTCAAGAATCAAATTTTTCTTAGATTATCGTAATATTGCTAATTCACAGTTTGCTGATAAGTGTGAGATACCTCGTCCAACGGTTTCTCAGTTGCTGAATGGCAGAAATAAGAAAGTAAGCGATGAGGTTATATCAAAAATACATACAGCCTATCCTGAACTGTCGATAATGTGGCTTATGTTTGGCGAAGAACCCATGATTCTTGATGCGCATAAGAAGAACGAAAATCTAGATGATGCTCAACTCGCTGAGAATCGAGAAATCATTGCTAACCCGAATAATCCCTCAAAAGAACAAACTCTCACGCGACAAGATGAAATGCGCATTGTGTTTGGAGATAGAGAGGCTCCAAATGAATTGGGCGGTTCTGATTCAATTCCGTCACCCATAAGTAAGGCACTTGAGAGTATAGCACTTAATGGCGTACAGTCTTCAGCCGATGACCGTAGTGGCAAAAAACACATAGTGAATGTGATGGTTCTTTACTCCGATAACAGTTTTGTATCGTTTGTTCCGGAGCGAGTGGATTGAGCGTTTTATTGTAATCGATAAACATTGAGAAGAATCTGTATTGTTTGCTTAAACATTGAGAATAGCAACTTCATGGAACAGTTTAGAATAATTAAACGAATGACCCATCTAATAGAGGAGTTAATACGCTATATTAAGTATCACCTTTTTCTTTCTGTATATTATTTAACATAATATCAATTATGTAACATTTTGATGAGGAGTTTTTAGAGAGGGGGGTATGGCAAAAAGTCACATAGAATCCGTGTTTATGAGTGTAAAGATAATGCATCAATTAGCTGTATTATCCATAAAAGAGATTAATGCTAACGGTAAGTTAGCAGTGGCGGGCGGAAAGCTCCCATCAAAGAGATTAATGCTGCTAACGGTAGGTTCGCAGTGGCGGACGGAAAGCTCCCATCAAAGAGAATATTGCTGCTAACGGTAAGAGCGCAGTGGCGGGTGGAAAGCTCCCATCAAAGAGATTAATGCTGCTAACGGTAAGAGCGCAGTGGCGGACGGAAAGCGTCACTGATGTGTGTGATTTGGGCATTCTCTCGGTTGTCGCCAACGATTGTGATAATGTCGAACTGCACCTCGTGCGGCAGATGGTTGTAGCGCATATAGGCATTGGCTGCATTCACCATGTGTCTGATTTTT
>CAMEKH010000218.1 GCA_945921235.1 uncultured Prevotellaceae bacterium | reverse complement strand
TGTGATTTCGGGACTCACCGAGCAGAGCTACAGCATCACTTCGGCTGCTAATGGTGCCTACACCGTGACGGCTACCGTAGATGGAGTGGAATCGGTTCACTCAAATGCGGTTGATTTCACGGCTTCGGGCGTTGAGGATATTGCAGCAGCACGCAAAGCCCGCTACGACCGCTCAATCGATGCCGTAGTGCTTGCCGAGGCTGCCGATGCCAAGGTGTTTACCGCTGGTGGTGCTCTTGTGAAGGTGCTCAACGACACCAACTACATCGACATGAGCCGCCTCGCTCCGGGTGCCTACATAGTGAAAACCCCCGGCGCTACTATAAAAGTGGTGAAATAATCCCGCTTTTCAAGCATAGTGTGGCACTAAGCCACCAATCTGCACAGCATAGAGCCGCAATTCCACCCACGGAGTTGCGGCTCTTTTTTGTGAAATAGGATAGAATCGGGACTGATGGCAGAAAAACTGCCATTTTTGCAGACAAAAATTACATATAGTTATTTCGCTGATTATCTGATACTTAACTTGCAAAGCAACAATTTGTAACTAAATTTTTACAGAAAAAATTTGGTGGTTATAGAGAAAGGCACTACATTTGCAGTGTTAAAAATATGTTTTACAACATACTTTTTCAGCACGTTTTATTGTTGTTAGTGCTGGAAAAATGAAATAGGGACTAAGGTAAAAAAGATTGTTTAATTTAATTTTTAATGACTATGTTGAAAACATTTAAGAAAGCAGTACATTGGTACGTCAACAAGATTGAGGAGAACAACGCATTTATGCCCTCGTGCATGATGCCCGTAAATCCGAAGCTCTAAAGATGCTACCCTGCAATGCCCCGATGGGCAATGCTCTGCAAGATGATTGAGAAAAACACAAATTATTTGAAGTGAGATTGAAAAAGTAGTGTTTAACCTATGTTTGTGTTTACACTTCCACTACTAAAAGCCGGCGAAAAAGCCACGCCACAGCGCGTTGCCTGCCGGCGCCGCGGACGGGTTACACAAGCAGCAAAAAATTCAAGACGACTATGGTAAAAACTTTAAAACGCGCAGTCGAGTGGTACTGCAATGTTGCTTCTAAGGCTTATCAGCCTTCATTCCTCGGAAATGACTATGCTGTATCGGAATACAACCGATATCTTTATTAATCGCAGAAGCGATAAAGTGAATAAGAGCCCGGCTCTTTATTAATCGACAACTTTTTTCATATAACATTCACCCCGCATACTCTCTCGCAGAGTGCGCCTCGTGAACCAAAATGAAAGCTCTATATTTGATTTTGATGACTTCCCTGCATCACAGCAAGGAAGTCATCAATTTTTTTATCGGGGATTTATTCCACCTTGAAGTGGAAGGTCTTGTCCCACTCACGCAGAATCGACATAGATACGGTCTTCTTGCTGAGGTTGAACACCTCCGACCACTGGGTGAATCCTGTGGAACCTTGATACCCGTCAGGACCCTGTGCCACCACTTTCAGAAGACCCAATGCCTCCTCGGGAGTCATCTTGTAGTTGTGCCGCAGCAGTCCGGCTCTCAAGCTATCGTAGCGTTCTTTTCCGTGCAATGAATGTCTCATTCCGTGAGGAGTGGCGTACATAGTAGGCGACACATAGAAATTAGTGACACAGCGCAGGGTGTCGGCGCCGGAGAGTTCTTCCAGACGGTTTGGATTGAGTTGTGTGTCGGGATTAGTGTATTCCACAATAGCAAAGTCGCCCTTGGCATCAGCCATAAAGAAATGATAGCTTGCAGAGTCGGTGTCCATATACATGCTGTAATCCTTCAGCATTTCCTTCGCCTCCTTCACGGTGCTTGCGCGGTCGAGCAGCATGCGCATAGCCACAGTGGTGAAGATTCTCTTGTTTGGCGAATCAGACTGGGCGGTGGGGAGTCCGTCGAGCTTTAGCACGCTCACGGCAAATCCATCTTCATTGATGCCGTCGAGGAGCAGATAAGGCAGAGCCATCAGCATCGAGAGGTCGTTGCCCTTCTTGGTGTAGAATCCGCTCTCATACTTGACAAACTGACCATCGACAAACGATACCGACTTCTTGCCGCCTGCGGGAGCTGTGTGCACGGCAATCAGAGGAATCATCACACGCTCCTTGGTGTCGGGGTCACGATGGTTAAAATCAAAGTTTCTGCCCATCAGGAAATTGCCCGAAGTGCCGTCAGGGCAAGCAAAGGCACTACAGCCCGCATCATATGACAGGCTCACGCTCTTTGCCGAAGGGATAGAGTCGAAAAGATGAGTGACCACAAACCTGGTGAGACTTGTGGTGCCAACGATTCCGGCATTCAAAGCCTCATCGAGCTTGTAGTCCACAGTGTAGTTCATCTCATAGATTCTGCCCTTGTCGCCTTCAAGGTCAACGAGCGAATAAATCATATCAAGCTTATCCTTATCTTTAATGAACACAGCATCATTTGTGGTAGGAGTAGGAGACGGTTCCTCATCGTCACTGCAAGCAGCCAGCACGAGCATCGACAGCATAGCGCAAAAAGCAATCGGCTTCATCAGTTTTACAAATATCATCTTAGTCATAGCGGTAGAAATATATAGTGATAGTATTATTCAAACAATCCATTCAGCCTTGAGACAATCAACCCA
>CAMEKH010000217.1 GCA_945921235.1 uncultured Prevotellaceae bacterium | reverse complement strand
CAATATGCCTCAATGATGCAATATTTGAGCTGCACCACCGAGAACGATGGTAACCGCGAGACGATTCTCGGAGTGGTAATGCCTACAAGCGACTCTTGGACAAGCTACTTCCTCGATTGGGAAAACTCTTGCATGCCTCAGTCGATTATCAAAGTGAACGGCGCAATGCAGGGCGGTCGCTCGGGCGTTTCACCCTACCTCTACACTGTCGAGCATTTCTACACCAAGAATGGTAAGTTGCCGAAGAACGACAAAGACTTCTACAGCGAGTCGGAGTGGTTCGAATCGGCAGGACAAAGCCGCTCGGAAATCATAAAGCTCAACGACCTTCGCGAGCCGCGTTTCTACGCTTGGATTTCTTTCGACGGCGCCGAATATGGCTCTAAACTTGCCGGTGGCAGCCGCCTCATCTTGAATTTACGCGACCACAACAAGCAGGGCTACAACCCGTCGAAGGACAACGACCTGAATATCACCGGATATTTGTGCCGCAAGTTTGTGTCACCCAACGTAACGAAGAACAGCGCAAGCGGAAGTACCAACACCAAGAACACGCCGCACCCGATAATTCGCCTTGCCGAGCTTTATCTCAACCTCGCAGAGTGCTATGCCGCTCTTGGCGACAATGCCAACGCCATAGCCAACTTGAACGTGGTGCGTGAGCGCGCCGGAGTGCCGGCACTCACTGCCGCCGACGTAAATGCCGATATGAGTATGACCGACTGGGTGCGTAATGAGCGATTCATAGAGCTTTGGGGTGAGGGACACCGCTATTTCGACCTCCGACGCTGGGTGATTGCTCCCGAGCATCTCAAGAGTGGTGCTCGCGAGGGCTTGAACTATCGCATTGTCGACCCCACCTTCGAACAGCTTAACCAACGCGTTACCCTCACCAATCAACCGTTTGTGTGGTACGACCGCATGTATTTAATTCCTATTGCAAGCTCTGAAGTCGATAGCAATCCGCAACTTATTCAAGCTCCGGGCTATTAATAGTGAAATATCAACCGTAATAAGCATTAAACCCTTATTTATTTTCAGTAATAAATTATGAAATCCGGAATATTCAATAATATCAAAAAAGTGGCGTTCATAGCCCCGGCACTCTTGGTGCTGGGTGCCATGACGTCATGCGAGAGCGATTTTTCGCCCGAGAACATGGTAGGCGATACTTGGAGTAAGATTCTCTGCATCAAAAACAGCGGAGAGCAGAGTATGGTGCTGCTGGGCAACGACGATGTGAAGTCATTCACCCTGCAAGTGCTCAAAGGTGGTGGAAAGAAAGACCTCGCCGCCTATGGCACTCTGCGCCTTCTCACTAAAGCTGAACTAGATGCATCTTATCCCGGCAACAGCTATGAGATAATCAATTCGGAATACTACACTATCCCGGCAGTGGTGAGCGTGGAAAGCGGCGCTACAGGAATGCTCTATGAGATTCAAGTGAAGCAACAACTTGCCTTGCAGCAGGTACGCAGCAATGATGATGTGACATGGGTGATTCCTTTATGTCTCGAGAGCAATACCGACTCGGTGAACTCCGATAAAAAATGTATCATCATCAATTTAATCGACGGTAACAGACCTCGCAAGATAAATCCGGCTGAATTTAAGGTTACGGCAGTCGATGTGGCTTCCAACGGCTGGGTCGACGGCAAGCCCGAAAACCTCTTCGACGGAAATCTCACTTCAGTGTGGCGCACTATCCTCTGGAACTGTACCGGCACTCGATGCTCCGGCTCCGCGGGCAATTCAGGCGCATTCTGGTGCAACCGCGAGGACCACACGGTGGACGATTATATCTTTGCCGACAATTTCACCAACTATGTGGGAGGTCAGTGGGTCGACAATCCGCGCGTTGACCTACCGTGGACTCTCACAGTGGATATGAACGGCACATACGATATCACTCAGATTGCCACCACTCGCATGATTAACACTCAAGACCAAGGTGTCGACCTTTCGTCGTACTATCAGCGCGTGAAGGACTATGAATATCAAATCTCTACCGACGGAACCACTTGGACCAAACTTGCCGAGGGCACAATGGACGTATATGGCGAAACCACCTACACCGTGAAGCCCGAAAACGCCGGTGAGGTGCACAAAGCACGCTTCGTGAAGCTCGTCATCAAGACTATGCACTGGCGCCAAAACACCGAGGAGGAAATGAAAGCCATTCACGGCGGTAAAGCCTACAACGAGTATCACTCAGCCACTTTCTGCAACGACCGCAAGGCTGTGGGAATGGACCCCGAGTTCGCTCAGTTCAAGAAATCGGCGGCTATCGACCTCGGTCCGGTAATTCTTGGTGAAATTGAAATCTACGGACGCGATATTATCCAATAACAACCAACAATTACACAATTTCTCTATGGTTTCGCAAGCCTTGAAAGCGAGAGCTTGCGAAACCTTTCCAAAAAAATTATTTTTTACACTTATAACGATATGACAAAACTTAATAACATATTCTCACTCACAGCACTGCTCGCTGCAAGTGCATTGCTGGCAGGCTGTAATGAAGATTCGGGAATCGACTACTACAAGCACCCTTATTGGGAAGGCTTAGACCCTCAAACTCCCGGCAACACTCCGGCAGGAGCCACCAAGGTGGAGATAAAAAACAACAAGCTCTTTGTGAACGATACTGAATTCTTCATTAAGGGTGCCGCAC
>CAMEKH010000216.1 GCA_945921235.1 uncultured Prevotellaceae bacterium | reverse complement strand
TGTCGGAGATGTGAACTTCAATAAACAAAACACATTCCTTTATGTTGGCAGACTTAACTATGGCGACAAGCGGGTGGACCGACTTATTGATGCCTGGGGTCTCATTCACCACAAGCTGCCGCAGTGGAATTTGGTGATTGTGGGCGACGGTGAGGAGGGTGACAACCTACGGCATCGAGCCGCAAATCTTCCTCGGGTGACTTTTGCCGGATACCAAATCGATGTGTCGGCGTTCTATCGCGATGCATCAGCCGTTTGCCTCGTTTCAGAGCATGAGGGGTGGCCTCTGTGCCTCACTGAGGCTCGCTCAAACGGTGTGATACCTATAGCCATGGAGTGCTCGGCAGGTGTGCGGACCATAGTTGAGCCGAGCGGAGTGAACGGCTTCCTGTGCCCCAAAGGCGATGTGGAAGCATTTGCCCGCCAAATGCTCGATTTCGCAATGATGGACGCCGGAGCGGTGATGAAAATGCGCCACAATGTGGTGAAAAAGTCTCTCGAATACAGCCCGGAACGAATCGGCGAACTGTGGCGACAACTCTTTGATAAACTTATTGCAGCGCGCAAATCATAATTGCAGCAACTACTGCAAAATTGAGAAATTCAAGCCTCAGAACAAGCTGAGATAGGTGTCGACAAGCGTATTGTAGAAATTAGAATAACACAACTTGCTGTCGAACTCACGCTTAGCTTCTGCGCCCACTGCGGCACACAAAGCTGAATCATCAATCAGCCGCTCTATCATTCCGGCAAGTGCCCGGTAGTCATCGGGTGGCACAAGAAATCCGGTGCGCCTGTCATCGACATATTCACGTTGCGCACCATTATCGGTGGCAATGTGCGCCTTTCCGAGCATCATGTATTCAAGATTCGTCAGCCCGAACGGTTCTTGCCACACCGAGGGCAGCACACCAAAGTCGCACTGAGCAAGCAGTGGCTGCACATCGTGCTGATAACCGAGGAACGTAACATTGCGCAGCAATTGGTTTGCCACAATAAACGCCTTTATTATTCCCATATATTTCGTTTCACCTGCGCCAATAATCACAAGGTGATAACGCTCCTTATCGAGCTGTGTGAGAGCACGCAGAAGCACCGACACGCCTTTCTCGGGTGCCACTCTGCCATGAAACATTATCAGTTTCTTCCCGGCAGATATTCCGAGGCTGCTTCGCAAGTCGACTGCCTTGTCGCTATTCTCCAACTTATGATGCACACTATTGTGAACCACCGTGAGACGCTCGGGCTTCATACCATGCCTCGAAGCCTCGAAAGTGCGGCGTGCGAGGTCCGACACGAAAATTATCTTATCGATTTCACGATAAATTTTCTTATAGATAGGGCCTCCCTTAGGCTTTGCCACGCTGTGGCAAGTCATCACCACACGAGTGTTCTTGTTCTCCGAAATGCGGCGCGCCAGCATTGCCGTGGCGGCATCTTTCACATTGTGCACATGCACTATGTTTTTCCCTTTCTTAATGAGGCGGGCAAAGCGCAAAGCACTTTCTATATCGGTCATACCCTTTAGCGGAAGAATCGATATCGGCACTTCAAGTTTGCGCATGCGGTCGAGAATTAACCTGCGGTTGCGGCTCACAATCTCTATGTAGCGGTTGTCGGCACGCAATTCCGAAGCGAGGTCGAAAACGTATTGCTCGGCTCCACCCCAATTCTTATCGGAAACAATTTGAAAGATATTTATAGCCATCTCTGATTGTAATTTTCAATATTCGGTCAACTGCTGCGCCTGCGCACAAGTCGGTAGGTGGCAAATGCCGCATGGGCAGCCGTGCGGCTGATTTCCATGCCCTGACGCCCATCGAGGCATCCCAAATGTCTTAAATAAGTGCGCAAAAAAGCCATGGCAGCCTGCATGTAGGGTGTCAACACGCCGACACGTCGACCTTCGGTAATCAATATCTGCGAATTAATCGATGCATATCGCTCTTCCTTGCGACGATATTCATCGGGCGAGGCACAGCGGTGGTGTATCAACTTTCCGGCAATAAGCTCGGGGCGCAATGTGCCGGGGAAAATCACGGTTTCATGCACATCGCGCAGGTTCCAGCTCGCATAACGCTTGTCGAAAAGGCGTATGGGGCGGTCGGGTTGCCAACCACAGTGGCGAATGGGCACATCGCAGTAATAATTGATTCTGCTAAGCGAGTAGATACGATGAGCGAAGCCCTCGTTTTTCAACTTTATAATCGATGCACGCAACTCCTCATCGAGAAATTCATCGGCATCAATCGAGAGAATGTAACTATTGGTCGAAAGCGACACGGCATATTGCTTTTGAGCACCATAACCATTGAAACGCCGCTGTGTGACAATGCAATTGTAGCGCGAACAAATCTCCAACGTGTTATCGTCGGAAAAAGAGTCAACTACAATTATCTCATCGGCTACACCTTGCAACGACTTCAGGCAAAGTTCTATCCGGTCGGCTTCGTTATAGGTAATTACTGTGGCAGTGATTTTTCTCATTGGTGCCCTCTGCTGAAATTTTTTTGCAAAATTAGTGTATGAATGTTTTAAATGCAAATATTCATGTCATAAAACTCACCAAATTACACAGATCTTTCATTTAAGGAGAGTCTGCAAAATTCATCAGTTGTTCCAGGATACTGCCCTGTGGTACGGATTTTTTATTACTTTTGCGGTGTGATTGAGCTTATGCGCGTCAATCAAACGTCTTTGGTCA
>CAMEKH010000215.1 GCA_945921235.1 uncultured Prevotellaceae bacterium | reverse complement strand
CGGGTAGCCTCATCGGGCACTCCATGTCCGGCATAATAGAAAATCACACGGATATCACCGTTATATACCTCCGATATGGTCTTAATGTCGTCGATAGCATCAAGAATATCGCCGTAGGTGGCATTGGTGTAAAGGCGAATGTTGTCGTCGGGCAAACCGAGCGTCACACGGCAGTATTTTGCAAAAATCGCGGCATCACGCGCTGCAAAAGGCACTGCAGCCACATATTTGTAATCTTCATTGCCGATAACCACAGCAAAGGTGTTGTCACGTGGCTCGGTAGCCTTAGGTAGATTCACGTCGATGGGGTCGAGGTTCTCCTCAACCGGTACCGGCTTCTGGGCAACCATGGCATCTTGCTCCTTGCTCATTCTCTGCGCCAAGGCTTCCTTCATGGCAGGAATGAACTTAGCCATAACCCTCACCGATGCAAAGTCGAAGAGCTTAGCGATATTATCGGTGTTAACCAAGCGCGTAGATGTTTCCTCACGGGCAATTATCTCCTTCGTCGCGCTATCCACCGCCTTCACACCAATCGTCACACCATTGCTGCCATATTGGCTCTTGCGCCCGGCTGACACAAGCACCACCGCCTTGGTGGCACACTGCCCGAGCACGGCAGCCTCGGCAGTGGCAGCGTCGGTGCCGGGATTAGCCAGCATATACGAGTCGTAGGCGTTCTTGTAGTCAACCACCTCCACGCCGCGCTTTGTGAATTGTGCCGCGAGGCTATTCATCGCCATGCGCACATTGGCATCGCGCTCAATTGCAGCAATGCAGCTTTCAGCCGGCTGCTGCGACAAGTCGGGCAGAATCAGCAACCGTGGCACCTCAACCGCCGAAGCATCGACGGCAGGCTTCTCAACCACCTGTTCCTGACCATATAGCGGCAGCTTGCTTGTGGCAATGTCGCGCTGCAACGCCTTGAAGCTGATCGCCACTTCCACCGTGGTAAGGAAACGCCCATCGGGCTGCTTCTCAGCCTTCGGCTTCTCGGTGAGTACACGCGCAAACACGCTATATCTCCCCTCATCATAAAGTCGCGAGAAATAGCCCGGTTTCTGCTCACGTGCACACTCGGCGAGTAGCGGCTTTCCGCCATTCACGCCCTCGATGCCCACAAAGAGGTAGGTGTCGAGAGCCGACATTGCAGCATTCTCTGCCGCTTTCTTCTTTTCGGCTGAATATCCGGTTGCACGCACCACAAATGCCGTGCTGCGGTTCTCCACCAGCACTGCATCGTGCTCAAACGCCTGCTGCTCACTTGCTGCCCCGGCTATCGTGAGCAAAAACATCATCAAAAAGGCTATTTTCTTCATGATTGGGTAGTTTATAGTTATTCAAAATAAAGCAAAAGGGTGACAACAGGGCATCATCACGCTCCCGTCCTCACCCTTGTTATTATTGCCAGTGCTAAAAATCTACGTCTTAGAGTATCGAATTATCCACTTTGGTGATAATGCTGAGCGTCTTGCCCTCATTGAACGCAGCTTGAATGGCTTTGCCGTTCTTGGTGACCTTGCAGAGCGAAATATCGCCGGCCTCAACAGACTCCACCTTCAGCTCGCCAATCACCTTGTTGATTTTGCGTCCGGCAATCTCGCGCTCCTCACGCACGTCGAATTTCTGTCCCTTGGTAATGCCCAGGTCAGAGCCCAGGTCGATATACACCTTCTTAGCCTCATCTTTCTTGGCCTCTGCAATCTCAATCACCGAGCCAATCACCGGGAAATACTTGTTGACAAAATCGTCAAGGTTAAGCGAAGCATACTTGATTGCCTCAGAGCGTGCATCATCGGCAGTGGTGTGGGTAGATAGGAAGCTGGTAGTCGATTCGCGGGTGTCGTTGCAAATCACCGCACCGTCGGCAACGTTGAATATCTTTATCTGGTAGGTAGCTTTAGCAGTGTACCAGGTCTTTCCGTTATTCGACTTGCTGGTAGTGGCAAGCGAAGCGAGGTGTCCGGTCATAATGTATTTTGCTCCAAGCGTCTTTATCGACTCAATGAGCGCATTTTCCTCATTCAAGGCATTCTCGCTCATGCGGCGGCTGATTTCGGCTTTCATAATCTCATCATTCTTGGTATCAACTATTTTCAGACGACCCGTCTTGTTGATACCGTCAATCACGGTGTTGCGAAGCATCTCGGCATAGTTGCTACCTACATTCGATGAATATGTGAAATTATACACGCAAAGCACATCTTTCTTTGCCTGGGCAAAAAGGGTAATAGCTGCACACAGCACAATGGCTAAAAATAAAAATCTGCGATTCATAACTATCTATCAGTTTTTAGTTAGAAAATCAGTTGGTTTAATCAGAAAATTCGTTTGTCCGTTTTTTAGGGAAATATGAATTCCCTTAATCTTTTTTTGCAAATATAGCACATTTTCCTATAACTGGCAACACTGAAAATTAACTTTTCCTTATCAGCCGAAGAAGAAATATGCCACAAGGATTGCCGAAACCGAACCTACCACATCGGCAAGCAGGGCGAAGGGAACAGCATAGCGAGTCTTTTTCACACCTACGCTGCCAAAATACACGGCAAGAATGTAGAAAGTGGTGTCGGTGCTGCCTTGCAGACACGATGCCACGCGCGACACGAAGGCATCGGCTCCATAGGTGTTCATCACATCTACCATCATTCCGCGCGAACCGCTACCACTCAGCGGCTTCATCAGTGCCGTAGGCAGTGCCCCCACCC
>CAMEKH010000214.1 GCA_945921235.1 uncultured Prevotellaceae bacterium | reverse complement strand
ACCGTTCTTACATGCAGCCACACAAGCACCGCAACCTATGCACGAAGCCGAGTCCATAGCCTCATCGGCAGCCGTCTTGGCAATAGGAAGTGCATTGGCGTCTTGAGCACCGCCGCAATTGAACGAAGTGTAACCACCGGCTTGCTGGATTTTATCGAACGCATTGCGGTCGACCATCAAGTCCTTGATAACGGGGAAAGCAGCCGAGCGCCATGGCTCCACGGTGATTGTTTCGCCGTCGCTGAAGCGGCGCATATAGAGCTGGCAAGTAGTTGCACCTGTAGCCGGACCGTGTGGGTGACCATTGATATAGAGCGAGCACATACCGCAGATACCCTCGCGGCAGTCGTGGTCGAACACGATAGGCTCCTCACCCTTCTCCACGAGTTGCTCGTTGAGAATATCAAGTGTCTCAAGGAAAGAAGTATCGGTGTCGGTAGCCACTGTGTAAGTCTTGAACTCTCCCTTAGCCTTCGGAGAAGCCTGACGCCATACTTTGAGATTTACTGTTATATTTGCCATTATTGATTTCCTTTCTATAAATTATGATTTATAATTACGAGTTTGAACCTTAATAGCCTCATATTCGAGCGGTTCTTTTATCAAAGTAGGAGCCTTCTCGTCGTCGCCGGCATAGTTCCAGCACGAAACGTAGAAGTAGTTCTCATCGTCGCGCTTAGCCTCGCCCTCTTCAGTCTGATACTCTTCGCGGAAGTGACCGCCACAGCTCTCATTGCGGTTAAGTGCATCGTAGGCGATAAGCTCACCCATAGTGATGAAGTCGCGCAAGCGGAATGCCTTGTCGAGTTCCACATTCATGCCCTCTTGAGTGCCCGGAATGAACAGATTTGTTTCAAATTCCTTGCGGAGCTTCTTAAGTTCCACGAGAGCCTTCTCAAGACCTTCTTTTGTGCGGCCCATACCCACATACTCCCACATGATGTGGCCGAGTTCCTTGTGGATAGAATCGACTGAGCGTTTTCCCTTAATATTCATCAAAGCATCCATTTCGGCACGGCACTTCTTCTCGGCAGCATCGAATTCGGGAGTGTCGGTCTTGAAGTGAGGCACTGTAATCTGGTCGCTCAAGTAGTTCTGGATAGTGTAAGGAAGCACGAAATATCCGTCGGCCAAACCTTGCATAAGGGCAGATGCGCCGAGGCGGTTTGCTCCGTGGTCGGAGAAGTTGCACTCACCGATAGCAAACAATCCCTTAACCGAGGTTTGAAGCTCATAGTCTACCCAAATACCACCCATAGTGTAGTGGATAGCCGGGAATATCATCATCGGGTTGTAATATTTCACGCCGTTAACCTCGCGAGCAAGTTCTCCGGGATTCACGTCGGTGATTTCCTCATACATATCGAAGAGGTTGCCATAGCGCTGACGCACCACATCGATGCCGAGACGGTTGATAGCCTCCGAGAAGTCGAGGAACACGGCAAGACCGGTGTTGTTCACGCCGAAGCCCTTGTCGCAACGCTCCTTGGCAGCACGCGAAGCAACGTCACGGGGCACCAAGTTTCCGAATGCCGGATAACGACGCTCCAAGTAGTAGTCGCGGTCTTCCTCAGGTATATCGCTCCCCTTGATAGTGCCGGCTTGCAACTTCTTGGCATCTTCGAGTTTCTTAGGCACCCAGATGCGACCGTCGTTACGGAGCGACTCCGACATAAGAGTAAGTTTCGACTGCTTGTCGCCGTGAACCGGGATACAAGTGGGGTGAATCTGCACGTAAGCCGGATTAGCAAAGTATGCACCCTTGCGATAGCAAGCCATAGCTGCACTACAGTTGCAACCCATTGCATTTGTCGACAAGAAATAAGTGTTGCCGTAACCGCCGGTAGCGATAACCACAGCGTGAGCTGCGAAACGCTCGAATTCACCGGTCACAAGGTTCTTGGCAATGATACCGCGAGCACGACCGTCGATAATCACCACATCGTGCATCTCATAGCGGTTATAGCTCTTCACCTTGCCGAGCTGAATCTGGCGGTTGAGCGAAGAATAGGCACCGAGCAAGAGCTGCTGACCAGTCTGTCCTTTGGCATAGAACGTACGCGACACCTGTGCGCCACCAAACGAGCGGTTGGCAAGCAAGCCTCCGTATTCGCGAGCGAAAGGAACACCTTGAGCCACGCACTGGTCGATGATATTGTTCGACACCTCAGCCAAGCGATACACATTGGCTTCGCGGGCACGATAGTCGCCACCCTTCACTGTGTCGTAGAACAAGCGATAAACCGAGTCGCCATCGTTCTGATAGTTCTTGGCGGCATTAATACCTCCCTGTGCTGCAATAGAGTGAGCGCGGCGAGGTGAATCTTGTATACAGAAGTTGAGCACATTGAAACCCATCTCTGCAAGTGTAGAGGCTGCCGAAGCACCGGCAAGACCTGTTCCCACCACGATAATGTCGAGACGACGCTTGTTGGCGGGGTTAACGAGTTTCTGGTGTGCTTTATAGTTAGTCCACTTCTCAGCTACGGGACCTTCAGGAATCTTTGAATCGATAACAGGCTGAGCAGCGGCGGTAGTTTTCTTATTATCTTCCATTTTTGAAATTACAATTTAATTGTTAATAGAATTACTCAGCTTAATGTTATTGGGCAACTTTTTCGTTGCAGCACTCACCGGCAGCAGCCTTTGGGCAGTCGGCTTTGAGTTCTTCGCAGCAGGGGTGGCCTTCGCCTTTGCAGCACTCACCGGCAGCAGCTTCGGGG
>CAMEKH010000213.1 GCA_945921235.1 uncultured Prevotellaceae bacterium | reverse complement strand
GGTGAACATTCTGCCTCGCGAGCTTTGCACATTGCCTTGAAGTTGCCACTGCATGAGTAGTTTTTTCAGTGAGTTGTCGACAGATAAGTCGATGTCGGAGGCGTGGAGTGTGTTGGAGCGGCGGCGCGAAGCCACAAGCAGCACAGAGTCGTTTGACCACTCGGGGTGAGCCGCTCTAATGGAGTCGATGCGGAGCTTTAGTCGCTCGGTACGTTTCGGATTAAGTTTGCGCATATTAGCAGCAATGTTCATACGGCTGTCGGCGAGCATAATTCGAGCATCGTTGCTCTTGAAGAATAAGCGGTCGGCATTCATAGCGAGCTTGATTTTCGGCACATGAACATCATTTTCATAACGAGAGATAGAGCCTCCGCAATCGAGTTTTCGCAAGCGAATACGCGTTCCGTCGGTTTGCTCCACGGCAATTCGGTCGGAGCGTAATCTCACGCCAAGCGGAATGACACTTGTGGTGTCGCGACGGTAGGAATTATCTGCCACGCAGCCCATTCCCAGTATTCCATTTTTCAGAGTAAGAGTCAATCCGGGAATTGAAGCCGAGAGAGAGTCGATTTCGGTGGTGAGCCTCAACAGATTGTCCACAGTCTTGTTGCGAAGCGATAACTTCTCGTTGTTGCCAAAGTTGATATTGGCATAGTGAGCGTAGAGGCTCATGGTGTCGGCAGGAGAATCGTAGAGGAGATTCTTGATACTCATGGAGCCGCTCAGCTTGGCTTTCTGGAAATTGTTGGCAGTGAAATTGCTCATTCGGGCGTCGACAGAGGCATTTGCATCGAGGTCGCCGCTCACGGTGAAGTTGATAGGCAGGTTGAACGCCTTAACCACTTTTGCGATGTCGGCATTTCCCTTCAGAGAGCCTTTCACGTGAGCGTCGGTGAAGAAATTGTCGACACTTCCCGAAAGTTCCAGGTTCACCGCCTGCCCCTCGAGAATCATTCGTTGGAGAGTAATTGTGCTTTTGTCGGGTGTTTTGCCTTTAAGCGACATATCGGCGTCGAGAGCCACCTTGTTGAGTCGGGCACGCCCGTTGGCGGCAGCAATATACGCTGCCGGGACCGATAGCTTGGCGTCGATAGAGGGTAAGTCGGTGCCTGTGATGTCGTAAGGCTCGGTGAGAGTAGCTGTTATATTGGCACTTATGTCACTTTTTATTCCCGCAAATATGTTGCCGTAGGCTTCGGGAAGAATTTCGAGAATCGAGGTAAGCTTCACCGGACCGAGAGCTATATTGAAGTCTTGGAGCATAAAAGTATTCTCAGAGATTAGGCTCATGTTGATAAGAGCCGGGATATCGAGCACTTCGGCTTTCATGTCGCGAAGAGCGATGTTGGCAAAGTGGTCGGAGCACCAAGAAAGCCCGCCATTGAGGCACATCGGCAGTCGTTCCACAATTTTTAAGCCACCCATGCCATAGTCGGCATCGCCCGAGAGTTGAAGGTGATAATCGTTGTCGTCGGTATTCCTAAGAATTGCGCTCGATAGGCGAAGACAGGCATCGATGGTGTCGGAAGCGTTGAAATACGCTATTCGAGTGTTGCCGTTGAGCGATAGGGAGTCGCAAAGTATGGTAGGGAGCGACAGAGGCTCAGAGTTTTCAGGCTCATCGGAGGGGAGCGCAATGAGGTAGTTTGCACGGGTGTCGTCCACGTCTACTATATTCACTTTCAGCCCGTCGGCAGAGATTCCTTTAAGTGAGAAAGTGCCATAGAGTAATCGTAGCATATTTATTCCTGCATGGAGATGCTTAGCTTCGATTAGAGAGTCGGCATTAGCGGGAAGTGAAGCACGCACCTCTGCAGGGAGGTCTTTCAAGCTGCCCGAAACGATGCTCAGCCCGTCGACGTCGAGCATTAAATCGGGGAATGTGCTCCATGCGGTCAATTCCACACGGTCGATGTGAAATTTAGCGTTCAGATTGTTATTGGCAAGTTCATTGACTATTGGAGTAAGCTTTTCCGGAGTCAAATACCATGCTATAGTGCACATTGCTGCCACGAGGAGCACAACAAAAGAACCAATTATCCAAGCTCCGATTTTCAAGGAGCGTTTCACTATCTTTTTAATTTTCATAATCTTGTAATGTACTTTACAAAGATAAATCAAATTGAGAGTAATGCCAAGTAAAATGTTGCTTTTGTTTCAGAGGAAGTGTTCGGTGACGCATAAATAGGGCGAAAGAAGTTCGCAAAGTGAGGTATAGGTTTTGGTGGCGGGGTAAGGTGGGGCGGGCGTCAGCGGGCGGTGATGTGGAAGCAGCCTTGTTTGCGCTCGAATTTCACATAGCAACGACCTTCGTTTCGCAGGCGGAAGAGTATTTCGGCAAGAATGTTCTTTAAATCGCCTTCGTGAATCACATAAGATGAGTCGCAACATATGAATTTAGAGTAGCTTATATCGAATGTTGTGCCGAGTCGGTGCGCTGATTCGGGCGATGCGTTGCGGTTACGGCGTCGTAGTTTTTTCACAGTGACGTCGGTGCGAGTGAGGCTTGTGACTTTGATTTTATAGGATTTTCCACCGCGTGCTCGAATGGTGTCGGAGAAAGCGGTGCCTATGTCGTGAAGCAATTGTGCTGCTCGAGGCACGAGATATGGCATGGAGTGAGTGAGCTTGTCGACGTGATAGGCATTGCAGGTGGAGATTTCTACGATAGGCTGTGAAAGGTGGTAGGTGGAGCGAAGGTCGGTAATCGGGGCGAATCCTATGGCGTGAGCGGCTGCGAGATGCACGGCATTGCTGTCGTTGAAGGTGCG
>CAMEKH010000212.1 GCA_945921235.1 uncultured Prevotellaceae bacterium | reverse complement strand
AACTTCAATGAGCCTGCACGCGGTCGATTCAACTACTCGATGTTCGGTGGCTTGAATCAAGCGTTCAAGAACAAAGTCACCGGAATCGGTCTTGAGGCTACTTCTTTCGGTATCGCTCCCGTGGGTGGCGCTTCGAATGTGAACACTCAAGCCAAGGACTATGCTCCCGGTTTCCGCGGAAACTTGGCTTACACCAATAGCAACTATTATATGCGTGCTATGGCTATGTACTCCACCGGTCTTAACCGTCACGGTTGGGCTCTTACGCTTGGTGCTATTACTCGTTATTCCGATAAGGGTGTGCAAGATGGTACTTTCTACAACTCTTGGGGATATTTCCTCTCGTTGCAGAAGGTGTTCAATGAGCAACACTCTATCTCCCTCACCACTTTCGGCGCTCCCACTAAGCGTGCAAACAACAATGCCGTGTTTGAGGAGGCTTGCGTGCTCGCCGACAATTACCTCTACAACTCCGCATGGGGCTGGCAGAATGGTGAGCAGCGTAGCGCTAAGGTGGTGGAGTCTTTCGACCCTACGGCTATCATCAACTGGATTTGGAAGCCGAAGCATAACACTACGGTGAATACCGGTGTGGGCTTCCGCAAGTCGTTCTACGCTTCGTCGGCTCTAAACTGGTATAATGCCGCCGACCCGCGTCCCGATTACTATCGCTATCTGCCTTCTTTCTACGATGATGAGAGCACCAAGGCTTTCTACACCGACCTTTGGCAGAACAATGAGGACTTCCGCCAAATCAATTGGAATAAGCTCTACTACACCAACTACTTGAACAATGAGGAGGGCAAAGGAGCTACTTATATCCTCGAGAACCGCCACAGCAATCAGTTGAACCTCCAGTTCAACTCCACTGTGAACGCTATGCTCACCGATAAAATCAAGCTCCATGCCGGTGTCGGTGCCAACTACACTCAGGCTTCTTACTATAAAACCATCAAAGACCTCCTCGGCGGTAGCTATTGGACTGATATCGACCAATTTTCCGAGCGCGATTATCCCGAGAATCCATTGTTGCTACAGAACGACCTTAACAACCCGAGCCGCCGTGTGGGCGAGAACGACCGTTTCGGCTACGACTATAATGTGAACAGCTACAGTGTGAATGCTTGGGTGCAGAATATTATCAATCTGCGCCATTGGGATATAAACTATGGTATGAAGCTCAGCTATACGCAGTTCCAGCGCGACGGTAAGATGCGCAACGGTCGTGCCCCGGAAAACTCCTACGGTAAGGGCAAAATCCACCGCTTCGACAATGGTATGCTGAAAGTGGGATTGACTTATAAGCTCGACGGACGCAACAGCTTCGTGTTCCACGGCTCTTATGGCACCATGGCTCCTATTTTCGACCAAGCCTATGTGTCGCCGCGCATCAAGGACGATGTAATTACAGGTTTGAAGAGCGGTAGAATCCTCTCTGGCGACATCAGCTATGTGTTCAACTATCGCCGCGTGAAAGGTAGCATCACAGGTTTCTGGACTAATATGTACGACATGACAGAGCGCACCTCGTTCTACGACGACCAGTACTCCACTTTCATGAACTATGTGCTCACTGATGTGAATCGCACCTACAAGGGCGTGGAAGCCGGTGTGGCTGTGAAGGTGCTTCCTTCGGTCACCGTTTCGGCTGCCGGAACTTATTCGCGCTATCAATATAAGAACCGCCCGACCGGCACTCGCAGCTATGAAAACGGTATGGCTGCCGATGTCACTCAGGTGGTTTATCTCGAAAACTACTATGTGGGCGGAACTCCCCAACAGGCTTATAACTTGGGTATTGACTGGGCGGCTCCTCACAATTGGTACTTCAATGTGAACGGCTCTTGGATGGGCGATTCATATGTGTCGCTCTCTCCGATTCGTCACGAGGCTATGCCCGAGTTGTGGACTATTTGCAGCTCTGAGGAGGAGATGAATGCAAAAATCGATGAAATCACTCGTCAGGAAAAGTTGAACGATGCTTTCGTGCTCAATGCAAGCATTGGTAAGGTGGTTTATGTGGACCGCAAGGTGTCGCTCAATTTCAATCTCAATGTGAACAATGTCCTCAATAACCGCAAAATACAAACCGGCGGTTATCAGCAGGGTCGCTTCGACTACACTAATTATACCACAACTAAATTCCCCAACAAATACTACTATGCTCAAGGCATAAAGGTGTATTTCAATGTGGGCATAAAATTCTAATATTTTCCAATACTGAATAAAACAATAAAAAATTAATATAACGAATATGAGACATTTTAAGCTGTATCTCAATCTGTTGCTGCTTATGGCAATTGGAATGGCGACAAGTTGCTCCGACGATTTCGACCGCCCGCCGATGACAGTTCCTTCGGCAGCTCATATCAATAAGGTGAACACCACTATCCTTGAGCTGAAGAGCAAATACTGGAAAAATGATAAGAACTATATCGACACCATTAAGCTCACTGAAGCCGGCGACAGCATGGTTATCAAGGGACGTGTAGTAAGCTCTGATGCTGCCGGTAATATCTACAAAAACCTCGTTATCCAAGACGAAACGGCGGCTATCACAATCTCTATCAATGGTAACAGCCTCTACACTACCTATCGCATCGGTCAGGAAGTGGTTATTCCCGTAACCGACTTGTTTATTGGTAAATATAACACTTTGCAACAGCTCGGTTATCCCGACTACAGCGATACTTACGGCTGGCAGGCTACTTTCCTGCCGCTCGCACTGTTCCAATCGCGCGTGGAGCTTAACGGACTTCCCGATGCTTCGAAAATCGATACGCTCACTGTAAAACTCAGCGAATTGCCTACTACACCC
>CAMEKH010000211.1 GCA_945921235.1 uncultured Prevotellaceae bacterium | reverse complement strand
GCAGGAGTGTGCATCGGCATTGCAGGATTCGGGTTTCTCGCAATAGGTGGCATCGCGGGTGCGGTGACTTTCGCTTTCGGTCTGCTTGCCGTGGTGCATTATCGCTTGAAGCTCTACACCGGAACGGCAGGCTTCTTTGCCAAAGGCGAATTTCTCAACTTGTGCGCCATTCTCGGAATGAACATTGTAGGTTGCCTCCTTGTGGCTCTTATGGCACGGCTATCGCCTTTACCACTGCAAGAAACCGCACAAAAAATCGTGGAATCACGCTTAAATGCCGGAATCCTTGAGTGCGGTGTGCTTGCCATAGGCTGCGGTTTCATCATGACTACCGCTGTAAAATGGGCGCGCGAAACTAAATTTCTGCCACTGCTTTTCGGTGTACCACTATTCATCTTTTGCGGATTTCCTCACTGTGTTGCCGATGCTTTCTATTACCTCACAGCACCGCTCGATTTCCTTACCGACAATATGGGCAAAGCAGCTCTACTCTATGCAAGCATTGTGGCGGGCAACTTCATAGGCTGCAATCTCTATCGCTTTGTAATAGGTCATAATGATGCTGCATGAAGATTCTCTCTCACAGCAAAGCTAAAGTGTCATTTTGTCACCAAAACACCGCCTTTATCTTTCATTATTAAAATAGTTACAATATTATACACTCTTTTTTCTCGAAATATTTGGTTATTTAAAACATTCTGCATACATTTGCAGCGAAATTTAGACAAATCGCTATTCAATTCATATTAGCGGTTACATTTTTTAATAACCAAAAAATTTTATTTAAGATGAAAAAGATTGTTGTAGTGTTTTCAATGTTGTTCACATTAATTGCAATGAACGCCAAATCACATTACCCCACAGCCGATGTCGAAAAGCACGACATTGCAGTCCTCGTAATCGACATGCAGAATGACTTTGTCGACCCTAAAGGAAAGCTCTGCGTGGCAGGCGCAAAAGCCACTATCCCGGCTATTGCCGACCTCGTGAAATTCGGCAAAAGCAAAGGTTGGAAAATTGTGTACATCGTGCGCGAACACCGCACATCGGGTGTCGATGTCGATGCTCCTCGCATTCCGCTCTTCACCGACGGAAAAACGGGCTACTGCGTACCGGGCACGTGGGGTGGAGCCATTGTCGATGGTCTGTCGCCCGAAAAAGACGACCTCATTGTGGCAAAATCGCGAAACAGCGCTTTCTTTGCCACTAATCTCGACCTTATCCTGCGTCGTATGGGTGTGAAAACAGTAGTGCTTGCCGGAACACAATATCCCAACTGTGTGCGCGGCACTGCCAACGATGCAATGAGTTATGACTATGAAACTATAATCTGCACCGACTGCTGCTCGGCAAAAACTCCCGAAGTGGCTGAAGCCAACATCTTCGACATGAAGAATATGGGTATAACGTGTATTTCACTCGACGAAGTGAAGGCGCTCGGTGCTTCAAATACCAAATAATAACACAACTTTGCATCTACACAAGGTGGGGAACATCTCTAAAAACGATGTTTCCCACTATTTTTATTCGCTTTTCAGCCATTATAAAATCTTAATTTTATCTCCGAAGCAAAAAGTGAGCGATTTTTTTTGTAAATTTGCACACTTATAGTAAGATATTATGGCTGAAGATTTCGACAACAACATAATCGAACTTGATAATCCGGGCGAATACGACAAATTGGTTACGCTCGAAGCTCTCGAGCATATTCGTCGCCGTCCGGGTATGTACATCGGTAAACTTGGCGATGGCTCGCAGAGCGATGATGGCATTTACGTACTCTTAAAAGAAGTTCTCGACAACGCCATCGACGAGCACGCTGCCGGATTTGGCAATGTGATTGAAGTGGAAGTGAGCGAAGGTGTGGTGTCGGTGCGCGACCATGGTCGTGGCATTCCGCTTGCCGACGTCACCAAAGCCGCTTCGGTGATGAACACCAGCGGTAAATTCGATACCGAGAGCTACAAGAGTTCGGTGGGACTGAATGGCGTGGGATTGAAAGCCACCAACGCCCTCTCAAGCGACTGCTTCGTGCAAGCATTCCGCGATGGTCAATGCGCCTCTGCTACTTTTCAAAAAGGAAAATTGATAAGCGAGAGTGGCATTGTTGACGCCCCTACAGGCTCGGAAAACGGCACACTCGTGCAGTTTAAGCCCGACGATACTATATTTCTCAACTACTCCTACCATGAGGATTTCATCGAAATGATGATAAAGAACTATTCGTTCTTGAACACCGGGCTTACTCTGATTTACAATGGCAAAAAATATCATTCGCGCCGCGGTCTTGAAGACCTCGTGAACGAATATATGACCAACGACCCGCTTTATCCTCTCATTCACTTCAAGGATAAAGATATAGAGTTAGTAATCACTCACACCGCTCAATACGGCGAGGAATTCTACTCTTTCGTCAATGGTCAGCACACCACTCAGGGTGGAACACACCAATCGGCATTCCGCGAAGCATTATCACGCACCATAAAGGAATTTTTCAACAAGAATTTCGAGTATTCCGATATTCGCAACGGCATTGTAGCCGCCATAAGCATAAAGGTGATTGAACCTATTTTCGAATCACAGACGAAAATCAAGCTCGGAAGCACTGTGATGTATGAAGGCGGACCTACGGTGTATAAGTTCATTAACGACTTCGTGAAAAAGGAGCTTGACAACTTCTTGCACCGCGAGCCTCACATAGCTGAAGCTATGCTGAAAAAGATTCAAGAGTCGGAAAAGGAGCGTAAAGCGATAGCGGGAGTCACCAAGCAGGCTCGCGAGCGTGCAAAAAAAGTGGCTCTACACAATCGCAAGCTACGCGACTGCCAAGTACACTGCAATGAGGCCAAGGGCCACAAGCGC
>CAMEKH010000210.1 GCA_945921235.1 uncultured Prevotellaceae bacterium | reverse complement strand
GAAGCCTTTCTTTGAGTTTGCTACTGAACGTGGTATGGTGGGCATCAAGGGTCATCGCAGTGTGGGCGGATTCCGTGCATCGCTCTATAATGCACTCCCCATGGAGAGCGTAGAGGTGCTTGTGGCAGCAATGAAGGAGTTTGAGGCAAAGCACTAATAATATAAACTAATAAACAATAAACGGGATTATCCTCGCCGTCACTAAACATGGCGGGGATAATCTTTTAAACACATAACAACAACGAGAAGTGACTATGAAAATATTAGTTGCAACAGAGAAGCCGTTTGCGCCGGTGGCAGTAGATGGCATAAAGGAAGTTATCGCTGCATCGGGCAACGAGCTTGTACTTCTTGAGAAGGGTACTAAAGCCGACTTGATAAATGCGGTGGCTGATGCTGCCGGACTTATTGTGCGCAGCGACATTGTGGATAAGGAAGTGCTTGATGCTGCCAAAGAACTGAAAGTGGTGGTTCGTGCCGGTGCCGGTTACGACAACATCGACCTTGCAGAGGCTACTGCACACGGTGTGTGTGTGATGAACACTCCAGGACAGAACTCAAATGCAGTAGCCGAACTTGTATTCGGTATGCTTGTGATGATGATTCGCAACAACTATAATGGCACAGCAGGAACGGAGCTGAAGGAGAAAACCCTTGGAATCCATGCCTATGGACAGGTGGGTCGCAATGTGGCTCGCATCGCCAAGGGCTTTGGAATGACAGTTTCGGCGCTCGACCCATTTGTGAAAGATGAGGATATGATTGCCGATGGCATCACTCCTTTGCACTCGGTGGAGGAGCTTTACAAGAACAATCAGTATGTATCGCTCCACATCCCGGCAACACCACAGACAAAGAAGTCGGTTACAAAGGAGCTTATCAAGCTTATGCCGAAGAACGGTGTGCTTATCAACACAGCCCGCAAGGAGGTTATCGATGAGGAGAGCCTTGCAGAGGCTTTTGCAGAGCGTGCAGACTTCCGCTATGTTGCCGATGTGAAGCCCGACAATGCTGCCGAGCTGAAGGAGAAATATGGTGACCGCATTTTCTACACGCCCAAGAAGATGGGAGCGCAGACTGCTGAAGCCAACATCAAGGCAGGAATTGCCGCTGCCGAGCAAGTGGTGGCTCACCTAAAGGACGGATGGAACCGTTTCCAGGTGAATAAATAAGGCCTTTACAGGCTGGAACAGATTTTAGAGCAAACAAAGGATAGCCTCACGCTGAACACGCAAAACAGTAATTTGCGGCAAAGGCGTGAGGCTTATTTTGTGCCAACTAAGGCGTGAGGCTTCAACGTGCAGATTACAGAATGTATCGCGCGACGTCAATTGACCGACTCTCGACGCGAGGCATCGATGCGTAGCAGAAGAGCCAGAAGGATGGTGAATCCAAGAATTGATGAGCCACCGTAGCTGAAGAATGGTAAAGGAATACCGATGACAGGGCATAAGCCTATGACCATGCCAATGTTGATTGCAAGGTGGAAAATGAAATAGGAGGCTACGCAATAGGCATAGACTCTGCCGAAAGCCGTGCGTTGCCGCTCGGCAATGTGGATAATGCGCAGTATGAGTGCAAGAAACAGCACAAGAACGATTGTGGAGCCAACGAAACCTTCTTCCTCGCCGATAGTGCAGAAGATAAAGTCAGTGTGTTGCTCGGGCACATAGCGGAGCTTTGTCTGGGTTCCGTTTAGGAGACCTTTTCCAAAAAAACCACCTGAGCCGATTGCGATTTTCGACTGATTCACATTGTAGCCCACGCCGCGAATGTCGTCTTCGATACCGAGTGTGACCTTGATGCGCAGCTGCTGATAGGATTCGAGTTTGCCGAAAGCATAATTCACGGAGAATAGGAAGAGCATGGAAGCTACAGCGAAAATGATGGCAACGAAGGCCTTGCGCACATTTTCGCGGAACATAGCTATGAGAAGATAGATTACTGATGCGGAGATTAGAGCCACAAAGAAGATGGTGCCATTTACGTCAATGCCGAAGTAGGAGAGTAGTGCG
This sequence comes from uncultured Prevotellaceae bacterium, assembly GCA_945921235.1. Classification (GTDB taxonomy): domain Bacteria; phylum Bacteroidota; class Bacteroidia; order Bacteroidales; family Muribaculaceae; genus CALZFJ01. The sequence continues at coordinate 852 of CAMEKH010000210.1, read as the reverse complement.
GCAATAGCGCAGCCACCGATGTAGCCCAATGCAGTGTTGCGGCCAAGTTCCCACGAGCGGCAGTAGATAAATAGCATACCAACCACAAGGAGCATTATGCCTATGAACACGAGAGCTTCGCCAAGAGGCATCGACCAGAATAGCACTTCGGTGTATTTGATGGCAATGACGAAGAAAAGTACCGAGCAGAAGCCGGCAAAGAGCACAAATCCGCTCATGCCCTCGCGATAGAGCACGAAAATTAGTGAGGTATAGACGAGAGCCGAACCCGTCTCGCGCTGCAAAATGATGAGAACGATGGGCAACACAATAATCAAGCCGGCTTTCAGATAGTTGGTGTAGCTCTTATTGAGCGTGAAATTATAACCGCTGAAGAGCTTTGCCAAAGCAAGTGCGGTGGCAAATTTTCCGAACTCGGCGGGCTGTATGCTGATGGGACCCATGACAATCCATGAGTGAGAGCCTTTCACATTTGGGGCAATGAAAATGGTGAGAATCAGCAGCAGAATGATGGCTACATATACCGGATAGGCGTAGGCATCGTAGATGCGTCGGTCGAGAAGCAAGATGCAGAAACCGATGACCACAGAGATGCCAATCCACATCATCTGCTTGCCTGAGAACATGGAAAACTCGAAGATTCCGGCATTGTCGAACTGGTAGCTTGCGGCATAGATGCTTACCACTCCACCAATGACGAGAATGGCGTAGAGCACCACTGTGAACCAGTCGATGTAGCGCAGGGGAGAGTTGTCGCGGCTATTGTATGCTGTCCTTAGTTGCATTTGTGTCGGTGTCGGGTTTTGGTTTGTTGTTGGAAATGAAAGTGCGAGGATAGCCGGTGGTGCTTGC
>CAMEKH010000209.1 GCA_945921235.1 uncultured Prevotellaceae bacterium | reverse complement strand
ACTCGCACACCGAGCGGGGCGCAGTGGGGGAGAGAATTTCGCTGCGGAATATTTGCGGGTGCCGATGCATTGGTGTAACTTTGCGATAAAAATTGAGTTTTTGTTATGGTGAAAGATATTGAAGGGCAGGAAAATGAACGCCCGCTTATATTTATAGGAAATGACGACGGTTTCCGTGCCGGCGGACTTGAAGCGTTGATAAACATAGCCGCCGATTATGGCGATGTGGTGGCAGTGGCGCCTTTCGAACATCAGTCGGGGAAGTCGTCGGCTATCACGGTTGACTTTCCGCTTCGTGTACACAGCATTCGCAACACCGAGCGGGTTAAGCTCTATAGCGTTAACGGCACTCCGGTGGATTGTGCCAAGCTGGCATTCGACCGCTTGCTGCCTCGAGTGCCCGACTTGCTACTTTCGGGCATCAATCACGGCTACAACTCGGGCAACAGCGTGATATATTCGGGCACAATGGGAGTGGTATTTGAAGGTTCGTTCAGGGGCGTTCCGAGCGTAGGTTTTTCTTATGGCGACTATATGCCCGATGCCGATTTTTCGCTTTGTGAGCCAATTGTACGCCAAGTGATAGAGAAAGTTCTTGCCGAGGGATTGCCCGAAGGAGTATGCCTCAATGTAAATATTCCGAAGTGCGAGCGAATACTCGGATTGAAGCGAGTGAAATCGGCATCGGGCTATTGGAAAGAGGAGTTTGAGGAGCGAGTGGACCCTCATGGGCGTGTGTATTACTGGCTCACGGGACAATATCACAATGCCGAGCCCGACAATCCGGCTACCGACCATTATTGGCTTAATCGCAATTATGCTACGGTTGTGCCATGTCGTGCCGACCAAACCGCCTACGACTATCTGTAGCCGCCTTTTACTCCCACTATTGACGTGTGATAGATGCTTATTGTGCGAAGCATAAATAGGCAGAAAAGCCGTAAATTGTCGATTTTGGAAATGAAGTGGCAAAAAAATCGGCTATAAGTGTTGCAATTTTCACATTAATCACTAATTTTGCCTTAATTTTGGGTAATTGTAACTTTTTGTGTAGTTCAAAGAGCTTGCAAAGCCCTATTAAAGGAACATTATTAACAAATTTAGGACTACTATTATCAGGAAATGAGAAGATGGCGCATTGAAGACAGTGCGGAGCTTTACAACATCAGTGGTTGGGGCTTGAAGTATTTCTCTATCAACGAGAAAGGGCATGTGGCTGTGACACCGCGCGAGGATTGTGCTCCGGTGGACTTGAAAGAGGTGATGGACGAATTGCAGGTTCGCGACATAACGTCGCCGGTGCTGTTGCGATTCCCCGATATCCTCGATAACCGCATTGAGAAGATTTCTCGGTGCTTCAAGCAGGCTGCCGAGGAGTATAACTACAAAGCCGAGAATTTTGTGGTTTATCCCATCAAGGTTAACCAGATGCGACAAGTTGTGGAGGAAATTGTGAGTCATGGCAAAAAATTCAATATAGGGCTTGAGGCAGGCAGTAAACCTGAGCTTCATGCCGTGCTTGCCACCAACATAGCCGACCCATCGCTCATAGTGTGCAACGGATATAAAGACGAGAATTATGTGGAGCTTGCCCTGCTTGCTCAGAAGATGGGGCGCCGCATCTATCTTGTGGTGGAGAAGCTGAACGAGCTGAAGCTGATAGCCGAGATAGGACGTAAGCTCGGCATTCGCCCCAATGTGGGCATTCGCATCAAGCTGTCGAGCTCTGGAAGCGGCAAATGGGAAGAATCGGGCGGCGACCAGAGCAAGTTCGGGCTGAATTCGAGCGAGCTACTTGAGGCACTTGCCATGCTCGAGCGCTACAAGATGAAGGACTGCCTGAAGCTCATACACTTCCACATAGGCAGCCAGATAACCAAGATACGCCGCATCAAGAATGCGCTGCGCGAGGCTACGCAATTCTATGTGCAGCTGTCGAAGATGGGTTTCGACATCGATTTCATCGACATAGGTGGCGGACTTGGCGTGGACTACGACGGCACGCGGAGCAGTGCCAGCGAGAGCAGCATGAACTATTCCATTCAGGAGTATGTGAACGACTCGGTCTCGGCACTCGTCGACGTGTGCGAGAAGAATGGAATCAAGCAACCAAACATTATCACCGAATCGGGGCGCTCGCTCTCGGCACATCACTCGGTGCTCGTGTTTGAGGTACTCGAAACCGCCGGGTTGCCCGAGTGGGACGATGATGAGGATACGATTACTGATGATGACCACGAACTCGCTCGCGAACTTTATGATATATGGGACAAAATCAACCAGTCGCGCATGTTTGAGAGTTGGCACGATGCATTGCAGATTAGGGAGGAGGCGCTCGACCTCTTCAGCCTCGGGCTGCTCGACTTGCGCACACGAGCCATGATAGAGAAGCTGTTCTGGTCGATAGCGCGCGATGTGAGCGCAATTACGTCGGGCATGAAGCACGTTCCCGAGGAGCTGAAGAAGGTGAACCGAATGCTCCCCGAGAAATACTTCTGCAATTTCTCGCTGTTTCAGTCGCTCCCCGACTCGTGGGCAATAGACCAAGTGTTCCCGATAATGCCGATATGCCGGCTCGACGAGAAGCCCACAAAGATGGCTACCGTGCAGGATATCACATGCGACAGCGACGGGAAGATAAATAACTTCATCTCGCCACATGGCGTGAGCAGCTCACTGCCCGTTCACTCGCTGAAGAACAATGAATCTTATTATCTCGGAGTGTTCCTTGTGGGAGCATATCAGGAGATTCTCGGTGATATGCACAATCTTTTTGGCGACACGAATGCCGTGCACATCAGCGTCTACAAGGACCACTACGAAATCGACCAAGTTATCGACGGCGAAACTGTGGCAGAGGTGCTCGACTATGTG
>CAMEKH010000208.1 GCA_945921235.1 uncultured Prevotellaceae bacterium | reverse complement strand
TTACACTTCCTTTCATAGAGCGCACGGCACGGCGCGGCAAGAGAGTCGGACACTGCCAATGGTGGCAATAACATAAGGAACGCAGTGGAGTCTCAAGCGACTCCTGCCACCACCAAGCGACAACGACGTGGCTAACCCCACCCGAGCGTGCAAGGCTCCGCAGTGACCTAAACCAATACATAGCACGAAGGTTCGTAGGCAGCAACTCCGGGATAAGCTCCGGGGCGAGGGGGCACAGCGAATAGCCATTGCTTCAGGGCGGCACCCTGCGGCATTCAGTCGCACAGGCAGCACGCATGGCGTTTGATGCACCGTTAGGTCGATGCACTGCCAACAATTGTCGCACTATCAGAGACTACTCTCAATTATAGATTACATAAAACACCGGCGGCGTAACCTGACCATTCACTTGGAGGGCGATTGCTAAAGGAGGTTCGATTCCTCTCGCCGCCTCAATGCAAACAATAATATCTCGATGTACAAGTTACTTTTGACAACAGCGCTGCAAGTCCGTGAGGATATGCAGCCACCATCACACCGGGAAGCAACACCCGGTGCATGCACGTTATGTGAATATTTCATACTTAACTCTGGAGGCTGATCCGTGAGGACCGGTCTCCATTCTCTCTGATAAATCCAATAGATTTTTTTGTTATACTATCCAGTTCAACGTTGCCTGCCGCGAGGTATGCAGCACGCCACCGCTGATTGGGTTCAGCTGTGGCGACACGGTAAAATCAAGGTTTGTTCAAGTTTCATATTTAGTTAAACAACATTCACAACTCATAATTCAATTGACATCATCGGTTGTTTGTCGTGAGACACGCAGCCCGGCTACAGCCGATTGGTTTCGGCTGTAGCCACTATTAAGTGTTATGGTATCTACTTTTGAATCAAAGAATGTGATTTTTTGTTTTTATTCACTGTAAGCCGCAGTCCGAGAGGATAGCGGCTAAAATATCACACCGCACTCGTTGCGGTGACGTGTATTGCTATTTGCTTAATTATTAGATACAATTTTTCTGTTACCAGTGTCGCTGTCCGTGAGGATAGCGGCTACACATCACACCGCCCGACAGCGGTGAGTTCACAAAAGCATCTTTTTAGGTTAATTATTTATTTGGTTTTTCGCCCGGCTCGCGAGAGTAGGGCGTTTTTTAATGGGACAGACGGCTCGAAGGCTTACGCCTTTTGTGGTTCGACTCCACTGCGTCTCACACGTTTTGTTAATTAATTCAGGTGTTGATTTGATTGGGAGTGTGCAGCATCATGGCTCGCACTCCCTTTTCTTTTCAGCTCCTTATTGTTTCACTTAATTCATACATCAACACTATGAGTACGATTAATGATTTGGCTCGCCAACTGAGCCAGATGAAAGCTACCGAGGTAGTCCGCAACGAAATGGTACGTGACCGCTTCATCGCAGTCTTTAATGCTATCCACCGCTCAGGCGGCGAAGCAGCCTACGAACGCGAAGCAAACTACTTCAACAAGCAGCTCCGCGATTCCGAGAACCTCTCCAAGTGCACCGCCACATCGGTGTTCCTTGCCTTTATCGACATCGCAGTCCAGAATGTCAGCGTCGAGCCGGGTACACGTGCAATGGCTTACCTTCTCCCGCGTAACTGCAAAGTCAGCGGTCCTAATGGCAGCACCGTGTGGGAGAAACGTTGCTATCTCACCCTTTCGGGATATGCCGAGATTGCACTCCGCCAGCGAGCCGGACAAATCCTCTATGCCGACAACCCGGTTGTCGTCTATGAAGGTGACAGCTTCGAGTATGGCGAACGCGACGGTCGCAAGTATGTGAATTTCGGTGCCAAGATGCCGCGCAACTCCACGCAGATTGTTGCGTGCTTCATGAAGATTACTCGCGTTGATGGCTCTATCGACTATGCCGTGATGCTTCCCAACGACTGGCAGCGTCTTGCAGATTATTCTGCCGAGAACAACAAGCGCATCGACCGCGCCACGGGTGAGGAGCACAAGCAAGCCAACTCACTCTATCACTCCTACAATGGCGGCATCGACCCCGGTTTTCTCATCGCCAAGTGCATCAAACATGCCTTTAAGTCTTACCCGAAACTCCAGATTGGTAAAGGCACTGCACTGGAGAGTGAAATCAACGACGAGCAACCCGAAATCGACCCATACGGCGGCGTAGCAGAGCAACAGGAAGATGTACAGCCGGGCACATTCCAGCCAAAACCCGACACCTCCGGCGGAGTAGTCGTAACACCTCCCGAACCTACAGCAGAGAATCCCGACAATGGCGACGTATTCTGATAATCACCCATGCAGCGGCTGCCCCAAACTGCGCCGCTGCATCAATGGCTTCTATTGCACTTTTCTCAAACTCTATGTGCAGAGCGTGAAGAAACGCCCTTGCCAATCACAACTATAACATCATGGCTAATTATCCAAAACCGCAAGTGGGGCAATACCATTATGTGCTCCGCGGCAAATTATACATCATCTACCGCTACGAATCCATAAGCGAACACGGAAGCTGTTCCTCACCAACCGATGAATCATACGACAACCGCGACGATGCTCGCCGCCGCGTCTATGAACTTAACGGCTGGAAACTAAAGTAACAACCTAACACATCAACACCAATATGAGTAACCTACCTATCATCAAGGCTGACGAGATAAGCATTATTACCACGTCAATGCCACAAGCTCTTGCCGACAACCGGCAATCGCATGACCGCTGCATCGCAGCTTGCACCACCCTTCTCGACGCTATCAACGCGCACGGCATGACACCCGAACTCGACACTCAGGCTGCTGTCATCATCGACCGCGCCCGGCGCACGGTCAAGAAGATGGGCGAACGCCGCTCACCGGCTACTAAGGTCTTCGACGAAATCCGCAAACTCTTCACCACT
>CAMEKH010000207.1 GCA_945921235.1 uncultured Prevotellaceae bacterium | reverse complement strand
GGCGGTAGTGTCGGCGGTCTTCTTTTTCTTGTCGGCAGTAGTTTTCTTATCGGCGGCAGTATCGGCGGTCTTCTTTTTCTTGTCGGCAGCAACTTTCTTATTGTCGGCAGTTGACTCCGATTTTGCAGCCTTACGCTCTTTCACAGCCTTTGCCGAAGCCTGCTCCACAGCGCGCACTTCAGCTTCCTCAGCCACTTCTTCGGCCTCCTCAGCGACATTTTCAGCCAATAGCTCATCATTTGCGGCATCAGCTGGCTCAGCCTGCACTTTTCGCGGCACTTTCACCTTCTCATAGACGCTGATTTTCAGCACCTGTCCACGGTTGACGGCATTTTTTCGAAGTCCGTTGGCTTTCTTTATGCTCGAAGTTGTCACACCATATCGGCGGGCTATCTTCGAGAGCGTTTCGCCACGGCGCACCTTGTGATATTTAGTCACGAGTTTCGACTCATAGGTGTAATCGGCACTCTCCGAGCGATATTCGGCAGGTTCCACCACATCGCGCTGAGCATATTTCTCAGTGTTGAAGTTCACAATGCTGTCCTCGCTCATTATGTAGCTGTAGACCTGCTGCGAAGGGAGCACGAGCGAATAGCGGCGGTCGGTCATGCCGGGTATGATGTCGCGGCGGAACTGAGGATTGAGCACTCTCAGCTCATCGACAGGCATATTCAGCACAGCCGAAATCTGCTGCAAGTGAACACGGCGGCTCACACTCACGGTGTCGGTCACAATAGGTTTCTTGGCAAGACCGGGACTTATATTGTGATGCTTGAAATAAGTCATCACATAGTTTGCGGCAATAAAGGCAGGCACATAGCCACGCGTTTCCTTGGGCAGATAGGGATAAATCTCCCAAAAGTCCTTTTTCACGCCATTTTCGCCACCGGCACGGCGCAACGCCTTGTTCACATTGCCCGGACCACAATTATAGGCGGCAATAGCCAGCGACCAGTCGCTGTAGATATTGTAAAGTTCCTTTAGATATTTTGCTGCTTTCTCCGACGAGCGATAAGGGTCGCGACGCTCGTCGACGAGCGAATTTACCTCCAGCCCGAGACCTTTTGCGGTACCAATCATAAACTGCCACAACCCGGCGGCACCGACGCGCGACACGGCATCGGGGTTGAGAGCCGACTCTATTACGGGCAAATATTTCAGCTCAAGGGGCAAATTCTCCTTTTCAAGTGCCTGCTCGAAAATAGGCATATAATAGAGGCTCATGCCCAGCATAGCCTCCACGAGAGTGCGACGTCGCTTCACATACATGTCGATGTAGCTTCGCACCACTTGGTTGTAAGGCATCTCGATAGCCGTTGGGAGAGCCTTCAGCCGCTTGATATACTGGGCATCGGTGGCATCGTTGCTACTGCGTTTTTCCACATCGGCATCGAGCACGGTGTAGTTCTTGATATACCAATTCTGCATCATCTCCTTGGTGTCGGTTTCAAAACTCTCGGGATAGACGATGGAATTATCGGTTATAGTTTCTTTTATCGACAGCAGAGTGGGCTTGGGTGCGGCAAGAGCCGTGAAAGCCGACACTCCGGCAATTATCAGCGTAAATATTTTTCCTTTATTCATTGTAAAATATCGTATTTTTTCACACAAAAAAATCATTAAAAACTAATTGCACATTGCAGCCCCACCGCCGGCAATTTGCCGAGCTGCGGCTCTATTACGGCAGGCTTCACCTTCATCGACAAGTCGGGGTTGATATCGAAGTTGGCAAGCGAAGCGTCAACGTAGGCATCGACCATGCATAGCAAGTAAAGCCCCACCATGCTTATGATGCACAAGTCGCGATTACGCCTGTAGTAATCTTTTTTCGACTTCAGCACCCGCTTCAGCCATTCCATGTCGATATCCTCCTCGCGAGTGGTGGAGGGATAGAAATCCATATAGCTGCGCGTGTTCGGGTCGCTGTCCATAGCATCGCCGTAGGCTTTAGTGTAGTCTTTCAGCATACCATTGTTCCACGATGTAGCGTATGCAAGCCCGAGGTAGCCCCCCACAATGATAGGCAACTTCCAGTAACGGCGGTTGTAAATCTGCCCCAAACCGGGGAACAGAGCCGAGAGCCACACGGCACGCGTGGGGTTGGGATTAAACACACGCTCCTTGCCATAAGTGGCACGCATCACGGAGTCCTTCCTTATCGAGTCGCGCCGAGCAATCAAGATTTCAGCCGAAAGGATATCGGTCACCGAATCCACATCGGCAATCTGCACCGTGTCGCCCGAGAGGTCCACCACCTTCACTCGGCGCACATCGTCGGTCACTGCCGTGCTGTCATCGCCGAGCGTCACCTTAGTGCGGTCGCGGCGATAACGTGGCAGCGGAGCCTCGCCCGTCGACGTAGCCTCCACCCCAGCAGCAGTGTGCTGCGGAGCCTGTGCGCAAGCCTCCTCCGGGCAAGCTATGCCGAGAGTAGCCACAAGTGCCGCAAAAGCGACGTAAACAATACATTTCTTTATCAACCTCACTACTATACTAAAGCATTGTTCCCGATGTCGAGTGGGCGGAATTGCCAACTGCGCTCACGCCGTCACTCCCCGGCATCGTCGGTTTTTATTCTGTCAAAGATAGCAATTAATTTCTCAAGTTCGTCCTCGCTCTTGAAAGGGAATGTTATTTTTCCTTTACCGCTTGCATCGCAAGTGAGCTTAACCGGAGTGCGGAATGTGCTCGATAGATGCTTTTTCAGAATGTCGTAATCCTTGTTATTCAGCTTCTTCACGGTCACAGCATCACGCTGCCCGGCTTCATTGTCGGCATTACGATAATTCTTGACAAGCTCCTCGACCTGCCGCACCGATAAACCTTTTTTAAGAATTTCGTTATACACTTTTAACTGCAATGCAGGATTGTCGATAGCGAGAATGGCACGGGCATGACCCATGTCGAGCCGGCGGTCGCGCAATCCGAGCTGCACCTCGGCGGGCAACTTG
>CAMEKH010000206.1 GCA_945921235.1 uncultured Prevotellaceae bacterium | reverse complement strand
TCAAACCCCAAGCAACACCCCTATTTGGCTCATCCGGAATGGTGTATCCTCTATAATAACGCTTATTATCTCGACCCCGGACTGCCCGAAGTGCGTGAATATCTGCTGAACCTCTACCGCGAACTTATTGCCAACTACGATTTCGACGGCACTAACTTCGACTATACCCGCTATCCCACTACAAGCCTCACCGACTTCAACGACAATGCTTCTTATAATAAATACGGCAACGGAATGAGCCGTGCCAATTGGCGCCGTCAGAACATCAACACTTTCGTTCACGATTTCTACGACATGGCAAAATCCATTAAGCCTTCAATAAAAGTGGGTAGCGCACCTATCGGAACTTATAAAAGTGCACCGGGCTATGGAAATATGGAAGCCTACGGCGTGTTCCAAGACCCGGTGGAGTGGATTAACGCAGGAAAACACGACATAACTTTCCCCCAACTCTACTGGAACGAAAAATATGGTTTTACTCCTCACATGAAAATGTGGGCTGAACTCACCGATTACTCCCGCCATGTTGTGGCAGGATTGGCTCCATATAAAATGACCGACAGCAACAATTGGGACGTATCGGAAATCACCGGACAGATTGAAAAGGCTCGTGAAGCTAAAGGTGTGTATGGCGTGTGCTTCTTCCGCACCGAGCAGATTATCAGCACGGCTTCAAAATACGCCCAGCTCTACACCGAACTCACCGACAACTATTTCAAATATCCAGCAAATATCCCGCCTATGGATTTCAACGGAGTCACCAAACCTAACGCTCCGACTAATCTGCATTTTGAATATGCCGACGGGAAATTCCACATCAAGTGGGACACTCCGGCACCCGACGAGCAAAACACTCCAATAAAATATTATTGCGTGTATCGAGCAAGCCGCTCTGCCGAAATTTCCAACATGGACAAATGCATAGGACACTATATCACCGGCAATGAATTTATCTACGAAAGCGACAGCCAAAGCATGACGCTCGCCGTAACGGCTTTCGACAATAACTACTACGAAAGCTCCCCGGCTTTCCTCAAAGTGTCAGGCGTAGATGCCACAAACATCGAGTCGCACTGTATAGAAGTGACAGGTTCCACTATTAAAGCATCAACCGCTGCACCAATAATGTCAGCAAACATCGTTTCGGCTCAAGGCTGCATTGTAGCCTCTGCCTCGCCTAACGACAACAATGTGGAAATAGCCATCGACAACCTTCCAACAGGCCTGTATTTCGCAGTGATAAAAGATACAAGCGGCAATGTCTTTTCCGAAAAATTTATCAAGTAAAAGTGGTATTTATCAAAAATGATTTATTACTTTTGCAGTCGTGAATAAATTAAAATAATAAATCATATAATGGACGCAGAAGGTAAAATTATAGTAAAATTGCCGCTACAAAGTGGCGTATCAAAAGCCGGTAACAACTGGAGCAAGCAGGAATATGTGCTCGAAACCCAAGAAGCATATCCCAAAAAAATACATTTCAGTTTCTTCGGCGACCGCGCCAACCAATATCCCCTTGAAGTGGGCGACACCGTCCGCCTCAGCTTCGATATCGATAGCCACGAATACAACGGACGTTGGTTCACAAGCATCAACGGCTGGAAAGCTGAAAAAATCGACTTAAACAATCAGGCTCCGCAAACCACTCAGCAAAATACGACAGGCGTATCTGAAACCGTGCCACCGCCACCGGTATTCACTCCGGCAGCCGACGAACCCGACGACCTCCCGTTTTGATACATCACAATCATCAAGACGGCAAACGATACTCTGCAGAAGCCTCATTTACCGAGGCTTCTGTTTTTTTGTTACACACCCACACAATATGAAAGATTTTTTCCGCAAATCTCACCAATACGTTAATTATTGTTAAGTCAAAGAAAATTCTTGCTCAAAAAATATGCTATATAACATAAAAACACTATCTTTGCATCAGTTTTCATGGTAAATGATTTTAAGGTTGATAAAAACGTTGTCGAGACGACAATTTTTTGTTAGTTTTTAGGTTTATGTTAATGGTATTAGAAGGTTAATTAAGTAAGCGATTCCTTGGCAGTGATGCCGAGGATTATTTTTTATACACACCACCCACTCATTGATTGCCGTTTTTTATGTAACTTTGCAAAAACAAGATATATCCGCAAGTGAAAGAGAAAGAGATTCTGAATAACATACGCGAAAAGCTCGGCATCACCCAACTAAACGAGATGCAGCGCGCAATGATTGAGAGCATCAACGAACGCGGCGATGTGGTCCTACTGTCGCCCACAGGCACCGGAAAGACATTGGCATTCATCATTCCACTGCTAAAAGAGCTGAAAGCTCCGTCGGGAAATGTGCAAGCTGTGATTATTGCGCCTTCGCGAGAGCTTGTAATTCAAATTGACGGAATAGTGAGAGCTATAGCCTCAGGGCATAAGGTAACATGCTGCTACGGCGGTCATAACGTAGCCGATGAGCGACTGTCGCTTGCCGTTACACCTTCAATCATAGTCAGCACTCCGGGTCGTCTGCTCGACCACATCAACAGAAACCATATCGACGTTAGCAGCACCCGACTGCTTGTGCTCGACGAATTCGACAAGTCGCTGGAACTGGGTTTCCACGACGAGATGAAGCGAATTGTGCGCAATATGCCAAATATCGCTCGCCGGACACTCACCTCAGCCACTATGCTTAATGAATTTCCCGATTTTCTTCGCCTGCACCATGAGCGAATAATTAATTTTCTCGGCAATAAGGCTGAAATCGACAGCCGCATGACTGTGTGGAGCGTGAAAACCGAAGAAAAAGACAAGCTTCGCCCCACTCTTTCCCTACTGCGCAACATCGGTGGAGGGCGCACCATAGTTTTTGTCAACCACCGCGAATCGGCTGAGCGAGTATTCAATTTCTTGACCGCCAACGGCGTTCCCACCGGGCTGTATCATGGCGGACTCGACCAGCAAGAGCGGGAAATGGC
>CAMEKH010000205.1 GCA_945921235.1 uncultured Prevotellaceae bacterium | reverse complement strand
GCTGCAAAGATAGATATTTTTTCTTTAATCCCCCACTAATCTTCCGCTGAGCCCTAATTTTCTACTGACCAACGGAAACACCAACAGGAAAATCGGCTGTACAAAAAAACGATGCAACACAATAGGCTGTGTTGCATCGCTTTTGAGCCTCTTGTCGGATTCGAACCAACGACCCCGAGATTACAAATCACGTGCTCTGGCCAACTGAGCTAAAGAGGCAGATGGGTAAGCTATCTACATCGCACCGCTACAACCTGCTACCCTTGCTTCGGTCAAGACCTGGGGGAGTTGACAAGGAGCTGGTCGTATAGGACTTACCCGACTGCAAAGGTAGGCATTTTTGCCGAATTGACAAATTTTTCAGCCAAGTTTTTTACTCCGACGGCTCGCCGCCCCACAAATTTGCGGCGTCACACTGCTATTTTTCAGCAGGTTAACGCCGCAAATTTTTATTCTCTATTTTTGCCGATTTCTTTATTACAGCCGTAGCTCAGGTATCTCGGCAACACTTCAATATCATTTATCGAAATTGAATTTCTTCGACACCAAGCGATAATTATCGGCAAACACCTCCACTGTGTATTGCCCCGGATTGAGCACCGAGTTCACATTCCAATAAATCGAGATTCCAGCTATTTCCTGTCCGTCATACTCTATTATCTTGCGCTCGGTGAAGGGTATATTGCCGCCTTCAAAGGGGAATGAGCCTTGCGAGCCGAGGAGCGAGCCTTCGGGATTGGTGATGCGCACATAGAGCGTCTTTTCGCCCACAGGGGTGGAATTGTTCTGCGGAATAGTAAATGTCACGCGCAGCTGTTTTGCCTTGCCGATGCGCTTCTCCTGCTTTCCGCTACTCTTCAGCGGTGTGAGCGTAAGGGCTGATACATTAAGTTTCTCGGCAAGTGTCATGCGCTTGGAGAGATTCTCATTTTTTGCCGACACCTCGTTCACCTGCGAGTTGAGTTCCTGGTTTCTTTGGCGTATTTCGGCATTCTCGGCACGAAGTCCGGCATTCTCTTTGCCCAAGGAGTCGATAATCTCCACATAGTGCTTCATCAGTCCCTTGAGAGTCTTTATTTCGTCTTGCAACTGCTTGATTCGGCGCTGGCTCGTGATTTTCTGTGTCTTCAGCTCGGTGAGCAGTTTCTCCACTTTATCCTTTGCCTCGCCATACTTTATGAGAATCGAGTCGTTGTTGATATATTGCGTCTGGCTCTCATAGTTCTTGAATTGGCTATTCAATTGTTCATACTCTCCGGCGAGCTGAAGCTGCTCGTTTTGCAATTTCAGTTGCTCATTGACGGCTGTAGCTTCCTCAAATTGCCGCCGTGATTCCAAAGTGGTGAAAATCATCAGCGACATCAGTGCCAATCCCACCACAATGCCCGCTATTGCGAGAATGTTTTTCTTTTTACGGTCCAACTTCATAATATCTTTTTTATGTTTTTACAGAGTTTATATTCTCATTTGTTTCTTTATCACGCGCTATATATCGTAGGTTTTAAGAATTGGCTCGTCATCGACCGTGCCGGGCTTTATGGGCTTGGGCTTGGCGCCTTTCTTCTGCACCTTCTGCTTGGGGCGTTTTTCCTTTTTCACCTTCTGCTTTTTCCCTTCCACAAAGCTCTTGAGCACCTTCCCCACCACTTCTTCCGAGCCTGCAAGGTAGTTTATTTCCACCTGCAATGCAAGGTTGGTCTTTTTTGAAATGAGGTTGCTGAGACAGGCGCGTGTGCCGTCGGGGAGCGTACCGTTCAGATTATAGCCTTTGAATCCTTTCACATCGCTCTTGCGGAGCTGAGTGTCGAACATATTGTATCCGGCCGCCATCTTCCGCAGATTGTATTTCATGAAATTATCATCGGCTCCCGATTTATCAAAAAGCCGAATCGACACAGTGAAATCGTGCCACTGTATTTCAAATACGCTCGATGAATTATAGGTCACGAAACCGCCGTTTGGCACCTCGAAAGTGAGGTCGTAGCGCGACCACGTGTAAGTGTCGGCATTAGCCGTAAGCATTGCCACTGCCGGTACAGCCGAAATTAGTGTTCTTTTTATGTTCATAGCATAAATCATAATCGTTATTAACTTCGCTCATTCTATTTTATAGGGATATGTGATATTCCACAAAAACAACGCATTGCCGGGCATCGATGTTCCTGCCGAACAGCGATTTTTGCTCTCTATTATGTGGCAAAAGTCGTCGACGCCTATTTTGTGGCGTCCCACCTCCACAAGCGTGCCTACAATGGCGCGCACCATGTTGCGCAGAAAGCGGTCGGCAGTCACGGTGAACACTCTGTGCTTGTCCTCAAGGTTCCAGCGGGCATAGGTCACTCGGCAATTGTTGGTTGCCACATCGGTGTGTAGCTTGCTGAAGCTGGTGAAGTCGGTGTAGTCCATGAGTTTCGCCGCTGCCTCGTTCATCAACTCATAATCGAGGGGAACCCGGCATTGCCAGGCAAAGCGATAGTCGAAAGGCGACTTCTCCTCTGCCACAAAGTATTTATATGTGCGCCCGGTGGCATCGAAGCGAGCATGGGCATCGTCGGCTACCGGAAATACTTTATACACCACGATATCGTTGCCGAGAATGCTGTTGAGCTTGCGCACAAGCTGTGGAGCATCGGCTATCGGCTCGGCAGTGTCGAAGTGGGCTATCATCATAGCGGCATTCACTCCGGCATCGGTGCGCCCGGCACCGGTCACGGCAGTAGGCACACGAAGCACCGTCGACAATGCGCATTCCACACTCTCCTGCACCGTCGTAGCATTAGGTTGCGACTGCCAGCCGTGATAGTCGGCCCCGTTATATGCCAAACGCATAAAGTATCTCACCTCCGTTCGTTCCTCCCCCCTGTGTGTCAGTCTTTTTCAAGATAAGTGTAACCATACAGTCCCGAGCGGTAATTGCTCAAGAATTCGCGCCCCTCCTCGGGTGTTATTTTCCCGCTCTTCATAGAGTGCGTTACCCACGTTTCCACGTTTCGCACAAGT
>CAMEKH010000204.1 GCA_945921235.1 uncultured Prevotellaceae bacterium | reverse complement strand
CGGTAAAGCAAATTAAAAACTTTCGTTTTTATTTGCCTTTACGCTCACCTTGCACTAATTTTGCAATACATTTGCTATTATGCAAATTATCTCCACACTCTGCACCACGATTAAATTTTAACACTTTATATTTTTATGAATTTCAATAAGATTATGGCATCATTAGTGGTTTTATCAGGAACTGCTGCATGCAACTCTACCTCCAACGAGGCTCCTATAATCGAGAAGCCTGAGGTGACTGTGGAAAATGGACATTTCGCTCCCGAACTGCTCGAGGCTTTCGGGCGCGTTAGCGAGCCTCAGATTTCGCCCGACGGCTCAAAGGTGCTCTATGGAGTGTCTTTCGAGAGCATCGAACAGAACAAATCCAACCGCGAACTGTGGGTAATGGATATCGACGGCTCTAACCCCACACGTATCACAAAGTCGCCCTACTCAGAGCAGAATGCAGTGTGGATTGAGGGTGGCAAGAAAATTGCTTTCCTCTATCGCGATGGCGACAATATGCAGATGTTCACTATGAATGCCGATGGCTCAAACAGACAGAAGGTGTCGGACGTGGAGAATGGTGTCGACGGCTTTCTTTTCTCTCCCGACGAAACTAAAGTAGTTTTTATCTCGCAAGTGAAAGCCGGGAAAACCGCTTCAGAGCAATATCCTGACCTCGACAAGACTTCCGGACGCATAATCAATGACCTGATGTATAAGCACTGGGACGAATGGGTGGAACAAATCCCGCACCCGTTCATCGCCGATTTCGACGGTAAGCAACTCTCAAGTATCACCGACATTATGGAGGGTGAACCTTATGAGGCTCCTATGAAGCCTTTCGGCGGCGTGGAGTCGCTATCGTGGGCTCCCGACGGAAAGAGCTTGGTGTATGTGTCGCGCAAAAAGACCGGAATGGAATATTCCGTTTCAACTAATTCCAACTTATACCAGTAAGACATTGAATCGAAGAGCACCAAGAACCTCACCGAAGGTATGATGGGCTACGACACTAACCCCGTTTTCTCCAAGTCGGGAAAATATCTCGCTTGGCTCTCTATGGAACACGACGGCTATGAGAGCGACAAGAACCGCATTTTCATCATGGATATGCAATCGGGCGTGAAAACCGACCTCACCGCCAACTGGGATTACTCTGTGGACAAAATAGCGTGGACCACCGATGAGAAAGCTATTGCTTTCGTGGCTCCGTTCAAAGGCACCATACCTATGTTCCGCATCGACATTGCCACTCAGGCTGTCGACACTATTGCCGATGGTCAATTCGACTACGCCGATGTGATTCCTGCCGCCAACGGCGACGTGCTCACCTTGCGTCACTCTATGTGCGAGCCTAACGAAATATTCTGCGTGTCGGCAGGCAAGCAGGTGAAAAAACTCACCACCGTGAACGATGAGCTTCTCTCTAAGCTGAATCCGGTGAAAGTGGAAAAACGCCTTGTGCCGACTACCGACGGTAAGCTGATGACTACTTGGGTGGTGTATCCTCCTAAATTCAACCCCAATAAAAAATATCCTGCTCTACTCTATTGTCAAGGCGGTCCGCAAAGTCCGGTAAGCCAATTCTGGTCTTATCGCTGGAATCTGCGCGTAATGGCTTCGCAGGGCTACATAGTCATTGCTCCTAACCGCCGCGGACTGCCGGGATTCGGAACGGAATGGAATGCTCAGATTTCGGGCGATTATGGCGGTCAGAACATGAAAGACTACCTCAGTGCAGTGGATTACATGAAGCAAGAGCCTTTTATCGATGTCGAGAAAATAGGTGCCGTGGGCGCAAGCTATGGAGGATTCTCCATTTACTGGTTGGCAGGGCATCATGAGCACCGCTTTGCCGCTCTGCTTGCTCACGCCGGAATTTTCAACACCGAATCGCAATATCTCGAAACCGAGGAGATGTGGTTTGCCAATTGGGACCTCGGAGGCGCATTCTGGGACAAGGAGAACGCCGTGGCTCAACGCTCTTTTGCTAATTCTCCTCACAAATTTGTCGACAAGTGGGACACACCGATTATGGTCACCGTGGGCGAAAAAGACTACCGAATTCTCGCTTCGCAAGGAATGATGGCTTTCAATGCCGCTCGCTTGCGTGGCATTCCGTGCCGCATGCTTGTGTTCCCCGACGAAAATCACTGGATTCTGAAGCCGCAGAATGCCGTGCTTTGGCAGCGCGAATTTTTCAAGTGGTTCGACCAATGGCTGAAAGGCTCTCAGCACGAAGCTGAATAGTGCGAGCATTAGAGGAATGAACATCTTTTGCACACGCTAAAATTACAGCAATTTATTTTTCACAACAAGTCAATAGTTAAAAACAATATGTCGATTATAAAAGAAAACAAGCCGGTGGCTGTGTGCTGCGACCACGCCGGATATGAAACGAAACTCGCAGTGATTGATTACTTGAAAAGCGTAGGAATTGCTGTGCGCGACTTCGGCACGCACAGCAATGAAAGTTGCGATTATCCCGACTTCGCTCATCCCTGTGCACTCGCAGTGGAAAGCGGAGATTGTTATCCGGGTATAGGAATTTGCGGCAGCGGCGAAGGCATAAACATGACTCTCAACAAGCACCAAGGCATTCGCTCGGCTCTTTGCTGGATTCCCGAAATTGCTCGCCTTGCCCGTATGCATAACGATGCCAATGTGCTCGCCTTGCCCGGTCGCTTCATCAGCAACGCTGAAGCTATAGAAATAGTGAAAGCATTCCTTGAAACCGATTTTGAAGGCGGACGGCATCAGCGCCGCATCGACAAAATTCCCGTTACGAAGTAATTACCACTTCACAGGTTCATTCACCATGTTACCATCGGCTGCGTCGGCTGCCGTGAATGTACCCCCGAGATACTGCACGCAAAGCATAACAAGTGGTTGAGTGCCATTGTTACGCACTGCGCGACGTCCCTCGGGTGCCACGCGCACCACGCAGCCCTCCCCAACGGGGATTATCTTGCCATCGACCTGAAACTCTCCTTCTCCGCTCAAGAAGAAATAAAGCTCTTCATGCTTCTTGTGGGTGTGAAG
>CAMEKH010000203.1 GCA_945921235.1 uncultured Prevotellaceae bacterium | reverse complement strand
CAAATCGAGGACAAATACAACAAATTTAGTGTATTCCACCTTTATCCAATTATGCACCCATATTTTCAATAAATTATGGCAACACAGGCTGTTGCTTCCATAATCGCGTACCTCCGGCACGCCTGCTCGCTCCACTCGCAATCCCTCCCAACGCACCATAGCGAGCGGTGTCTTTCTTTTTATTTCGCTGTGAGAGCCAGGCGCATACCGATGTAGATGAGGCGGTAATTCACATAGCCGTTGCCACGGTTCGCTACGCGGCAGTAAGTAGCGTTGATGAGCCAGCCACCACCGCGCAACACGCGGTCAGACCCACTCGAAGGTCCTATAGGATCTGTCTGCACCCCACTGCTGTAGCTGCCATACCAGTCATTGCACCACTCAAATAAGTTGCCACTCATATCATATAGCCCAAGCGCATTTGCCTTCTTCCCGGCCACAATCTGTGTGCTTGATGAGCTGTTATTCTCATACCATGCTACATCGCCGATTGTGTTACTGCCGCTATATAGCGTCTGTGTAGTAGCCTTGTTGCCGCCTCGGGCGGCATACTCCCACTCCGCCTCTGTCGGCAAGCGGAATGTCAATCCCGTCAACTGATTCAACTTCGTTATAAACTCTTGGCAATCGTTCCATGAGATATTGTAAGCCGGATAATTGTCGCCAAGTCCGTATTTGGAAGACCATTGGTCTCCATCGGCTGTGGGCTTCTGACCCATCACGGCATACCACAATTCCTGTGTTACCTCTGTCTCTCCCATATAGTAATCCTGGGTCAAAGTAACCTGATGTGCAGGAGATTCATCACTGTCAGCCCCAGTCTGCTCCGATGTTGCTCCCATAGTGAATGTCCCCGCCTCCACAAGCTTCATCTTGAATGTCACGCCATTGGCTGTGACAGTCTTAGTTTCCTCCAGCTCCGGTTCAGGTTCCGGTTCGGGAAGTGGTTCCCCAAGGACCAGGCGCATACCGACGTTGTTGAAGCGGTTAGACACAGAGCTGTAGTTACGGGCCGCTACGCGGCAGTAAGTAGCGCTGTAGCCCCTGCTACCACTGCGCAACACGCGGTTATACCCACCCGAAGGTCCTGTAGGGTCAGTCTGCGGACTACTGCTATAACTGCCATACCAGTCATTGCACCACTCATAAAGATTGCCACTCATATCATACAGCCCAAGCGCATTCGCCTTCTTCCCGGCTACAATGTGTGTGCTCGATGAGCTGTTACTTGTGTACCACGCCACATCGTCTATTGTGCTGCTGCCGCTATAGAGCGTCTGTGTAGTAGCCTTGTTGCCACCACGGGCGGCATACTCCCACTCCGCCTCGGTCGGCAAGCGGAATGTTAGTCCCGTTAATTGATTCAACTTCGTTATAAACTCCTGGCAATCGTTCCATGAGATACTATATGCAGGATAATTATCGCCAAGACCTCTTTCATTTATCCATTGGTATCCATCGGCTGTGGGCTTCTGACCCATCACGGCATACCACAATGCCTGTGTTACCTCTGTTTCTCCCATATAGTAATCCTTCGTCAATGTCACTTGATGTGCCGGTGATTCATTACTATCTGCTCCCGTCTGCTCCGATGTTGCTCCCATAGTGAATGTCCCCGCCTCCACTTTTATCATTTTAAACGACACGCCATTCACCGTTATGACTTTTACATTAGTGATTGGGTCGGGTGCCGGCTCATTACCACCCTGCTCATTGCCACCCTGCTCGTAGCTGAAAATTATATCATTTGGCAATTTCTCGTCGGCGCACGATATAGCACACAATACTATTATTGCAACGAGCAGTATTCTAATTAAATTATTCAGTTTCATGATTTTTCCGTTTTAAATTTTTTAGAATGAAACATATATGCCCAAGCTGATGTTTCCACCCGTGGCCCAACCTTTCACTTTCGAAGAGAACTCAGCCACTTTCTCAAAAGCATCTTTCTTGCTCATCGCAAAGCAGCCCTCGCCGGTGGCACTCACGCCGAAATGACTACTGAAAGCATATTCGGCACGCACACCCACGGTGGCACAGAGTGCACTCGTCTGAATAACATCATCTTTCACCAACACTGCCGACACGCCCACTTGCGGTGTAATGCGCATACGCTTCCCTCCCATAATACCATAGCCAATTCGTCCTCCGAAAATCATAGGCTTCAGCTCCTCAAGGCTATTTATATTCTCCTGTGTAGATTTTGCATAGAATTTTTCGCTCTTCAGTCCCATAGTGAATGAAGCCTCCACATTGAAGTTACAAATGTAGCCGCCTATATTCACACCCGCACCAATAAGCGTTCCCACTTTTGCTCCGGCTTGTAGATACGCCATATTACGCTTCAATAAGCTCTCCTTATTAACGTTTTTCTTAGGAAGTATTTCCTTATTGGAATTTTCGGGTTTGTCCTTAACAAGAATGGCACTGATGTCAACCGTTTGATTCTCACCGACATCAACTCGCTGACTAAATGGCAAATATCCTTTTTTTGTCACTGTCACATTGTGCTGACCGATTATGATGTCTAAATTACGTGGCGTAAGGCCGAAATCCACTCCATCTACGCTAATATGCGCATCGAGCGGCAAAGAAGTCACCGAGAGTACACCTTCAATTGGGGTAGGCGGGGTCAGCGTCAAAGTAAGTGGTTCATTTTCCTCCACAGTGATATATTGCATTGAGGGCTTGTGATTTTTTTGCCGGCACTCCACTTGATAATTTCCCGATTTTAAGATTCCCGACCATGTCCTTGTGCCTTTCAATTCATTATTCACATAGATGTCGGCATCGGAATCGACCGAGAGTGTCACCGAAGCGAAATTGGGTTTCAAAGCAATCTTCTCGGTGAGTAGAGCATTACGGTCATCGAGGATAATGCGTCCGCTGCTTTCATGGTAGTTTTCGGCAAATATGCGGTAGGTGTAGCTGCCGAATTCGAGGCTCTTAGCCACTTCGCCGGTTGAGCTGTCGGCAATTCCAAACATCTCCTCTGCGGCACCCTCCTTTGCACTTTTTATCATCACCACCGCCTTGCAGTCGGGCGGAG
>CAMEKH010000202.1 GCA_945921235.1 uncultured Prevotellaceae bacterium | reverse complement strand
CTTTTCAAAAAGCTGAAAGCGGCTATGGGTGGCGCAGAGGCTTTGAAAGGGGCTACTATTGCTGTCTGGGGACTCGCTTTCAAGCCCGAAACCGATGACATGCGCGAAGCTCCGTCGCTGGTGCTTATCGATGAACTGCTCTGTGCCGGGTGCAAGGTTAAAGCCTACGACCCTATAGCCATGAATGAGGCAAAACGCCGCTTGGGTGGCAGCATCGACTTTGCAAAGGACATTTATGATGCGTCGTTCGATGCCGATGCACTCGTCATTGTAACTGAATGGAAAGAATTCCGTCTGCCGTCGTGGCAGGTGGTTAAGAAAGCTATGAAAGGCAATATTGTGGTCGACGGGCGCAATATCTTCGACCCTGCCGAGCTTAATGCCGCAGGACTCAGCTATTACAACAGTGGTCATCGCCCGGCAATAGTGTAAGCCTGTGCAGTGCGGTAACGGCTTGGAGGAAGAATGCCGGGCGGTTGGGAAATGTAGCTGTTATTGAAGCGGCTTTATCGTAGCCATTTCTTCAATTCCTCTACCGACACATGGCGGCGCAGGGCATAATCGCATCGTTGGTCATCGCCTACCGGACCTACCATGAAGTAGTGACTCTCGGGGTGAGAGAAAATCAGTCCGCTGACACTCGAAGCCGGACTCATAGCCCCGTTTTCGGTGAGTGAGATGCCAATATCGGTGAGAGGCATAAGTCTGTCTATGTCGAAAATAACACTTTGGTCGGGGAGCGAAGGATAGCCCACCGCCGGACGTATGCCTTGATAGTTCTGGCGCAACACGTTCTCGGGATTTCCATTCTCGGTGGAAGCATCGGCATAGCCCCAAAGCTCGGTGCGCACCCGGCGATGCATGATTTCAGCCGAAGCCTCCACTATGCGGTCGGCTACGGTTTGAAGCATTATTGCTTCATATTCATCGCCCACATTCTTTGCATCGTCAATCATTTGCTGAATTTTTTTGTCGATGGTCACAGCAAACGTGCCGATGTAGTCGGCAATTCCGCTACTTGCAGGAGCTATGAAGTCGCTGAGTGCAAGTTGCACACCATTGTCGCAACGACGCTGGCATCGCAAAGTGGGAATTGTTACAGAGTTATTTATCAGGATATCGTCGCCGGAAGACGTTGCCGTCCATAATCCTATAATAGCTTTAGCCTCACATTCAGCCTCACAAAGTCGGTCGAGGAGTGACTCCGCTTCCGAAATCAGCTTTTCAGCCTCTTCGGAGTGAGGTTTCACCTTCCAAGCGGCAAGAAAAGGAATACGATTGATATATTTCCTTGCTTCAGCCACCGGAATCGTTATTGGCGTAATGCCGAGCCGAGCAGGAATTGTGGGTGAGTATGTGAGCTGCGGTTTCAGCGAGCGAGCTTCCTCAATAGGTATCAGCTCGCAGCCGCTATTGTGCGAAAGTCGCAGAGAATTCTGGCGTTCTTTCCACTGCTGCATAAAGCCATTGCGGTCGGCAAGTAGTTGCTGAGCCACCACAGGCATTAAAGCCGCATCGCGGGTATACACCACCGGACCGTGATATTCGGGAGCTATTTTCACAGCGGTGTGCAGCTCGGAAGTAGTGGCACCGCCCACCATGAGCGGAATGTCGAGACCTCGAGTCTCCATGAGAGCCGCAAGATGTCTCATTTCCTCGAGCGAAGGAGTGATAAGCCCGCTCACGCCAATAATGTCGGCATTTTGCTCAATAGCCTCATTGATTATCGTTTCGGGAGGAACCATTACCCCGAGGTCGATAACCTCGAAGCCATTGCATCGCAAAATCACCGCCACAATATTCTTGCCAATGTCGTGCACATCGCCTTTCACGGTGGCGAGCACTATGCGTCCGGCTTTTTTCGCACTTCCTTCGCGCTTGCGGTCGGCATCGATTAGCGGATTCAGCCACGCCACAGCCTGCTTCATGGTGCGAGCACTTTTCACCACTTGAGGCAAGAACAGCTTTCCGGCGCCAAAAAGTGCTCCCACATGGTTCATGCCCGCCATTAGCGGACCGTCGATAACAGCCATTGCCGAGCCAAGCAGCTTGTAGTTTTCGGCAAGCGTATCTTCCAGCCCTTCGGTCAGTCCCTTCACAATCATTGTCGAGAGCCATTCGTCGGGCGATTTTGTGGCAAGGTCGGAGGCGTGAGAGGCGGTCGCCAATGCCGAGCCTTCAGCCTTCAGCGAATCAGCCAAGGCCACAAGAGCATCGGTGGCATTCTCCGAGCGGTTAAAAATCACATCTTCAATAGCCGAGCGCAAATCGGCGGGAATATCATCGTAGGGCATTATTGCTCCGGCATTCACAATAGCCATGTCGAGTCCTTTGGCAATGGCATGGAAAAGGAAAGCCGAGTGCATAGCTTCGCGCACATAATTGTTGCCGCGGAAAGAAAAAGAAAGGTTGCTCACGCCACCGCTCACTTTTGCTCCCGGCAGGTTGTTCTTTATCCACGCCACGGCGTTGATGAAATCGGCTGCATAGTTGTTGTGACTGCTTATGCCGGTTGCCACTGCGAGCACATTAGGGTCGAAAATGATGTCTTGAGGGTTGAATCCCACTTTTTCAGTAAGAATTTTGTAGCTACGGCTGCAAACCTCTATTTTGCGTTCCAAAGTGTCGGCTTGCCCGCTTTCGTCGAACGCCATTACCACCACGGCAGCCCCCATTCGCTTCACATATTCGGCTTTGCGGCAGAACACCGTTTCACCATCTTTGAGGCTTATGGAGTTAACAATGCCCTTACCTTGCAGCCACTCCAATCCGGCGGTAATCACGTCCCAATTTGAGGAGTCAATCATCACAGGCACTTTTGCCACGTCGGGTTCGGTGGCAAGCAGGCGAAGGAAGTGCGACATCTCGGCAGGAGCGTCGAGCATGGCATCGTCCATATTCACGTCGATAACTTGCGCCCCATCGGCAACTTGGCGGCGAGCAATCTCCACGGCTTCATCATATTTCTTCTCGTTGATAAGTCGCAGGAATTTGCGGCTTCCTGCCACGTTGCACCGCTCGCCGATGTTCAGGAAATTCTGCTCGGGAGTCACTTC
>CAMEKH010000201.1 GCA_945921235.1 uncultured Prevotellaceae bacterium | reverse complement strand
GTTCGCAACTCTACCGGACACGGCGGCAAGGGATAATTAATTACGCTCGATATATATTGATGCAACTTTATCGTTATCGCTCTGTGCGACAATTCCCGCAATTTGTCTATGTAGCTCACCGACGGAAGTTGCTCCTCTGCCACACATTCGCCTATCAACCTGCGCCGCAAATCAAGATTCCAACCCCACGGCTTGTATTCAAACTGATGATTTTGGAGATGATTCCGTGCCATACAGCTGATATCAACCCCAAACGTCGCTCGCATCGCTTCAAGCCACTCTGCATCAATGCCGCAATTTTCCGACATTATTGTTGACCCACATGGCGCATACCACGCCGGAAGCATCTGCAAGTCGCGCCTCAGCTGTCGCGCTGCGGGTGGCGCGGTGTAGCCTTCCTCTCCAAATGCAAGCGCAAGGTCGTTCTCGGGGTTGAATATATACAGCTCTTTTTTCTCCATACGGCAAATTTAAAAAATTTTTTTCAAAAAAATCGCCCAAAACTCTTGCATTTGAAAAATAATTTGTATCTTTGCACTCGCAAAACGGCTCCTTAGCTCAACTGAATAGAGCATCTGACTACGGATCAGAAGGTTACAGGTTTGAATCCTGTAGGAGTCACTGAATTAATAGTGAAAAAGCAGCAATCAAAAGCGATTACTGCTTTTTTTAATATCAAAATCACACTATTGGCTGAAAGACGACATAGGATTATTGCTTTCTTGCTTGCGATGCTTTTCATAGGCTTCTACGCAGGCAATAATCTATGCACACACGTGCACTATGTGGACAATGTGATGATTGTTCACTCCCACCCTTTCAGCGGTAGCGGTAGCGGTCACTCTCACTCCTCGGCGGCATTGCAAACCATTTCGCTACTCAACAGCGCTGTTTTCTGTTGCCCTGCCGAGATTGTTGCTATCGCAGCGCAATTCATTCTGATTGCCGTGGTATGTATCGGCACATACCGGAGTGTTGCTTTGCGCTGTCTTTCAGCGATTTCTCTGCGCGCCCCTCCTGTTTATTGACTACTTATTGTTTTTTCGCGAGAAAACCACAAATAGTATTCAATAAATTCAATTTCAAATGATAAAAACAAAACTTTTTATCACATTGCTCTGTGTGGCAATGTGTGTGGTAGGCGTGCATGCCGCCACCATCACCGGTCATGTGGTCGACAAGGCTACAGGCAAGCATATTCCTTATCTTACTATCGCAATTAAGGGTTCTACCTATGGAACTTACTCCGATGAATCGGGGCATTTTCGCATCGACAATGTGAAAAGCGGAAAATACACTATCGAAGTGTCGGGAATAGGATATGTTACGCAAATGAAGAGAATCGACGTCAAAGGCACTGTAAACGTGAATTTTGAGGTCGTTGAGGATATGTTGCTTCTCGAACAGGTTGTTGTGACGGGAAATAAAAGTGAGGTTAAACGTCGCAACAGCTCTACTTTGGTTAGCGTGCTGAACAATCAGGTCTTCGACATGGTGGGGGCTTCTTGCCTTGCCGAAGGTCTTAGCTATCAACCCGGCGTGCGGGTGGAAAACGACTGCCAGAACTGCGGTTTCACACAAGTGCGAATAAATGGTCTCGACGGGCATTACTCGCAGATTCTCATGGACTCCCGCCCCGTCTACTCGGCTCTTACGGGCGTCTACGGACTTGAACAGATTCCTGCCAACATGATTGAGCGCGTGGAGGTGATTCGCGGTGGCGGCTCGGCTCTTTTCGGCTCTTCTTCGATTGGTGGCACCGTGAATATTATCACAAAAGACCCTATTATTAACTCTGCCGAAGTGGCGCACAACATCACATCTATGGGCATCTCGGGTGCTCTCGACAATAACACCACGCTTAATGCTTCGCTCGTGAGCGAGAATCACCGTGCCGGTATTTTCTTCTACGGACAAAACCGCAACAGATGCAGCTACGACCACGATGACGATGGCTTTTCCGAAATTCCTATGCTCAAATCGAAAACCGTGGGATTCCGCTCGTTTTTACGCACCTCCGACCTCTCTCGGCTCACGGTGCAATATCATGGCGTGAAGGAATTTCGCCGTGGCGGCGACAACATCGATAATCCTCCGCATGAGGCTGAAATTGCCGAACAAACCGACCATGAAATTCATGGCGGCGGAGTGAATTTCGACATCTACTCTCGCGATGAATTGAATAAATTCAATGTGTTCTCCTCTTTCCAAAACACCAAGCGCGACAGCTACTATGGTGGCGGACATGACCTTAACGCATACGGTATGACGAAGGATTTCGTGATTGTGAGCGGCGCACAGTACACTCGCCAATGGAAACGTCTGTGGTTCATGCCTGCCGAGCTGGTTGCCGGAGTGGAACATAAATACAACTATCTGCGCGACGTGTCGGTGGGATACGACCACGATGTGCTACAAAAAGTTCACAACTATAGTGCTTATCTGCAAAATGAATGGCGCACCGACCGATGGGGATTCCTTGTGGGCGGACGTCTCGACAAGCACACGCTTGTTAAGCACGCCATTTTCTCGCCTCGTGCCAATGTGCGATTTAATCCATCGAAAAACATGAATTTCCGCCTCACTTATTCGAGCGGATTCCGTGCCCCGCAGGCTTTCGACGAGGATTTCCACATTGCCGTGGTGGGTGGTGAGCGTGTGGTGACGGTGCTTGCCGATGATTTAAAGGAGGAACGTTCAAATAGCGTTAGTCTTTCAGGCGATTTATACCATAATTTCGGCTCGGTTCAGACGAATTTCCTCATCGAAGGCTTTTTCACCGATTTGAGCGATGTGTTCACGTTGCGACAGCTCGATGAACCCGATGATAAGGGCAATAAGGTGCTCGAACGCTACAATGGTAGCGGCGCACGCGTGATGGGGGCTAATTTGGAGGCTCGTGCGGTGTTTTCTCACGACATGCAATTGCAAGCGGGCTTCACGCTGCAACGCAGCCGCTACAAGCAACCCGAAACGTGGAGCGATAACCCCGATGTGCCGCCGGTGAAGCGAATGTTTCGCACTCCCGATGCCTATGGATACATCACTTTCAAGTATAACCCTATCCAC
>CAMEKH010000200.1 GCA_945921235.1 uncultured Prevotellaceae bacterium | reverse complement strand
CTTCAGGTGTATTACCCTTCCACGACCAAGTATAGCCCTTTGTGAACTTGCCGAAGCGCACAAGGTCGGTGCGGCGCACATTCTCCCAGTAAAGCTCGCGGCAACGCTCGTCGAGGATATTTTCCTCGGTGAGGTCGGCGGCAGTCCAAGCCGAAACGCCGGCACGCTTACGCACATAGTTTGCATATTCCACGCCCTTAGCCTTGTCGGCAGCACCGCGCATAGCACACTCGGCATACATCAAGTAAACGTCGGCCAAGCGGATAAGCGGGAGGTCGGTATTCGGGAATTTGGTAATTTCACCCACTTTCATTGAGCCTGTAGCCACATCGTCGCGGAGAAGGTTAGTGAACTTAACTACACCATAACCATCGATGAACTTCGTGAAGTTGGTATTCTCCTTGGCAAAGCCGTCAGCTTCCTTTTTCCACATCGACCAGCGCACATCTTGCTGTTCGCGGAGGAACTTGTCGGAGAATTGCGGAGTGGCGTGCATACAGCCCCATTGCTGATTCAAGCCGTAGTCCTCGCAATTCATCGATGCGCCATCGTTATCGAGGGTAAGGTTGCTCACACCGGCACAGCAGAGGAATGTGGTACCGCCGTAAGGCTGAGTCTGCACGGCATCGTAAGCAATACCCCAGAGGATTTCGTTCACGTCGCCACCACCCGGCATATACACGTCGTTGTCGCCGCAGAACACCCACAAATAATGAGGCACAAGACCTGAGCCTTCGAAGCCCTCGCCTCTGTGGCGAGCAATAATGTCTACCATACTTGGGAGTGGCATCGCTCATAGTAGCCACCAAGTCTTCAAGCTCGCCGGCAAGCCACTGATAAAGCTCTGCACGGCTCTTCTGCACGGGCGAAGTACCTGGAGCGTCGTCTTCAGTGACAAAACCACCCTTACCAAAGAGGTCGATAATGTTGTAATAGCTCATTGCACGGAGAGTGCGTGCTTCGAGAGCCATATCTTGGTAAGCGCCGTTGCCTTTCACGAGGCGCAGGAAGTCGTTGCAAATAGCAATGTGAACGTACATACGGCTGTAAGTACCGAAAATATTGGCGTTACCTTTACTCCAAGTGTCGGTTACAAGGTCGAAAACGCCCGCATCCTTCCAAATCCACTTCGACTCGTCGGTAGTGAATTCATTGAGCATAAAAATACCGCGAGTGTACTGGCTTGTACCGCCATCGAGACCTGAGATATCGGAGGCACCATCGGGACCATACTGTCCTGAAACAGCCATTCCCGAGTAGCACTTTGCCAACACACCCTCATACTGCTCCTCAGTGAGGTTACCGGCAGTAATAGTGTTAGGGTCATTAGGCATCAAGTCCAAATCGCCTACGCAGGAGGTTGCACCAAGTGCTATCGCTGCGCAAAAAACCGAAAATATTTTATTTTTATATGATTTCATTTCTATAACTTCTTTTATTTAAGTTAAACGACTCAACTTAGAAAGTAGCCACTACACCGAGAGTTCCTGTGATAGAACGAGGATAGAGGTCGCGGTCGATACCATCGCTGTTTTCGGGGTCGAGACCTTTATACTTGGTGATGACAAACGGATTTTGAACTGCACCGTACACGCGGAGGCGGAGCTGATTGCCTAATAAGCTCGGCCAAGTGTAACCGAGAGTGATGTTCTCGCAGCGCACGAAGCTGGCATTGCGCAACCAGTAGTCGCTCATTTGAATTCCTACTGTGGGGTTGACAGTACCCTTGAAGTAGTAACCACCGGCATCGATAAGGTTGTTGACCTTGGCATTCTTCCAAGTGTCATCGATATTGGAGTTTCCGGCAATAGCATCGGCATAGACGTAGTTGCCTATGTTGGCACGAAGTGAGAAACCGAAGTCCCAGTTCTTCCAGTTGAGAGTAGTGCTGAACGACATAGTCACCTTCGGGTCTTTGCTGTGGCGAATGCGGCGGTCGTCGTCGTTGATTACGCCATCACCGTTTTGGTCAACATATACGCCCTCCACCGGATCGCCATTGGCATCGTAGACCTGCTCGAGCAAGAAGAATGAATTAGCGGGATAACCCACGGCATGAACTTGGCAAGTACCGCCTGTTCCGGCTGAAATGCCACCGGTGGGAACGTAAGAGCCATCGTTGTTCAGCTTGGTAATCTTGTTCTTGTTGTAAGCCACATTGTAGTTAACAGTCCAAGTAAGGTCCTTGGTGACTACGGGGCGAGCGGTGATATTGAATTCCACACCTTGGTTCTCGAGAGTACCGATGTTCTGGTCCATCATGTTCGAAGTAGTGGAACCGATAGGCACAGTCACATAGCTCAAGAGGTCCTTAGTCTTGCGGAAGTAGTATTCGAGGCTTGCTGTGATGCGATTGTTGAGGAATGCAAAGTCGAATCCGGCATTCCAAGTAGTAGTTTCCTCCCACTTGATATTCAAGTCGTAGGGGTTAGGATAGAGAGTGGTGATGAATTTGTCTGTAGCTCCCCAAGGATAGTGAGAACCTTGAACCGACTGAACGTAGGAGGCAAGATAAGGATAGTAATTATCGTTCAAATCCTGCTGACCTGTTACACCCCAGCCTAAGCGGAGTTTCCACTCGTTCATCACGTCTTTCACACCTTTCATCCAAGGCTCGTCAGTGATTTTCCAACCGAGAGCTACTGCCGGGAACACGCCCCAACGATTATCCTTGCTGAAACGCGAAGAAGCATCGCCGCGCACGGTAGCCGTAATCAAGTAGCGGTCCATGAATGTATAGTTCAAGCGGCCGAAGAATGAGAGGAGCTGCAAGTGCGAAGCCCATGGCGTAGTTTCGGGATTTGCCCAAGTGGTGCCAATGCGCTTTGTGCCCTCGGCGAGGGTGTACGTTCCGTCGGCATTGAGAACCGGAGAGCTGAATCCGTTGGTGGTGAATTCAGTACCGTTGTTCCAGCCATCGCGGTAGAAACGCTGCCAAGAGTAACCTGCCGTTACATCGAAGTTCGACTTAATCGACTCAAGTTCTTTCTTATAATTAGCATAGAAATCGAGCAGAGTGTTGCTCTTGAATTGCTCTACGTGATAATAAGAACCTGCACCATCGTTGTTCCAGCCGTCCCAAGCTGTAGGCG
>CAMEKH010000199.1 GCA_945921235.1 uncultured Prevotellaceae bacterium | reverse complement strand
CTTTACCGCAAGTCTTTTTCTACAGAATTTTCGCACTTCGTTTTTGAATGTGGGAACACGAAAATTGCCGTTTACAACACAATGCATTTTCCGACGAACAAAAAAATTGCTATATTTGTTGAACATTCGTGATGCAATTGCCGTAAGTAGTACTCTGCGTCGTTGCAATGCTAAAAGGCACTAATTTCAGCACACAACACACCACATATTGATTACGTTTATGTTGTTCACCTCCGGAAACATTCTTCTTATTGGTTCAATTTTGCTATTCGTGAGCATAGTAGTAGGAAAAACGGGCTACCGATTCGGCGTGCCGTCGCTCTTGCTTTTCCTCCTTGTGGGAATGTTGTTTGGAAGCGATGGACTGGGAATACAATTTCACAACGCCGGCGAAGCGCAATTCATCGGCATGGTGGCTCTATGCGTGATTCTGTTTTCAGGCGGTATGGACACAAAACTCCACCAAATAAAGCCCATTTTAGCTCCCGGCATTATGCTCTCCACAATAGGAGTCCTACTCACGGCTATCCTCACAGGAGTATTCATCTGGTGGATTTCGGGAATGTCGTGGAGCAACCTCTATTTTCCTCTCACCACCTCTTTGCTCCTTGCCGCCACAATGTCGTCGACCGACTCCGCTTCGGTTTTCGCCATTCTGCGCTCACAGAAAATCAATCTTAAGCACCACCTACGCCCCATGCTCGAGCTTGAGAGTGGGAGCAACGACCCCATGGCTTATATGCTCACAATAATGCTGATTCAATTCGTGAATTCATCTGATATGGGCATTAGCTCTATAGCAACTTCACTTGCCATTCAGTTTGCCGTAGGTGCTGTGGCAGGCTACGCACTCGGACGTCTCACAGTGTTAATGCTTAACCGCCTGAACATCGACAACCACGCTCTCTACCCTATCCTGCTACTTGCTTTCGTATTCTTCACCTATTCATTCACCGACTTGCTACATGGCAACGGATATCTCGCTGTGTACATAGCCGGCATAATTGTAGGCAACAACAAGATAAAATATCGCCGCGAAGTGTACACCTTTATGGACGGACTAACTTGGCTCGGACAAATCATCATGTTCTTGTGCCTCGGTCTGCTCGTTAATCCTCACGAAATGCTCGAAGTGGCTATCGTGGCATCGCTCATTGCAATCTTCATGATTATCATCTCCCGCCCGATTAGCGTATTTTTATGCCTGCTACCATTCGGCAAGCGCATCAATATGCGCTCACGCCTATTCGTGTCGTGGGTAGGACTACGCGGTGCTGTCCCCATAATCTTCGCCACCTACCCTGTGGTTGAAAATGTGCCCGGCGCAAGCCGCATATTCAACATCGTGTTCTTTATCACCATCATTTCTCTTATCCTTCAAGGCACCACCGTGTCGAAATTGGCCGACACGCTGAAATTATCATCACCAATGCCTAAAGAGGGTAACGATTTCGGCGTGGAACTGCCCGATGACATCGACAGTAGCCTTAGCGACCTCACTATAACCGCTGAGCACATTGCCCGAGGCGACACACTGAAAGATATGCACCTGCCTAAAGGAACTCTCGTGATGATTGTGAAGCGCGGCACCAAGCATCTTATCCCCTACGGCTCAATGCATCTGCACATTGGCGACAAACTCCTGCTTATCTCCGAGTCGGTAAGCACTCCCGAAGAATAATTCCAAGCCGCTATTCCTCGATAAAAATGCCCGACTCAAAACGCCCGGGCATCGTTATTTCACGCATTTATGCACTTTTCGAACACAAATTTCACTCCTTGAACGTGAAAATAACACAAATATTTGTGAGTAAAAACAAATTTTGGTATCTTTGCGTGCTTTATCTTGTGCAAAAAGTAGTTTCACTACCGCTTTTTCATGGGGAGAAATATGAAAAAATAACAAAAACTAAATACTTAAATGGCAGCTTTAGAGAAAATTAGAAGTAAAGCAGTTTTCCTGACGGTCATTATCGGTGTCGCTCTTTTGGCATTCATCTTAGGCGACTTCCTGACCTCGGGCAGAACATTCTTCGGCGATGGAAACACGATTGCAAAGGTCGGTAATGAAAAAATCGACGCTATGGAATTCCAACGCCGCTACGAGAAGATGAGCGCACAGCTACAAGAACGCGGACAAAACGTGGACGGTGCTGTAATTCAAAACCAAGTGCTGAACCAGATGATGAGCGAGATTCTGCTCAACAACGAGCTTGAAGCCCTCGGTATCTACGTTACCGACGACGAGCTTACGGAGGCTATGACCGGAAAGAATGCTCGCCCGCAAATCGTGCAATTCGCTCGCCAGCTCGGCGCCGAATCGCCCGCTCAGCTCCACGACATGCTCTTCAACCCCGGTAAATACGGCATTCCCGAGGACCAAGTGGCTCAGGCTCGTAACAACTGGATTGACATGGAAGCCGAAGTGGAACGCAGCCTTAAATATGAGAAACTGCAAAACCTCATCGCAGGCTCTCTCCAAGCCAACGACCTCGACAAAAAAGAGATTTGGGAAGAGAATGCTACCGTGAACACAATCAACTTCGTAAAGCAGGATTTCGCTTCGCTCAACGATAAGGACTATCCCGTCAGCGATGCCGAAATCAAAGAAGAATACAACAAGGAAAAAGCTCAATTCCGTCTTGACACCGAAATGCGTCAGGCTCACATTATCGCTGTGGACATCGCTCCCTCGACTACCGACCTCAACGCCGCTAAAGACATGATTGACAGCACCTACGCCGCTCTGCTCGCAGCTCCCGGCGTGGATATGGTGCGCAATAATTCCGACCTCTTCATCAACGAGACAAAAGTGCGTGCAAGCGATATTCGCGACACCGAAACGAAAAACTTCATCACAGCTGCCGAAGTGGGTGCTGTAACTACTCCGAAATTTGCTTCAAATGTCTACACTATCGTGAAGCTCAACGGAAAGAAACTTGAAGTGGACTCCGTGAAACTTAACGTGATGATGGTGCAAGGCGACAAGAAGGTGCAAGACTCTATCCACAACATGCTCAATGCCGGCAAATCTTTCGCAGAAATTCAGAAGAACAAAGCAGCTCAAGGTCAGGAAGGCGTTTGGCAGGTGCTCCTCCAAG
>CAMEKH010000198.1 GCA_945921235.1 uncultured Prevotellaceae bacterium | reverse complement strand
TGCGCTCCAGAAACCGTGAGTAAGGTGGAACCAAAGAGCAGCGAAGCCAATAAGGTAGATTGGCAATGTCCACGGGCACTTGAATGCCTCATACACATACACCATACCGGGTGCGACCTCCTCGCCGAGCATTTCGGGAAGCTGCATCTTTGCCCAGAATTGGATAAAGTGCACAACCATGAAGCAGAGCACGATAATACCGAGAACGAGCATGTTCTGCGACGCCCATTCCACTGTTTTCGGGCGCTTGCTCACCTGATAGGCATCATTGCCACGAGCTTTGCGATTCTGCAACGAAAGCCAAAAGGCAAAGAGGATGTGAAGCACAAAACCGGCGGCAAGTACCGCAGTTCCGACCAACGCATACCAGTTAGCACCGAGGAATTCGCAGATGGTGTTATAGGCACAAGGCCAAAATATCGCCACCGCATTCATCAGCACATGAAAGGTCACAAATAGGATTAAGAAAAGTCCGGTAACCGACATTACCACTTTTCTTCCTACAGAAGAGTTTGTTAACCACATAGTAGTTCTGAATTTAGTTATTAATTATTATTATTTAATGATTGTTTCGCGATTTGTTCACAAAATTACCTTTTTTTCAGCGCATTTACAACAATTAAAGAAAAAAATCCATATTTAATTCCGCTTTTTCGGTCGGCAATCAAAATAGGGGCACACAATCAGTGTTTTTTCTTCCCTTGTTTCTTCTTGCTTTTGCTATTACTCTTGCTGTTTGAGTGCTTTGCTCCTTTTACCGGTTGCACAGCCCGTGAGCGCGACATTGTGATTGGCGCACTGTCGATGTGGTGGCTTCCTGCCGGATTTTTCTCATCTACGAGTACAAAATCGAGCTGTTTCTTCACTAAATCGGCACGAGCAATTTGAATAGTCACATGGTCGCCGAGCTGATAGACTCGGTTACGTCTGCGTCCTATCATGCGATAGTTCTTTTCATCGAATTCGTAATAGTCATCGTCGAGGTCGCGGATAGGCACAAGACCCTCGCACTTGTTCTCATCGATTTCCACATAAAGCCCCCACTCTGTCACGCCCGAAATTGTTCCTTCATATACTTTTCCAAGACGCTCGCCAAGATATTCCACTTGCTTATATTTTATTGAAGCTCGCTCGGCTCCGGCAGCAAGTTGCTCCATGTCGCTCGAGTGCTTACATTCCTCCTCGAGTTTGGCTTGATTCACACTGCGCCCGCCGTTGAGATACTTGTCGAGCAGGCGATGCACCATCATATCGGGATAGCGGCGAATAGGCGAAGTGAAATGAGTGTAATAGTCGAAAGCGAGTCCGTAGTGACCGATATTCACTGTGGAATACACTGCTTTAGCCATAGAACGAATTGCGAGAATCGACAGCAGGTTCTCCTCGGCTCTGCCCTTAATGTCGCGCAACAACTTATTAAGCGACTTGTTCACATCGCTTGCATTGCCTTTTGTCTTAATCTTATGTCCGAACACGCGCACAAGCGTCGAGAGATTCTCGAGTCGGTCGGAGTCGGGCACATCATGAATTCTGTAGACGAATGCCTTTGCCTTCTTGCCTTTTGGCGGAATACCGATTCGCTCAGCCACTTTCTTGTTGGCAAGCAGCATAAATTCCTCCACCAATTTGTTGGCGTCCTTCGATTCCTTGAAGTAGACATCTATCGGGCGTCCGTTCTCATCGATATCGAAGCGCACTTCAGTGCGGTCGAAAGCCACCGAGCCATTTTCAAAACGCTCCTTGCGCAGTATTTTAGCCAAGCGGTCGAGAGTGAGCACCTGCTCTGAATAATCGCCCACACCGGTTTCAATTATGTCCTGAGCCTCTTCGTAGGTGAAACGTCGGTCGCTCTTTATCACGGTGCGGCATATATCGGTAGCAAGCACTTTGGCATTATCGTTCATCTCCACTATGCATGAGAAAGCAAGTTTCTCCTCATTAGGGCGCAACGAGCACACTCCGTTGCACAGTCGCTCGGGGAGCATAGGCACCGTGCGGTCCACAAGATACACCGATGTGGCACGCTTCTCAGCCTCCTTGTCGACTATCGAACCGGGTTTCACATAGTGTGTTACGTCGGCTATATGAATGCCCACCTGCCAGTTGCCGTTGGGCAACTTCTGAATAGACAGTGCATCATCGAAGTCTTTGGCATCGCGAGGGTCGATGGTGAACGTTATCACATTGCGGAAATCCTTGCGCTTGGCAATCTCCTCGGGGGTGATATCGTCGGGAATGCGGTCGGCAGCTTTTGTCACCGCCTCGGGATATTTATATGGCAAGCCATACTCGGCAAGAATGGCATGAATCTCGGCATTGTTTTCGCCCGATAAGCCGAGCACATCGACAACCTCTCCCACGGGGCTATTGGCATTGTCGGGCCATTCCACTATGCGCACCACGGCTTTATCGCCATTAACACCGCCTTTCAGCTTATTCTTGGGAATAAAGATGTCGGTGGCAAGGTATTTGCTGTCCGTGAGAAGATTGGCATAGTATTTCTCCACTTGCAGAGTACCAATGAACACCTGCTCTTTCTTTTCGAGCACTTCAATAACCTCAGCCTCAGGCTCACAACCCTTGCGCTGTGCACAAATATGCACGCGCACCTTATCGCCATTGAGAGCGTGCATGGAGTTTCGCTCAGCCACGAAGATAGATTTTTCCTCTCCATCGTCTTCGCTTATCAGCACGCTGTTCTTTCCGTTGCTGCGACGCACGAACACACCGTCGGCAACCGTGCTGCGCGAGGTGGCTTTAAATTTTCCGGGAGTGGTTTCAACAAGATACCCCTCTATTGCCAATTCCTCAAGCACCTCCACCACTCGCGAGCGCAACTTAGGCGTTTCGGCTCCGATAGCTGCCGATACTTGCTTGTAATTATACGGGACATGAGCTTCCCGATTGAAGAAATCTATCACTTGACGTTCCAAAGCTATCTTTGTGCCGTCAGCCGATTTGCTATTGCGTCTTTTAGCCATAAAATCTATGTTTTTCCGTTTCGACTTACAAATATAACGCTAATTCCATAACTACGCATTATAACAGCCGCAAAAAAGTTTGCCACAACAATTTTTGCCCACGTTTTGCTCACGATTTTTGCCCCGATAACAAAGTGGGGAGCGTA
>CAMEKH010000197.1 GCA_945921235.1 uncultured Prevotellaceae bacterium | reverse complement strand
GTTATGTTATCTGTTAGTATCCTTCGTTTTGAATTACCAATCCACGACCCTCATTGATAATCTTTTGAGGCAGAGGGAAGAGAACGTGGTGAGGAGCAGCCGTGCGGCTCTTTTTATAGAGTTTGGCATAGGCAATGAATTTTCCGTGACGAATAAGGTCGCTGCGTCGCCATCCTTCGAAATACAGCTCGTGACCGCGCTCGGTGAGTACGGCGTTGAGGAACGATTCGAGGCTGCCGAAGTCGCCCACTTTGTATAATGGGATTCCGGCGCGTTGGCGCACCTTATTGAGCAAATCCACAGCCTCTTGGGTCACGCTGTTGGCTTTGCGAGCAAGTGCCTCAGCCTGAAGGGTGAGCACATCGGCATATCGCAGCACGATATAGTCGATAGCCGAACCCGAGCCTGTGTCTTCAGGGTCTTCTCCATATTTAATTGGAAGAGCACCCTTGTCGAGCACTCCACGCGGATTTGCCTCATTGTAGAGCACTCCGGCATTGCTGATGTATTCTCCGGCAATTGTAAGCAGTCGGCGGTCGCCCGGTTCATAGGTGTGATAGAATTGCCATGGCATGCGATAGCCGCTCCACGTCTGTATGTTCGGGTTCTTTCGGGGATAAGATGAGGGCAGCACTTCCGACAGCCACAATTGGATGTTGATACCGCGATCCTCGGTGCACGCCCAGATGGTTTCCTTGTTACCTTCATTTTCAAGGGTGAAAATATCCTTGTAATCGGGCACAAGCTGGTAGCCGTAATCGGGTTTCATAAGCTCACGCCCCACTTCCACGGCATCAGCCCAACGCTGCTCGTGCATATATAGGTGCATAAGGATTGTATAAGCAGCTCCGGCAGTGAATCTGCCATAGTCGGCATCACCGTAAGGAATAGTCTTGGGAAGATATTTAGCAGCTTCGAGCAGGTTGTCTTCGATATATTTCACAGTTTCCTCATCGGTAGAGCGAGGCACGATAATATTTGCAGCCGGATTGCTGAGCGACTCTTCGGTAGGAATCTGAATACGCCCAAACATATCGTAGAGGATATAAGCAAGCCAGCCACGTCCGCAGTAAGCCTGTGCAAGGAGTTTGGTCTTGTTGGCTTCGGAGATAGAGTTCATCTCCTTCACGGTTTTGATGATATTGCTCATGCGCGAGAGGCAAGAAATGTTGTTGCGGTAGATGAGCGAAGGACCCTCACCATCTGTTGGGTTTGTGTTGAAATTCACATTGATTAGGTCAAACCAATAAACGTCTTGCCACATGCAATCGCCCATGTCAGTGCACATATCGTTGTAGATTTGCACACCACGGTTGCTCGTGCAAAAAAGACCTTCAAACATATTCGAGCGGAAAGGCGCATACACTCCACCCACGAGCAGGGCATTCACATCTTCCTCATTTTTGGGGAATACAGAAGAGTTATAGGAACTATATACATTTGAAGTGAGGTCGGTGCATGCCGTAGAGCCAAGCAATCCTGCGCATGCAACTAATGCATATATAAATCTATTAGTCATAATCTTTTTGAGTTATTTGTTGTTTCTTATGATTATCAGAATGTAATCTCCACACCTAAGTTGTAACTTCTTATATTAGGATAAGCCCACGATGAGTCGTTGGCGTCGGTCTCCATATCAAGACCCTTGTAGTTGGTGAGCATGAAAGGATTTGTGACATCGGCATAGACGCGCAGTTTCGACAAGCCTTTTTTCACCGGCACGTTATATCCGATAGTGATATTGCGGCAACGCACAAACCAGCATTTCTTCATGTAGAATGTAGTGGCTCCCGAATCGTAGGTGTTGTACATCTGGGCATAGCCTGGACGCCAGCCGGTAGGATTGTCGGTGCTCCAGATTTCAGAAGCGCTTACAGGCACATTGCGACCGTTGTCGATTGAGCTAATAGAGCCGAGCCACATATCATAGTAGCTGCCCGTGGTCCACTGGTTGAAATGACCGTAGAAGTAGATATTGAAGTCGAAATCCTTGAATCGGAATGAATTGTTGAAGCCTAAGATGAAGCCCGGGTCCCTCGAGCCGAGATACACGCGGTCGGCATCATTGATTTTGCCATCGGGCTCGCCTGTGAGAATAGGCAGACCATGCTCATCGGTCTTGAAAGTGCCGTCAGCATTATAGCTGTAGCCATTTATATCTTTTACTTTGATCTGTCCGGCAATAGCATTTGGCATATATGGAATCTCCTCGCCGGGCTGAACAAGTCCATCGGCTACATAGAAGCCCTGCCAAGAACGAATTGCACCTTTATATTGTTCGTAGGCAGCAGGATTCCAACCCTCGGCACGCTCTTCCCAGCGGTCGCGATAGAATGAGAATGTGAAGTCGGAAGTCCATGAGAAGTCGCGATTGTCGATATTGGTGGTGTTGAGAGTGATTTCAAGACCATGGCTGCGAGTCTTTCCCATATTGTCGGCAATCGAGAGAACTTCGCTCAGGTGCTGCAGTGGACGCCAGTTGAGCAGATTTGATATTTCGCGGCTGAAATAGTCAACACTAAGGTTCAGGCGATTGTGGAAGAAGCCCAGGTCGATACCTGCATTATACTCAGTGGTAGTTTCCCAAGTAATTTTTGGATTTCCGAGTTGTGTAAGCTGAAAGCCGATATATTCCGTTCCGCCAAAGCCGTGGTTGAAGCGATTGCCCCAACTGTCGCGGTCTGTATAGAGGCTGATAGCCTGATAACCGATGCTTGAGTTACCGGTCTGTCCCCAGCTGAGACGCAACTTACCATTAGAGAACCATGAGCGAAGGTCTTTCATGAAGTTCTCTTCCGAGAAGCGCCAACCGAGAGCTACCGAGGGGAAATATCCCCACTGGTGTCCCTTGGCAAAGTAGGAGGAACCGTCGGCACGGAGGGTAGCTGTGAGGAGGTAGCGTCCCATCAGGGTGTAGTTCACACGTCCGAAGAATGATGCCATCTCGTCGTCGCTACGCGATGAGCCTACCCAGGGCTTGGTGTATTGACCGAAGCTGAGGGCATTATAGAGCAACGCATCGGAGAGGAAATCGCTGTTGCCTGCCGATACGCCCTCCTTGTTGAATTTCTGGAATGAATAACCGGCTACTGCATTAAGTGAGTGAATATCGGCAAACTGCTTGTTGTAGCTTGCAGTGAACTCAAGCAGGTAGTCGTTCTGGTCATATTGGGC
>CAMEKH010000196.1 GCA_945921235.1 uncultured Prevotellaceae bacterium | reverse complement strand
GACTGCTACTTCCCCGGACGTGAAGAGGTGAGCCGCTGGCCGACGCCGTGCCGTGTAGGTCGCAAGGTGTTCTTCAAAGCCGACGTTGCCGACAAGACACAATTCACCTATGGAGATGAGCTGTGGGTAACCGACGGAACTGAGGAAGGAACATTCCGTGTATCGGAAATTAACTTAGAGCCGGTGTTTGCAAGCGACGGAGAAACTCAAATAGGAACCGTAGGTCCGTGCGTTCTCTATATGCAAAACTATCAGAACATAGGAGTAACATTCCGTGCATGGAGCATGGCTCATGGTAACGAAATTTGGTTCTCCGACGGAACTGAAGAAGGAACTTACGAGATAGCCGACGTAATGCCGGGAGCCGGACCGAGCGGAATCGGTCATGGTTGCGACCCGAGCAGCTTCGGTGAAATCTTTGGTGACTATGTGATGTGCCGCGGACGTGAAGAGGGCACAGGCTTTGAGCTTTTGGCAATCAATCCCAAGACACGCGAATATAAGGTTTACGATATATTTAGTGAAGCAGCATCGGTTGACCACAACTCATTCCCCGATGATGGTGTAGTGTTTGATGGTCGCTATATGTTCTGTGCCGCAACAGGATTTGATGGCAAGAATCCCAACCACCATGGAGGTGAGCTTCATTGGTTTGATGGCGAGAAGGTGGAGATGCAAATGGACTTTGCTCCCGGCACCGGTTGCGACTGGATTAAAGAGTTGGTTGTGTGCGGTGGTAGTCTCTACTGGTGGAACGAGGGAAGCATCGACGGCACAGGTGCCACCAATACCAAACTTATTCGCCTCGACAAGTGGGACGGCACACCTGAAATCGTGAGCAACATTGATGCCGGAGGTGACAAAGTGTTTGGACTCCGCAACCTCAATGGCGAGCTTCTTTACTCATCGGCAGTGAACAATAAGCTCTATTGCCACCACTATCGTCAGCCGGGTTACGCCCCCGACAAGAACCCCGACAGCAAGTATATGGAAATCGACTTTGGCAATGGCGGTTCGGGCAGAGTAGAAGATATCGTAGCTGAAGATGCAGTGGAAATAGAGGTTTATCCTAATCCTGCAACAGAGACCTTCAAGGTTAAGGGAGCAGAAGGAGCTGTTAAGGTTTACGACCTTGCAGGACGCCTTGTCCTTGAGGCAACAGCCGGAGGTGATGCAATAAGCGTGGCAGGACTTGCAGCAGGCTACTACAAGGTAGTAGCAGGCGACAAAGCCGCAAGCCTCATTGTGAAGTAAACAAAAGCCTAAACATAGGGGCACCCTGAAAATAGTGTGCCCCTTCTCTTTTACCCTAACTTAACTAACAAATTTCAAATGAGTAAATTCAGACATTTGAGGACAGCGATGCTGCTGTTTGCCTCTTTTTTCTTTTTTGCCCTGAATGCGCAGAAGATATCCGTGAGCGGAAATATAGTCGATGCCGACAACAATGAGCCGCTAATCGGAGTGACAGTGATAGAAAAGGGTACTACCAATGGCGTGGCAACAGATTTCGATGGAAATTTCACCATTAAGGTAGGTCCTAAATCCACGCTTCAGCTGTCGTATGTGGGATATAAGCCACTCGAAGTGAAAGTGGAGGGAAAGACACAATTGAATATCGCCATGGCCACAGCCACTACAAGCCTTGATGAGCTTGTGGTAATCGGTTACGGCGTGCAGAGAAAAAGCGATGTCACCGGCTCAATATCATCGATATCCGGAAAAGATGTGAACGAAGTTCCGGTGGCTTCGGCACTGCAAGCTATGCAGGGCAAGGCATCGGGTGTAAATATTATCCAAAACTCGGGAGCACCGGGAGGAAACACCACAATAAAAATTCGCGGAACGGGCACTGTGAACGATTCCGACCCGCTATATGTGGTCGATGGATTCATTGTCGACGGAATAGACCATATCAACCCGGGCGACATTGCCAATGTGGAAATATTTAAAGATGCTGCATCGAGTGCCGTGTATGGAGCTCGAGCAGCCAATGGAGTAGTGGTAATAACCACCAAGAGTGGAGAGCAAGGCAAGACAAAAGTAACAATCGACGGATATGTGGGCGTTTCCAGTCCGTGGAAGAAAATTGATGTGATGGACGCTCCCAACTATGCTCTTATGACCGATTATATGGGAGGAATAGGCAACTATTCTACCGACGGAATGCTCTATTACAGCAAAGATGCCTCCGGCAACTATTATTTCAATGAAACAAAGTATCACGCCATCGACACAATATTGCACAACTCTCCGGGCAACTGGTGGGACGCAATAACTCGCACAGGCGTGAAGCAACAATATAACGCATCGGTATCGGGCGGAAATGAAAAGACGAAATTCATGGTCAGCGCAAGCTACTACGATGAAAAAGGTATAATAGAGAAATCGAGCTATAAGCGATTCAACACGCGTGTGAACGTGAATCAGAAGTTGGCGTCGTGGCTCGATATGACCGCCAACCTGTCGTATGCCAACGAGCGCGATGTGCGAGTACCGCAAGGCACGGGAAGTGTGTTCAAGCGCGCACTCTATCAGAATCCTATGGTTATGACCTACGATAGCCGCGGCTATTGGAAAGAGAATCACCCATTGGCAATGATTGACCGTTATCACGATACCAACGATATACACCGCCTTGATATGAACCTCAGTTTTAATGCCAATCTGCTGAAATATTTCGTATATCAATTCAAGGCTTCATATTACACCACCCCTACAACCAATAACCAGTTTGGTGAAGTCGCCAATCTCGAAGAGAATTTTGCGATGACCGACCTCACTTCTGTATTCAAGCGTAAGAACCACACCAACAAGTGGGAGATAAACAACCTGTTGACTTTCAACTGGAAGAATGACTTCAATAACATCACGGTGCTTGCCGGACAGACAGCCGAGGGCTATCGCTACAGCTATCAGGAATCGACAAAGAAAGGAACGCCGAGCAACGCTGAGGACCAGTGGTATCTCTCAAGCGGCTACACCGGCGACAAGACCTACGGACTCGACTCACGCTGGACAGCAGTGGGCTTTATAGGACGTGTGAACTATAGTATCCTCGACCGCTACTTGTTGCAAGCCAATGTGCGTATTGATGGCTCATCGAAATTCTCGAAGCAGAATCGTTGGGGATACTTCCCGTCGGTATCGGCAGGATGGAAATTCTCGTCGGAGCCATTC
>CAMEKH010000195.1 GCA_945921235.1 uncultured Prevotellaceae bacterium | reverse complement strand
CTTCAGTGAGTTCAATCACACGGGCACCATTTCCGCCCGGAATATTGTTATACACAGTGCCGCCTCCTGTGTAGCGACCATAGCACAGTGCTATGCTGCGCCAGTTCACGAGATAGTCGTTTACATGGTCATGACCCACAAATGCGGCGATGATGTCGCCTTGGCTGCGCATTGCAGCAAACAGCCCTGAGTTGATTTTCGGCGAGCAGGCAGCTTCTCCGCGGTAGCCCATCATCTGCGCATTCTCGTTGCATGCAGCCTCGTTGTATTCAGGCAGAGGAATGTGGAAGAATGCCATCGAGGGTAGGGGAGTGCCACCATTGGCAGCTGTGAAGCCATTGCTGCAAGAGGCATACCAGTCAATTTGGTCGCGCTTAATCCAGGTGTAGTGTTTCAGTTCCTCAATTTTAGTGTAAGA
Organism: uncultured Prevotellaceae bacterium; assembly: GCA_945921235.1. GTDB lineage: Bacteria > Bacteroidota > Bacteroidia > Bacteroidales > Muribaculaceae > CALZFJ01. Next base: position 2,864 of record CAMEKH010000195.1, on the reverse strand, counting down.
TTGGCTGTCGAAGAAATAGAGCACGGCAGCATCTTTCTTGGCATTGCTTGCTGAGCCTATTGTGAGCACATAGTTGGTCACTCCACTCAATCCCTCGGTGCTGGTGCTCAGGTTGCCGGGGAGCGACTTCAGCAGGGCAAGAAGTTCCTCACGGCTCATTCCCGACTCATCGTCGTGGTTGCCGAATGTGACAGCGAAGGGCAATTTGCGCTTCAGCACCGGCTCAAGAGCCTTCATGTATCCCTCTTTTGCCGGAGCACCGAAGACAAGGTCGCCGGTGTAGATTACGAGGTCGGGATTTTCGGCATCGAGCACCTCATTCATGCGCTCACCGGCAATATCGCTTGCCGGGTTGCCGGCAATCCAGTGTACATCAGTGAATTGCACAATCTTGAATTTTCCGTCCTTCGAGAATCTCAGCTGCGTATTAGAATTGTTGTCGCCTGCCGATGCTATCACCGAAAACAGAGTCACTAAGCAGATTGTGATAAATATTTTTCTTGTCATAATTATTTGTTTTATTTTGTTAGTATAATTGATTTCCAAGAGCCAGAAATGTCTTCGCCAGATATCACAGTTGGCGTTTGCTGCTTGTTGTTGATGAGCAACGAGCATTTCACCACATTGTCGTTGACATAGTCGAAAAGTTCACCGAGAGAGGCATTCCCCTTGCTCTCTTTCAGCTTTTTCAGGAGGAAGTAGGTGAACATTCCATGTCCTTTCTCTCCGTAGGCATAGGCAGTTTCATCGCCTTGCGTTGCCGAGATTACTACAGTGTTATCATCAGGCTCTGCCATGCGGGGCTTTATTGCAGTTCCGCGAGCGCTCGACAGCATTTTGCCACCTCGTTCCGCCCCACTGAAGCAGGCATCAAGGATTACGACCGTTTTACGGGTATCTATGTCGCCCAGCTCTTCATATATCTTGTCGAGCGGGAAGCCGGTGGATGCCACGTCGGAGGCATATCCATCTACAGGGAGCAAATATGACACTCGTGTGGCTTCATCGGGAATGCCATGTCCTGCATAGTAAAGAATAATGCTTGCTTCGCCCTTGAATCCACGGGCTACCCGCTTCAGCCAGCTGAATTCGGCACGAATGTCGTTGAGCGTAGCATCCTTCACCATGTGAACGTTAGAAGCCGGTATGCCGAGTGTGCGCGTACAGTATTGGTTGAAAGCTGTTGCATCGCTTGCGGCAAATGGCACAGCCATTTCGCGACGGTAGTTCTCGTTTCCTATTATGAGAGCAATAGTCGAGGTGTTGTTGATATCGTTGAGGGGAATGTTGCTGTCAACGTCAGATTCTGCGGGAGTTGCCGAAGGCTTTGGCGCAGCCTTTTTGGTCTCTTGTTTATTGCTCTTAATTTCAACCGGCTCAAAGTTGTAGGCAATGTCGTTGTACGGCTTATAGCTAAGTGAAGTGGTGTAGTCGTAGGTGTAGGTCTTGCCTTTTATGCGAAAATCACACTGCTCAATGCCCACTCGGTCGTTCACGATGCCATATCGTGGGATTTTTTCCACGCGTATCCAGTTTTCTTTGAATCGCTGTGCCTCATCAATGGGCACCGATAATAGCATTTCACCTGCGCTCGAAGTGATTTTGAAGCACTCATTGTCGGGGTCATACTTCCCGATGCTGAATGTAGGCTCGTTATTGGGCATATATTTGCTCAGATATTCTTGCTTTGCGATCTCTATGAGTTCGTCGATCTTGGCTTGGCGTTTCGGGCCGCTCACTCGAGCTTTCCACATCTCCGATTTCTCATATTCTCCACGTTGCTGCCACGAGTTGATGCCTCTCTCAACCCTTGCTTTGGCAAATGATGAGAAAGGCTCCGAGTCGGGAGAACCGCCTGATTTCATTATCATTGATTGAATGCCGAAATACTTAGAGAATACCCATTTATCTGCTTGTTTTCCTTTTGTGTCGATGATTGAATATTTATTACCGGCCTGTACCTTGGCATAGCCATTACTGAATGTGAAAGCCTTGTCGTAGATGGCTTCAGTCAGTTGTTCACCGTTGTCATTGTAGATAGCACCTTTTGCTTTATGTTTCTTGGCAAAATACATGCCGTTGCCAATATATTGTATCGCATCAAAATCAAATGGCATCACAGCGTTGTTGTTAGTGTCGATAAGTCCACAGGTATCGCCTTTTAGGGCTATGGCATATCCATTGTTGAATTTTCCGAGATGAGTATATTGTGGATTAATGATTAATTTTCCGGAGATGCTGTAGGCTCCCCATTTTCCGTTATTATCTCCAATAATAATATTTTCATTTTCATGAATCATGCCGCCTAATTCGATGCAGAATGGAGTGATCTGCTTTCCGTTGTAATTAAATACTCCCCACTTTCGTGATTTTCCATCTTTTGCAAGAATGCAGTTCGGCTCAGTGCGTGTGTCATAATATTTGCAGGGTAGAATCTCTTTCCCTTGCAGGTTTATTACGCCCGACGTGAAATCTCCGTTTGTGTTCTCTACTGTCAAGCAGCCGTTTATTACTTCTTCTCCTAAGTCGTCATATTTCATGGGTATTACAGTGCGTCCTGAATAATCTATGGCACCACATCCTTCATTAGCGTTTTCTATATCGAGAATGTGTGAGTTCTCTAAGTAGTCAATATCTTCATATTTCAGTGGCACAACAATTTTCCCTTCAGTATTGATGGCTCCACACAAATCGTTGATTTCCACTAGAGCTATTCCATTCTCAAAGTCGTCGGCTGAGTCGTAGATAGGAGAAATCACCATATTGCCCTCTGTATCAATATAGCCATATTTCGAGCCGAATTTCACATAAGCCAAACCGTTATTCAGATTTCCGGCTTGCGCATACTTAGGCGTTATCACCTC
>CAMEKH010000194.1 GCA_945921235.1 uncultured Prevotellaceae bacterium | reverse complement strand
TTGCTTCTTCATGCACTTTTACTAATTTTGCACTTGCTGTTGGACTCTACAAAATTGAGCACGGTGGGGTTATTTTGTGTTTTCTTGCTTGGGTAGTGCTGAATTTCGAGGATTTTCCGTAAATTTGCGCACTGAATATAACTTTTCATCATGATTATGGACATTAAGCAAAAAATGCAGGAGATATTGGAGGCTGAATGCCGTGCCGTGAGGTCAATTCCCGTGACAGATGAGTATGAACGTGCCGTGAATCTTATTGTGCATCAGGTGAAAGAGCTTGGTGGCAAGCTCGTTACTTCGGGCATGGGCAAGGCGGGGCAGATTGCTATGAACATTGCCACTACTTTTGCATCGACGGGGATTCCTGCCGTGACGTTGCACCCCAGCGAGGCTCAGCATGGCGACCTCGGTGTGCTTCAGCCTAACGATGTGATGCTCTTGCTGTCCAACTCGGGGAAGACGAGCGAGATTATCGACCTTGTGGCGCTTGCTCGCAATTTGTATCCTCAATTGAAGTTTATAGTAATCACCGGCAATGAGCAAAGCGAGCTTGCCCGGCTTGCCGATGTGTGTCTTTACACCGGTGGCGCTCCCGAGGTGTGTCCGCTGGGGCTTACTCCCACCACTTCCACCACTATGATGACGGTGATTGGCGATGTGCTTGTGGTGAACACTATGCTTGCCACGGGATTTACCAAGCAGGAGTATGCCAAGCGGCATCATGGAGGCTATCTCGGGCAGAAAAGTCGCAAATGAGCACTGCTTCAAGAGTATTTTTTAATTACACTCCGACGAAAGAAAAGCATTAATAGTCAAAGTCTGTATGCCCAAAATAATAGCCATAGGCGAGTCGGTTCTCGACACGCTTTACGATAGCGAGAATCGCCCGATTAAATCTTTTGTAGGCGGTCGCATTGCCAACACTGCCGCTCTGCTGGGCAAGGCGGGTAAGCAGGTGACAATGGTGAGCGAGTGTTGCACCGACCACACAGGCGATATTATAGTGAATTTCCTCGCGAGCAACGGCGTGAACACCCACTCCATTGACCGCTTCACCGATGGCGCTACTGCCGTGTCGCTGATTTTTGAAAACTCAGGCGATGTGAAGCGCATCAATTTCGAGAAGTATCCCGGCTGTCGCTTCGATGTGGTGTGGCCTCGCATAGATGAGGACGATGTGGTGCTCTTCGGCTCGTTCTATAGTATTGCCGACGACCTGCGTACTCGCTTGTTTGAAATGGTGAACTATGCCAATGAGCGCAATGCCATTATCATGTATCTACCGGGTTGCCGCCACGGCATAAACTGCCGAATCACTAAAGTGATGCCTGCCATTCTCGAAAACATAGAGATTGCCGACATTATGATTGCCAACCGCTCCGATATTGAAGCTATCTATCCCGGCGAAGATGCCGAAACGGTGTTTAAAAACCACATTGAATTCTAAGACACGCAATTCCTTTTCGTCGACGATGACTACTCAGTCACCGCTTTCGCTCGCGGTAGCAAGGTGACTACAGCTCCCCGCAAGGCTTATGCGGGCGACGACTTGGGCTGGCACTCGCGCTTTGTGGCGGCTGTAATTGCCGAAATCGGCAACCGCAACATCAGCAGAAAATCGATTGCAGCGATGCCTCAGGTGTGGGCTGAGGTGCTTAACAAGGCTGTGGAAATAGCCGACAACAAACAATAATAACATACTCTCTTTTCACTCTCTCACACACATAAATCTATGAAGCCTATTTCAATAGAAGTGATATTTCCAAGCAGTAAAGCCGACCAATGCGGCAATCTGCTTTCATCGGTGATGGCAGCCCGCACGCCCGATGCTATGCTCGAGGCAATAGCCGATGCTAATGCCACAACAGGACTTGTGGGAGCGTGGATTCAACTTGTGAAAGCTCGGGCATTGATTGCCGGCGAGGCTTTCGATGAAGCAGTAGGCGCCTGCGCCGATGCCCTGCGCACTCTCCTTGCCGAGCCCGACAAGAAGCACACCGATTTCCTCGCGCTCGTTGCCGGTACGCTTTTCGACCTTGCCTATTGTCACTTCAAGATTGGCGACAGCAAACACGCCGAGAAGGAGCTTATAAAAGCTCAAAAAATTCTCGACAAACTCACAAAAAAAGACAACGCGCGATTTGCCGCCTCATTAGTGGCAGCCATCGAGGCTTCTACCGAGATTTTTCATTCCAAGCTGAAACTGATGAACCTGCTCGCACACTATCAAGTGGCTACCGAGCTTTATCAAGACAAATTGGCTTCGGGTGTCGATAGTGCCGTAGCAAGCCTTGTCGACTCGCTGAAAAAGCAGGGCGACATTCATCTGCAACTTTGCAACTTTCGCGATGCAGTGAAATATTACACCAAGGCTCTGCGATATAGCAAGAAGATTAACTCATCGATGGGAATGTCGGAACTTCGAATATCGCTCAACCTCGCCAAGGCGCTGCTGAACATCATAAACCGCCACGCGGCTGGCAGGCAATTGCTCGACTCGCTCTTGCCGCTTGCCGTGAAGCTAAATGCCAAAGCCGAAATAGCCGAAATTCGCAATCTGCAAAACGAAGCCGTGAAGGCTATCGACGTAATGGCAATTATCAAGAATCTATTTAAAAATAATTAATACTACCAACCTCTATGTCAACAGAATTAAGGAAAAATGACTCCGCACTGCACACTCTGCCCCGAGTGGAGAACCTGAGAGTGGGCATCGCTGTGGCTGAGTGGAACAGCCACATCACCGAAGCTCTGCTCGATGGCGCACTTTCGTTATTCGCCAAACAAGGCTATCCTGCCGAAAATATCCAAGTATACCACGTGCCCGGAACAGTGGAACTGACTTTTGCCGCCGCTCAAATGGCAAAATCGCATCGCTACGATGCCGTAATAGTGTTTGGCTGTGTGATTCGCGGAGGAACACCACACTTCGATTATGTGTGCCAAAGCATCACTCAAGGTGTTGCAACCCTCAATGCCACAGGAGATGTGCCGGTGATATTCGGCGTGCTGACCACCGACGATGAGCAGCAAGCTATCGACCGTGCAGGAGGCTCATTGGGCAACAAAGGCACTGAAGCTGCCGAAGCTGCCATAAAAATGTGCGATTTTTCTTTGAGTTTTAAATAATTTTGCTTACCTTTGCACCGCAAATAAGCAAAAGGGTGGTTACCAGAGTGGCCAAATGGGACTGACTGTAACTCAGTTGTCTTTCGACTTCGGTGGTTCGAATCCATCACCACCCACACATATTTTCATAACTCACATTAGTTGTTGCGGAAGTAGCTCAGTTGATAGAGCATCAGCCTTCCAAGCTGAGGGTCGCGAG
>CAMEKH010000193.1 GCA_945921235.1 uncultured Prevotellaceae bacterium | reverse complement strand
GTCTGTGCCGACACACTGAGTGCCGCCACAGCAAGCATAATCATTATAGTGAATTTTCGCAATAGAGTGGTCATATTTTTTATAAGCTTTTTTATAAATAACGCATTAGTTGCCACTTAATTGTGTGAACATCTTAAAACTGGCTGCAAACTTACAGCTGCAAACGTGTGGTGGTGTTGAAGCGGTCGCGATTCAATATCACATCTACACCCCACAGTCCTGAGTCGGGTACTTCGTAGCGCAGGTGGTAGCGTGCGGCCTTGATGCAGTCGATGCGCACGCTTATGTCGTAGCCGGCGAGAGGTGCCATAGGATTGTTCACAGTGTGCTTTTCGGTGAGTGTAAGCTTGTCATCTACGATATCGGCATTGATATATGCCGTAGATCCTTCGGGCAATGGTGCGCCGCGACGTCTCACAAGCAGTGTGAAATCGTCGAGTGATTCTATTTCGAGCATTTTTCCATCGGCATGGGCATCGGTGGTAAAATCCACCGATGCGGCATATATGTAGGTCATTGCCGGTGAGCGACGTGAGGGATTGAAGATAAACCCCACAATGAGTATTGCCACCGTCACGGCAATGGTGTAAAATTCTACCGATGTGAAAATGTTGAGAAAAATCATGAATAAAAAGCTTGATAGAGTTATTGTTTGTTTTTAGCTCCTATTTTGCTAAGTCGGGCACGCACAGGAGTGTCGTAGAAGCGCATTGCAACGTATGCAATCACGATGCTGCTCGCTACGGCAGTTACTACTGCCACAATAGTTGCTTCGATGCTGCGCTCGCAGGTCCACAGCCAGTGATAGAGAAGATACATCACGGGGTAGTGTACAATGTAGAGCGGATAGGATATGCGTCCCACAAAGTTGCAAAGTGCGGTGGTGACGCGTCCTTTGAGCACTCCCGAGGCACCCATTTGTACGATAAGCGGGAAAGCCACCGTCACACAAACAATCTCATAGAGAGAGTTGTACCAGTGTATGTTATTGGCAATAGGTGTTATGTAGGGCACGGCAAGCAATGCCACAAGCAGCAGTGAGCAAAGTGTAAATGCTCCCTTTATGCGCCAAGGCTTGAAGATGCGTTGAAGCAACATTCCCATTGAGAAACACAATCCCACGCGAAGAAAGCCTCCCGCCAGATTGTAGCCGGCAAGTGTCCAGCCAAGATTCATCGACCACATCTCTGAGAAATTGAATATGTCGAATGTAGCGTAGCTCACCGCCATCAGAGCCACAAATGTAGCAAGAAGGCGGGTGCCAAGGCGGCGTAACACTAATGCATAGGCAATATTGGCTATATACTCAAAAAACAGCGACCAGGTGGGACCATTGAGCGGAAACATCTCTCCATTGCCACGCACTTCGTGCATAGCTCCGGGCGATGCAGGTATCATCAGCATTGATAGCAGCATTGCCACTATCACATTCCACAGTGCCACTTCGGTACCGTCCCACTTCACGAAGCCTTGCAGGGCAAACGACAGAGCACCGAGCACTGCACCGAGCACCACCATGGGGTGCAGGCGTATGAGACGACGACGGAAAAAACCTCCAAGCGTCAGGCTTCGGTCTTTAAAACGTTCATTGTAGGCATATCCTACCACAAAACCCGAAAGTACAAAGAAGAAATCCACAGCCATGTAGCCATGATTGAGAAATTGATCTACTGCACTTGTGGCAAAGCCTTCACCCACGTGAAACACCACTACGAGCAGAGCAGCCACTCCGCGCAATCCATCGAGAATGTGAAAATGAGGTTTTTCCATTGTATATTACTATTCTTTCAATAAAAAATTAAATTAATTCTGATAAAATATTTTCCACTTCGCATGGGTGAAACCACTTCATTGCCGGGTCTTTGCTGTACCAGGTGAGCTGTCGCTTGGCATATACGCGTGTGTTCTTCTTGATGCGCTCGCGAGCGGTGATAAAGTCCATTTCGCCATCAATCCACGCAAACATTTCCTTGAAACCTACGGTATTTAGCGAGTTGAGATGTCGCTGTGGATACACACTGCGTGCTTCCTCCACAAGTCCGGCATCAATCATGGCATCAACTCGGCGGTTAATGCGGCCGAAAAGCTCTTCACGCGGCATGTCAAGCCCTATTTTCACTATTTTGAATGGTCGAGGCTTCACTTGTCCGGTGCGAAGTGAAGAATAAGGCACACCTGCCTGAAGACAAATCTCCAGGGCGTGGAGAAGTCGCTTCTCATTCTTTATATCTACTATTTTCAGATAATCAGGGTCGAGAAGCTCGAGCTGTGCAATAATGCACTCAATTCCACATTCGTGGTATTGTCGCAGCACCTTCTCGCGCACTTCGGTGCTTATGGTGGGCATCAAGTCGATTCCCTTGCACACGGCATCTACATAGAGCATCGAGCCTCCGCACATCACGGCATAGTCGCTCTTAGCAAAGAGGCTTGGCAGCAGTGCGAGCACATCAGCCTCAAATTCGGCTGCGCTGTAATAGTCGGTAATGCTCTTGAATCCCACAAAGTGGTGCTTTGCCAAGGCTTGTTCGTCGGCAGTGGGAGCTGCGGTGCCAATGGGAATCTCGCGGAAAATCTGGCGAGAATCGGCAGAGATTATCTCAGTGCCGAGCGCACGCGCTATCTTTATCGCCGCAGCAGTCTTCCCCACACCGGTGGGTCCGGCAATCACTATGAGTGTCTTTTCTTGCATCATGTTGCAAAATTAATAAAACATGGGCAAAAAAGCACACTCTAAGCTCATTTATTGCTTTATTATGCCTATATCCACATTTTTGCGCTCACGGCGATACCACAAAATAAACCACACTGCCGAAATCACGGTGCACACAGCCCCGGTAGCGTTCGATATGTCGGCACTCAGCGTGAAGCCTTCGGGCGAAATCATGATGTAGGTGCTGCACACAAGGGTCATGAAAAGAGCCGGAATCAGTGTGATATAGAAATTCTTGTGCACGCGCACGAGATACACTGTGATAGCCCACAGTGTGAAAACGGCAAGCAGCTGGTTGGTCCATGCCAAGTAGCGCCATATCATCTTGAAGCCTGCGCTTCCGCTAAGGCAGTAGAGAAGCAGAGCCGTGGTGGCTGCAAAGATAGGAATCGACACTGCGATGCGGCGCAAAATAGTGTGCTGCTTAATCTTGAAGAAATCGGCAACCATCAGTCGCACGGCACGCAGTGCTGTGTCGCCTGTGGAGATTGGCGCAGCAATAATTCCAAGTATGGCAAGAATACCACCCACAGTGCCGAGCCAGCTCTTCGACAGCGAGAATGCCACTGCTGCACCCGTAAATTCTTTCCCCGTTGCCGGATCGATTATTCCGCCATG
>CAMEKH010000192.1 GCA_945921235.1 uncultured Prevotellaceae bacterium | reverse complement strand
CCACCACTCCCGGATTGCGCGAAGCTCGCGAACGACTGCTCTACATGACAATGAATGATGCCGACCGTCGCGCCTACGAGGCACACGTCGACAACATAAGAGTGCAGAACGATGTCCTCAACACCGCCAAACTCGAAGGCATGGCAGAAGGACGTGCCGAAGGACGCGCTGAAGGCATAGCCGAAGGACGTGCTGAAGGGCGTGCTGAAGGACGTGCTGAAGGCATAGCTGAAGGCATAGCTGAAGGTGAAAAGCAGAAAGCATTGGCTGTAGCCGCTAAAATGAAAGCTATGGGATTGGGGAACGATATCATTCAGCAAGCCACAGGATTATCCACCGAAGATATTTCGGCACTATAATCCGAGCATTACATAAATATCTTTAGATTATAGGGAAACAGATAAACAATCCGGTACAAATAAGCTGCACACCAAAAGTCGTGAATTCCACTTTTGGTGTGCAGTTATAATTGTCACACTTTCTTTTCTATGAAAATGCAAACTACAAATCGTCTCACAGCTTATGCCTGAAGCGGCTTAACCTCCCAGCCAAGGGCACTTGCGCCAAGCACTGCCGCATCACTCTCTTTCAATTCAGAAATCAACAAGCGCACTTTACCGCGATAAATGGGCAATATATTCTTATCAAGGGCTTCTTTTACGGGCTTCATTATCAAATCGCCCGACTTCGTCAAGCCTCCGAAAAGCACAAATGCCTCAGGACTTGAGAATGCAGCGAAATCAGCTAATGCTTCGCCGAGAATCGTTCCGGTGTAGTCGAAAATCTCTTTTGCAAGTTTGTCGCCTTGAATTGCAGCATCATACACATCTTTCGATGTTATATCTTCGATTTGCAGATTACGAAGCAACGACGGCTCGTTGCGAATCTCGAGGAATTCGCGTGCTGTGCGCGCCACGCCGGTTGCCGAGCAGTATGCCTCAAGGCACCCTGTGCGACCGCAACCGCAAGTGCGACCGTTTTTGCGCTTCACTATCACATGGCCAAGCTCGCCGGCAAATCCATCGTGTCCGTACACCATCTGTCCGTTGACTACAATACCGCTACCAACACCTGTTCCCAATGTAATCATGATGAAATCTTTCAATCCGCGTGCCACGCCATAGGTCATTTCCCCTATTGCAGCAGCATTAGCATCATTGGTTATAGCTACAGGAATACCGAATTTCTTGCTCACAAGCTCTGAAAGCGGAATTGGCGACGGCCAAGGAAGATTCGGCGCATACTCTATCATTCCCGTGAAGTAATTGGCATTAGGTGCGCCTATGCCTATACCATGTATTTTATCGACAGCATCATTTGCCACTATAAGGCGTGTAATCTCCTCATGCAATTCAGCGATGTAGTCGTTTATATCACTGTGCTTTGCTGTCTTGATGGAATTGCTGGCAATAACTGTACCACGGGCATCAACTATTCCAAACACTGTGTTGGTTCCACCCATGTCAATTCCGATAACGTATGGTTTGCTCATTTTTTGTTAAGTTTTTATGTTAATGTTATTCTAATTGTCATTCATTACAGCTAATTAAGCGCACGAACCTCGATGCCCAAAACTCTCCAAAAGCCTAAATCGGCACTTAATTTTCACAAAGATATAAAAATCCGCAAATACCCTGCCACATTACTCCTCAAAAAAACTTTTAATTAATAAAATTTTGCACTTAACCTATTTTACCTGCTCTCAGCAGAAGTCATAACTCGCTGTATATGAGCACTCTTCAACAATCAACAATGAATATTTTCCTAAAATCAGGCATAATTTCCCGTTTTTTCACTAACTTTGCAACCTTATTACACATCTGGATTACTTTAATATAGTAACTAAATTACATTTTAATGGCTTACAACTTATTAAAAGGAAAACGTGGCATCATTTTCGGTGCCCTCAACGACAAAAGTATCGCCTGGAAAGTGGCTGAGAGAGCCGTGGAAGAAGGCGCAAGTATCACCCTGAGCAATGCTCCGGTAGCTGTGAGAATGGGTGATATCAACATTCTCGGGAAAAAGCTGAATGCTGAAATTATTCCTGCCGATGCCACAAGCTACGATGAATTGGAAAATGTGTTTTGCCGCTCTGTGGAAATACTCGGGGGAAAAATCGATTTTGTATTGCACTCTATCGGTATGTCGCCCAACGTACGCAAAAAGCGTACATACGATGATATCGACTATGATATGATGGCTAAAACCTACGACATTTCAGCTGTTTCTTTCCACAAAATGCTTCAAGCTGCCAAGAAGAATAATGCTATTGCCGATGGTGGCAGTGTGGTGGCTCTGTCTTATATCGCTGCTCAGCGTACTCTTTTCGGCTACAACGACATGGCTGATGCTAAAGCTCTGCTTGAATCGATAGCCCGCAGCTTCGGCTACATCTACGGCCGTGAACATGGTGTGCGCGTGAACACCATTTCGCAATCACCCACTATGACTACCGCCGGAAGTGGAATAAAGGGTATGACTTCGCTGTTCGACTTCTCCAATCGTATGTCGCCTCTCGGTAATGCTTCAGCCGACGATTGTGCCGACTATTGCATCGTAATGTTCAGCGACCTTACTCGCAAAGTGACTATGCAAAATCTCTACCACGATGGAGGCTTCTCGAGCATGGGAATGAGCTACCGAGCTATGGACCAATATCAGAAGAGCCTCAATGAAGATGATTTCTTGAATCCCGACGGAACAGTAAAATATGGTTAATTTTTACCTACCCTCGGATTAACGGCAAAAATTCATTCTTTGCGCAACAAGATAAACCCCTGTCCATCTCATTTAATGAACAGGGGTTATTTCTTAATAGCCGAGATTGCCCGCTACCGATGCTATCATCAAAGGGCAAAAGCAAATTCAAGCACGGCAAATACCACCACAAGCGATAGCGCAATCAGCACACTACCTGCGGCAAACTTATTGTCCATCAAGTAAAGTGCAAGTTCATGTCGCGGCAGACGCTCAGGCTTCTTATCGGCGCATGATGCTTCAAGCTCTGCTGCTTGACGTGCCATTTCGGCAAGTTCCATGTCGTTAGTTTCATTTTTCATATCCTACGTATCTGTAAAAGTTTTGGTTCAAGAATTATTTTGCAAAGTTACTACAAAAAAGTGAAATGCGGAAAGATATAGTGATAGAATTGAGTTACAAGGGTTTTGGTTGAAGTGGCGATAATCCGTGAAGCCATTACAATCCCTGCCGAAGCCAAATCCTGACGCCGCTACGTTACTTGTTCGTAACCATGCCCGAAAATGCGACAAACGGGTACGAATAGCGAAACAAGGCTCTAAGGAATAGTGAGTTATCCATAACTCATGCGAAAAATCAGGTTACGGAAAAAGATTGCGCCGTTCCTCCCCGTTTTGCGTACCAACACCGGACTCTTCACCAACTAATTTTGAAACCCAAAAATTAAGGACAATGAAGAGTACATTTTCAGTAATCTACTACCTCAAGCGTCAGGTAGTGAAAAAGG
>CAMEKH010000191.1 GCA_945921235.1 uncultured Prevotellaceae bacterium | reverse complement strand
CATTCGCTGTTTGTCCTTTTTGATTTCTTGCTGAATCCCACGCCTTTACATCACGGGTGTACAAGATAGTATGCGCTTTTGCCAATGAAAGCAGAGCCGAATTTGTTCCAACTAAGTATTGCTCTTCTTTTGCATAAATCCATTATTAGATAATTCCAATGTGAACATTTTGGTCGTTTTGTGAATAATATTTCAAATCCGTCAAATATTTAATTTATTTTGTAAATGTGCGTTTGATTTTGCACACATTCTGTAATATCTATTTGTAAGAATTCTGAAATATACTAATCGTCATTTTTATATTCCCATTAACATGTAGTTTTTGGCATATTAGTTGAAAAATATTTCGTAACTTTGCAGTTATAACTAAATCTATTTTATGAATTTTTAATAGTAATCAATAATATGGCGACAAGCGCACAACAAAAGCAAGAACTTTTCAAGGCCATTTGGGCTACTGCCGAAGACCTACGCAACTCGGTTGACGGCTGGGATTTCAAGAGTTATGTTCTCGGCATACTTTTCTATCGCTTTATATCTGAAAATATCACTAACTACGTCAATCGTCTTCAGGCTGAAGCAGGCATCGAAGGCTTTGACTATGCCAACTTCTCCGACGATGAAGCCGAATCTGCTCGCGAACAACTCGTACACGAGAAAGGTTTCTTCATTCTTCCGTCGCAACTTTTCTGCAATGTGCGCAAACGCGCAAAAAATGATGCCAACCTCAATGTAACGCTCGACAATGTGTTCAAGTCCATCGAGGCTTCGGCTATAGGCACCGAAAGCGAGTGCGACCTGAAAGGCCTGTTTGCCGACATCGATGTTAACTCCAACAAACTTGGCGGAACAGTGGATAAGCGCAACGAACAACTGACAAAAATTCTAAACAATATAGGCAACATCGACCTCAAAGGCGACTACCAGGATAACCAAATCGACATCTTCGGCGATGCCTACGAGTATCTTATGGCAATGTATGCCTCAAATGCCGGCAAAAGCGGTGGCGAATACTACACGCCGCAAGAGGTGTCGGAACTGCTTGCTCGCATTGTGAGCCACGGACGTGACTACGTCAATAAGGTATATGACCCCGCCTGCGGATCGGGTTCGCTGTTGCTGAAATTTGCCAAGATTCTCGGCAAGAACAATGTGAAGAAAGGTTTCTTCGGTCAGGAGCTGAATATCACAACCTACAACCTTTGCCGCATCAATATGTTTTTGCACGACATCAATTATGCCAATTTCGACATTCGCAATGGCGACACGCTGCTCGAACCCTATCATTGGGACGAGGAGCCATTCGATGCCATAGTTTCTAACCCGCCTTACTCCACCAAGTGGGTGGGCTCCGACAATGCCACGCTCATCAACGACGCCCGTTTTGCCCCTGCCGGTGTGCTTGCGCCCAAGAGCAAAAGCGACTTGGCGTTTACGATGCACATGCTTTCGTGGCTCTCGACCGAAGGCACTGCTGCCATTGTAGAGTTCCCCGGCGTGCTTTATCGTGGCGGCGCAGAGCAGAAAATTCGCAAGTACCTTATCGACAACAACTATGTGGATACAGTGATTCAGCTGCCGGCAAACCTGTTCTTCGGGGTTACGATTGCCACCTGCATCATTGTGCTGAAAAAGTCGAAGCGCGAGAACAAAACGCTCTTTATCGACGCTTCAAACCTCTTTGTTCACGAGGGTAACAAGAACAAGCTGTCGCCCGAGAATATCGAAGCCATTGTGGCAGAATATGCCGACCGCAAGGAGGTGAAACACTTCTCAGCACTTGTTCACAATGCGCAGATTGCCGAAAATGGCTACAACCTCTCGGTGAGCAGCTATGTAGAAGCCGAGGACACGCGCCCCGAAATCGACATTCGCGAACTCAACGAGCGCATACGCCGCATCGTGGCACACGAAAACGAACTCCGCACCGAGATAGACAAAATTATCGAAGAACTTGAAGCCGAAACACTATGAGCAAATTGCAAGAGCTAATCGACCGCCTTTGCCCTGATGGAGTGGAGTTTAAGCCGCTGTGGAGCTTGACGATTTGGGATAAAAGATTTAATGGAGTTGACCGAAAAATGCAACCACAACTGATTTCATACCCTTATGTCTTAGCAAATGTGTTTGACGAGATTGAAGACCCAAGTGGTAATGTAAGATTGCTTTCTACTGGCATTGGTGGAACAGAAAGGTGGACTACCGAAGAAAAAGCCGGAGCAAACCTTTGTGAAGGCGAAATAGTGGCAATTCCATGGGGCGGAACGCCAAATGTAAAATATTACAAAGGGAAATTTGTAACAGCAGATAATCGAATAGCAACATCAAGCGACACTGCTGTATTAAGCAATAAATTTTTATATTATTGGCTTAATAATAACATTGACCTCATTGCAAAAACTTATCGCGGAGCAGGTATACAACATCCTTCAATGTTGGATGTTTTAAGTATTAAAGTTCCCATCCCGCCGCTTGAAGTACAAGATGAAATCGTAAAAATTCTCGACCGCTTCGCGGATTACGCAGCGGAGCTGCAAGCGGAGCTGCAAGCGGAGCTGCAAGCGGAGCTGCAAGCGAGAAGATTACAATATGAATATTATCGTAATCTCTTACTCACATTCAATCCCTCCGCCTACGGCTGCGGGACCGATGATGCGCAAAAGGATTGCTTATGGTTAACACTGAAAGATGTGGCCATCATAAAAAATGGTAAAGATTATAAGCATTGCAACAATGGGGATTATCCAGTATATGGCTCTGGCGGTATTATGACTTATGTGGACCAATATTGCTATGATAAACCTACTGTTATTTTGCCAAGAAAAGGTTCTATTGGCAAAATACACTACCTTGACACGCCTTTTTGGAATGTTGATACAGCATACTATACAATAATTAATACACAATTAATAGTTCCTAAATTTTTATATTATTTTCTTACAACAATTGATTTAGAAAAAAAGAATTGTGGAAAAGGTGCTGTTCCAAGTCTAACCCAAGATATTTTATATAGAATATCTATCCCCATCCCACCCCTCGAACTACAAGAGAAAATCGTTGCTATCCTCGACCGCTTCGAGACTTTGGTGAATGACCTTAGCAAAGGACTTCCGGCGGAGATTGAAGCAGTGAAGGCACGATACGAATATTACAGAAACAAGTTGTTAGGTTTCAAGGAGAAGCCGGCATGAATAAGGCTTTGTCGGACGGGTCAGACAAGACAAAAACTAAACTATTTTTTAATTATTAAAAATCAAGTTATTAAGTCATGAGTGGTTTTCTAAAGAATAAAGGCGGTTACCGTAATCTCAGGGTGTATCGGTTGACTGAGATTATCTACGACCTGACAATGATATTTGCAAAGAAATATATCAGGCCGGGTAGCCGCACGCGCGACCAAATGGAACAAGCGGCACGAAGTGGCAAACAAAATATAGCCGAGGGAAGCGCAGCAGCACTAACTTCGAGCGGAACAGAAATAAAACTCACAAATGTGGCAAAGGCCTCACTTGAAG
>CAMEKH010000190.1 GCA_945921235.1 uncultured Prevotellaceae bacterium | reverse complement strand
TTTCAGTTATTATACATTAAATAGATGCTTGTGGCAGAAGTGTCGGTTTAGAAACGTATTCCCAAAGATACTACAATTTTGTTGCTGTTAGCAGTGAGCTTGGCTGTAGGTGATGCTACATTGGCTATATTCCCTAATTCGTCGACAGACGTATATGGTGTGAATGCATGATATTCACTTTCGCGCTTTTTGTGAACGTATGCCATATCGGCATAGAAGTTCTTGTAGCGATACCCTATTCCGGCTGTTATATATTGTGTGGATTTATCGAATATATAAGCCGGTGTGGTTGAACCGGTGTAAATTATTGTATTACCGTTGTATGCATTATCGTTAACCGACGATTCTTGGTAGCAATAGCCTGCTCGCAAGCTAACTTGTGGGGTGATGCGATATTCCGCTCCTATTCTGTAGATGTTAATATTTTTGTAGTAATTTTGTATGTCGGTCTTTGTCGTAAGGTCAAGTTGTCCATAATCATCGCGATACTCAATGCCGTGATAGTCTTGGCGCTCGTAGTCGAAGCTGATGATTCCTTTATTGCCAACTACGGCTGCCAAACTTGCTATATATTTCCAGGGAGTGCGTATTTTATACCAAAATTCGCCTAAATAGCCTTGATTGGTATAATCTTTTTTTGAATAGCTGTCACCTCCTATTTCGAGAGATGGTTCAAAATTGGCACTGGAATATGTGATTGATTCATCTTTTAGTGAATAGTATGTGGGAGTGTGGAAAGCTAATCCAATACGTATTTCATTGATTGGTTTTACAATTACTCCAAGTTTAAAATTATATCCACTACCGAAAGTGTGCAGGCTGTTCACAATCCCATAATCTGCTTTGCCTTCAACTATCGAATGTTGGTCTTGTTGATTGTCGAAATGTTCAATAGCTGCATTAGTGATTGACTCGCCGTAATATGTAGTAGCTTTATAATCGAGATTAGTGATGCCGAATCCCAATCCCCAATACACTATATTTGCTAAATTTCCACCAATATTAATATTGAATTGGTCGACTCCTCCGGTTTCATTCACTTCATATTCACCTACTGCCGATGATTTGCTATTGAACAACCCTCTGAAAAATCCGGTATTATTGGGGTTAATCAGGTAGCTGTTGTATGCGAGAATACTCATCCACGGTGCGTTGGAATCGTAGTAAGGGTCATATTTATTTGGCTCAAAATTGTTTAGCTCATCGGGAGTATATCCTTCTGAGTTGGTACATCCTGCAATATAATTTGTGAGTGATGACGTCAAGCGCGGAAAATGCCCGGAATAATGCCTGTTGAATGACATCGGACGGCTGTAAGTGATACCCCAATTGATGTTTGGCATCACATCGGAGTCTAATTTCATGGCACCTATATATCCGAAGTTGTTGCATGTAACTTTAAATTGGTTGGTAGTTACATTTGTCATTTTTTCGTTCACCGACTGAGCATCGAAATCCACGGTTATACCTATGTCGGAACTTCGGTAGACTCCTATGCCACCGGGATTTTGGTCAAGGACCGTTAAATCGCCTCCTAATGCGCCAAAAGCACCACCCATCGACATAAATCTTGCCGTACCTCTTAATTCGTTTTGCGACATATTGAATACATCGGTTGCTCCTTGTGCCATTAATATCATAGGGAGTGTTGCAAGTGCAATCGGCAATATAGTTTTTATCTTCATATTCATAATATATTTTAAAGTCAATATCTATTCGTAGATAATTCTATCAATTTTTCATATTGTGGAATTTATCGGCGATGACCTCCACCACGCGCTCCTCCTCCCGACATATTGCCGCCTCTTGTTCCTCCGGAGAAACTTGAGCTTCTTCCCGATGAGAATCCGCTGTTGTTCCTATTGAAACTGCTTTGAGTGTTGTCGTTGAAAACTCGTTGTGTGCTTCTTTGTACTTCAGCATTCCTACCATTTGAGCTATTGCTTATTGTGCTCGGACGGCGATAAATTCCGGTGGTATTTCCACGATTGCCTCCTGATGATGGCCTATTGGAATTATTGAACGTAACTCCTCCCCGACCTCTGTTTACAGTAGACGTGCCTCTATTGGGCCTTATTGCCGGGCGATTAGCCACTACATTGCCTATTCGAGTGCGACCATTCCCTCGATTTATCGTTTGACCGCCTCTGTTGATATTTGGCGCTACAGGACGCCTGTTGCCTCGGTCACCGCCTCTATATCTTATAGGATTTGAGTGTATTGGGTGGTGATTCCAGCCATAATAGTGCGGAATGCAACCGTGTCCCCAATGAGGGATTGCTGGATACCATATAGAATGGTGGAAATGCGGGCGATACCACGAATAGGAATAATAGAATGAATTGAATCTCCAATAATCAAACGGGTCCCACGGATTATAGTATGTCCATGACCATGGCGAATAGTACCCGAAAGTGAATGCTGTGGTAACAGGAGCATAATATGTGGGTGAGCCTACTACGATATTCACACTTGGACGCGTATAAACATATAAGTCCACAAGGTCTTGGTCGCTTGATTCTATTACTACAGTAGGATTGTGGAATCGCTTTATTCTTTCGGTGTATTGGAACGAGTCGTCGGTGTAGGTGGAATCTTCGACATAATCCGTAGTATCATCGGCTGAATAATAATTGCCGCGACGATTGTATTCATCGACATCTCGTTCGGCTACATAATTTTGAGAATAATACGATGTGCTATTTTGAGCGGATTGCTCCTTCACATGCGTAGACTTCTCTTTCTTTGTGCTTTTGGAACTATCGAAATATATGTCATCGAAATCTTGAGCAAAAGCAACAGTAATGGCGCTCAAACCTACGAAACCCAACAATATTAATAATCTGTTTCTCATAATCCAAATGTTTAAGTGTCCGTAATTTTTGATATTAGACACAAATATACGCAAAAAGTTTAATTTGCATCAATCATTGCAACTTAATTAATATTTATTATCACTACTGTCCCGTTAAAGTGGACTAATCGGTATTTGAAATAATTGATTTACTGTCTTTTACGAGTAATTTTGAGAGTCAACGGTTTTGAATTTGTATCTTTGCTGCTTAATTCAATAGGCTACAATGAATCAAGGTCAATACGTTTTCTCTCAACTGGTCAGTCATTTGGACAGAAACCACTTTAACTATCTTGCTCGCAAGTATGGTGGAAACAAGTACGTGAAGTACTTTTCATGTTGGAACCAATTGCTTTCAATGATGTTTGGACAACTCTCAAATCGTGAAAGTCTGAGAGACGTTGTGGTAGCTTTGGAGGCTCATCATTCCAAGTGTAAGTTTCTTGGCATAGGAAGCAAACCGATTGCCAAAACCACATTGGCATCTGCAAATCAGAATCGTGACTACAGAATTTTCGAGGATTTCGCCTTCTACATGATGAAGGAGGCTTGTGAGAAACGGTCAACCAACCTTTTGGATATTCATGGAAAGAAATATGCATTTGATAATACTCATAGGCTAAAGTTATTTATATCCAACATTTTGTTTCAATTTTGGGTTC
>CAMEKH010000189.1 GCA_945921235.1 uncultured Prevotellaceae bacterium | reverse complement strand
GCTAAATTTATAATGCTTTTTTGTGTATGTTTCAATAAAATTATTATCTTTGCACTTTGAAAAATATGCTTGGGATAAAAGTAGTGTGAATAGAACCAAGTTTTTTATTGGATTTTTTAATATTTGGTAGATGCAAGAACAAGAAAAAACTCAGATTGAACGAGAAGAAGGCGCGGAGCAGGGAATCCCTATGCGTGCTTATTTTGCCGCATGTTGGCACAATTGGTATTGGTTCGTTCTTTCATTGGTGGCATGTGCTTCGTTGGCATTAGTTTATGCCAAGTCGCAGACGCAGCGCTACAGCGCTTCGGCATACATTCTTATCAAGACCGACAAAAAATCAGGTGTGTCGGGCGAGTCGTTTGTTTTCAAAGATTTGGGCTTGGGTAATAGAGCCAATGCCGTGGAAAATGAAATCTATGTAATCAAGTCATCGGGTTTGCTCGATAATGTAGTGAACACCCTCGGGCTCGACTGCCAATATTATTGTAAGCCGATGCTTCGCTTGGTGAATATCTACAAAAGTACACCGATTACAATCACCCCCGTGAGCGATGTAAAATTCGGCTACTCGGTGGAGGTGATTCCGGTGAGCAACACCGACTTGCGAATAAAAGTATCGAATGGCAATGATGATGATTGGAAAAATGCCAAATATGGCGAAAAAATCACATTGCCTACCAAATTCGGCTCTGAAGAGCTTATGGTGAACAAGACGGATAAGTTTGGCAAAGGCTCTCTCGGCGAGAAAATCATGGTCAGAGTTTCCAACCCTCATAATCGTGCTCTCAGCATTCTCAACAAGCTTGAAGTGAAGAAAGCCGATAAGGAAACCAATGTGCTTGCCCTTGTTCTCGAAGGTGAGAATTTCGATATGATAAAGGATATTCTCGACTGCTTGATTCAAGCCTATAACCAAGACGTAATCAACGACAAAAACCGCGTGGCACTCAACACCGAGTCATTCATTGTGGAGCGTATCAGCGCATTGTCGAAAGACCTTGGCGGCATCGATTCGCAGATTGAGTCGCTGAAAATACGCAATAGTATTCCCGATATTCGCTCGGCTGCCGGTACACTTGTGAACGACGGTACGCGCTACAAAGATGCCGTCGCCGAAGTGGAGATGCAGCTTATGCTTGTGAACTACATCAAGGATTATATGTCGAAGATGCAGAAGCATGAGTTGATTCCTGCCAATACCGGTATTTCCGATATGGGGCTTGAATCACAAATCTCGGGGTACAACGCCGAATGTTTGAAATATGAAAAGATAGCCACTACCTCGGGTAATGCAAACCCTGTGGTGAATGAACTCGACAAAGCATTGACTGCTATGCACAACAATATCACCCGCTCAATCGACAACTATCTGCGTTCATTGCAGATTAAGTTGCAGCAGGCAAAGGTGCAGGAGCGTCAAGCCAAGCGACTAATCACTTCGGTGCCTACGCAAGAGAAGGAAATCAACAACGTTCTGCGCCAGCAGAAAATCAAGGAGGAACTTTACCTCTACCTGCTCAACAAGCGCGAAGAGAACGCCTTGCAGCTTGCAATCACCGAGCCTAATGCCAAGATTGTCGAGCATGCCGATGGAAGTGACGCGCCCGTATTCCCGTCGACTGTCAATATCCTATTGATAGGCGTGCTTATAGGACTTTTGCTCCCTGCCGGTGTGATTTATGCAATATTTTGGTATTTCTCGCTCGACAATAAGATTCACAGCCGCAAAGATGTGGAAACTGTCACCGATATTCCTATTGTGGGTGAATTGCCTTGCAAGAAAGAGGAGCAGAAGAATCAGGAAATCATTGTCACCGAAACAGGTAAAGACCGAATCTCTGAGGCATTGCGCATCATTCGCGGCAACATAGAGTATATGGTGAAGAGCAAGAACAATGAAGGTGTGGTGCTACAAATGACATCTACCATTCCTCACGAAGGAAAGTCGTATGTGACTATCAACCTTGCACTCTCATGTGCTCACACAGGCAAGAAAGTGATTGCTGTCGACGTAGACTTACGCAAGGGTAACTTCTCGAAGTATCTTGGCGGAAAGAAGAACAATATAGGCTTGAGCGCATATCTCTCGGGACGCATCGACGATATTCATGAAGTGATTGTGAAAGGTGCTGTCCACAAGAACCTCGACACCATCTCGGTGGGTGCAATTCCGCCAAATCCATCGGATTTGCTGATTTCCGAGCGCTTCGATAGCATGATAGCCGAGCTTCGCAAGGAATACGACGTGATATTCCTCGACAGTGTGCCTTACACCGTGGTTGCCGATGCTTCGATTATTCAGCGTGCGACGGATATGACAATTTATGTGATTCGTGATAACATGATTGATAAGAATTATCTCTACGACCTCGACAGAATGTATCGAAGCAATAAAATCAAGAACCTTGCAATTCTGCTTACCGATATTAAAGTCGATTCCAAGCGATATGGCTACGGCTATGGCGGCGGTTATGGCTATTACGGCTATGGCTCTACCTACGGCTACGGCTATGTGGAAGGCGAGGGGAAGAGAAAGAAAAGGAGATTCTTCTTCTGAAAAATAACGAAATAGGCACTCTAAAGGTGCCTATTTTGATATTAACGGCATTATAATTGAAAAACGAAAAGTAAAAACGATGAATATAGCTATTGTCGGCACCGGATATGTGGGATTAGTCACCGGAACCTGTTTTGCCGAAACGGGTGCCAATGTGACTTGCGTAGATGTGGATTCCAACAAGATAGAGAACTTGAAAAAAGGTATTCTACCCATCTATGAACCCGGACTGAATGAACTCGTGGAGCGCAATTTCAAGAACCGACGATTGCGGTTCACTACCGATATCGCCGAGGTGCTCGACGATGTGGAGATAGTGTTCTCGGCTGTGGGAACGCCCTCCGACGAAGATGGAAGTGCCGACTTGAAATATGTGCTCGAAGTGGCGCGTAGCATAGGCAGGAACATGAAGAAATATCTTGTGGTGGTCACCAAGAGTACGGTGCCTGTGGGTACTGCCGAGAAAGTGCGTGCCGTGATTGCCGAGGAGCTTGAAAAGCGCGGTGTGGCGATAGAATTCGACGTGGCTTCCAATCCGGAGTTTCTCAAGGAGGGTATGGCGATAAAGGATTTTATGAGTCCCGACCGTGTGGTGGTGGGCACCGACTCCGAGCGGGCGCGATTGCTGCTTGAGCGACTTTACAAGCCTTTTATGTACAATAGCTTCAGAGTGATTTTCATGGATATTCCATCGGCTGAGATGACGAAATATGCCGCTAATGCCATGCTTGCCACGCGCATAAGTTTCATGAACGACATTGCCAATCTGTGTGAGCTTGTGGGGGCAAGTGCTAGTCAGGTGCGTAAGGGTATTGCCGCCGACTCGCGTATTGGCAAGTATTTCCTTTATCCCGGTTGCGGTTATGGCGGCTCGTGCTTCCCTAAAGACGTGAAAGCTCTCGCTCACACTGCCATGGAGCATGGAATGCACATGCAGGTGATTGAAGCTGTGGAGCGCGTGAATGAGGAGCAAAA
>CAMEKH010000188.1 GCA_945921235.1 uncultured Prevotellaceae bacterium | reverse complement strand
TGCTCATTTTTTTATAATGCCATTCAAATCTTCCAAGAATTACCGACAATTTTCGAGGTCAGCGGAAGATTTTCCGTTGGTACCTATTTTTTGCACAGTAGTTTTTTCGGGGCGGTGGCGTTTTTCGGCAGTGGCAGTAAGACAAAATCACTAAATTTTCACTGCCCCATTTCATTCAAATACGCTAAAATCGAGGCAAAGTAGCATTGATATATTGCGCAAAATAGGATTTTTAATTAATTTTGGGGTGGAAATTCCAATGCAATTTTCAAATGCGCCGCACTTGGTGCACTACCTTTTACAAATCTTATTTTTATAATATATATTATGTTCTCAGGAATAGTTGAAGAGGCTGCCGAAGTGGTAGCTTTACGCAAGGAAGAAGGCAACCTGCACATCACACTGAAATGCAGTTTTGCCAATGAGCTGAAAATCGACCAAAGCGTGGCGCATAATGGGGTATGCCTCACGGTTGTAGACCTACCGGGCGACGGCTCCTACACCGTTACTGCCATTCAAGAAACCCTCGACCGCTCAAACCTCGGATTGCTCAGTGTGGGCGACAAGGTGAACCTGGAGCGTAGTATGATGATGAATGGACGCCTCGACGGACACATCGTGCAAGGACATGTGGACCAAACTGCCATTTGCACCTCGGTGGTGGAAGAAGATGGCTCTTGGCGCTATTCTTTCGCCTACGATATAAGTCCCGAACAAGCTCTAAAAGGATATGTAACCGTGGAAAAGGGCAGTGTGACGGTGAATGGAGTGAGCCTCACGGTGTGCAACTCCCGCGCCGACGGATTTGAAGTGGCTATCATTCCCTACACTCACGAGAACACCAATTTTCACTGTATCTCAGCCGGAACGGTGGTAAACATTGAATTCGACATCATTGGCAAATACTTGAGCCGTATGATGGAATTTGCACGCTCACAACAATGAAGCGAATCGGTATTCTCTCGGATACGCACGCTCTGTGGGACGACCGCTTCGCTCAATACTTCGGCAAGTGCGATGAAATTTGGCACGCAGGCGACATCGGCTCCGAGGAGCTGCTCGACCGTTTGGAAGGCTTAGCTACAGTGAGGGCCGTGTATGGCAATATTGACGGAGCTTCTCTACGCCGACGGCTTAAAGAGGTGGAATGTTTCACCACCGAGGGTGTGAAAGTGCTTATGACTCACATCGGCGGTTATCCGGGGCGATATTCTCAAGGAATTAAAGCTACACTGCTCGCCGAGCAACCGCAAATCTTCGTGAGCGGTCATTCTCACATACTTAAAGTGGTGAACGACAAGTATCTGCACCTGCTCCACATCAACCCCGGTGCTGCCGGACGTCAGGGCTGGCAGACGATACGCACCATTGTGCTTCTTTCGCTCGACAATGGCACTATTACTGATTGTGAAGTGGTGGAATTAGGCTGAATATCACAATATTAATACTAAAATCGACGTTTATTTGAAAAATACAACTTTTAATTTATTCTAACGATGAGAAATTTCTTTATTATGGCTTTGGCAACTTTCGCTGCCTTGACTTTCAATTCGTGCAAGACAACCGAAGCCAACTATAAAGCGGCATACGACATCACTAAGAACCGCATGAAAGCTAAAGACGGCATCGACTCGGTCACTTTCAGCAAGATTGAAGCCGAAAAGACTGAAGCTACTGCTGTGGTGGCAGGCGACTCGGTGCGACTTATCACTCATCACGTGAACATCGTAGACGACAGCCCCTCTGCCTTGAAACGCTACGGCGTGGTGGTGGGCGAATACAAGCAAGTGTTCAATGCCCGCTCTTTCCGCAACCGCTTGAAAAGCGAGAAAAAGCCGGCTTATGTGGTTATGGACGCTGCAAGAAAATACTATGTGATTGCACACGGATTCGACACTTCAATCGAAGCGTCCGACTACTTGAAGCGACTCGACAAAGAGGTGAAAATGAAAATACCTATTGAGCGTCCATGGATTCTTGCCCGACCTTAGATGAGCGTGCGGCACTGAGTGCCTTCGGACTATCCAATGAAGCTTTAATCCGATTGATGTGCAGGCTGTGGGCTGAGGTGTTTGCCGACGATGTCGACTTCATTATGCACTATCTGCGCACCTTCAGCCGGCGGGATAATCGCATTCTGCGATTTTCCGCCATCGACGGCTCGTTAGTGGCAATGATGCATTTCCACACGTTTACCGCACATTTCAGCACCGGCACAGACCTGACCGGGTCTTACATTTATGGCGTAGCTACAGCACCCCGGTGGCGAAGCCGAGGCATAGCGAGTGCTATGCTTTGTGAATCTTTCAAAAAAATGGAGCTTAACGGCATCGACTTCGCTATGCTTATTGCCGAAGAGCCATCGCTCCGAGAATGGTATAAAAATTTCGGGTTCGAGCTTCTCGATGGCATCACCGTGAAACTTACAGGCGGCGATGCCTCACCCGCAAAGCATAATCTTGCTGAGCCGATATATCACGGAATGGACTTCGGCACGGGCAATGAATACCTCAATGTGCCTATGGTGCGTAAAACCGCTCGTAGCGGCAATTTATCTTGCATCGATAGCGAATTCAAGCTCCGATTTCCTCAAGCGATAACAATCCCCGCTCCATAGCACCACCTGCGAACTGTCAATACAAGCCATACTCCACCGTGAGCACTTGGAACTCGGTGCGGCGATTCACCTGGTCGGCTGCTTCTTGGTCCTCGGGCGAAAGATTATTGATATATTCCTCATTCAGCACATCGCCCTCCTTAAATTGCGGATACAACCGCGCAATACGCTTAGTTACGGTCTTCGGACGCGACTCACCGTAGCCATGTGGCTGCAAGCGGTCTTTCTCCACACCGGCAGCTATCAGATAATCCACCACCGACTGCGCCCTGCGCTGCGACAAGCGGTCGTTATATTCATTCGAACCCTTGCGGTCGGTGTGCGATGCCATTTCTATAGCCACATGCGGATTGTCTTTCAGCATCTGCGCCATCTCATCGAGTGCTTTCTTCGACTCAGGGCGCAGTGTAGCCTTATCAAAGTCATAAAATATATTTTCCACCACCTGCGGCTTGTGCATTGCAGCAAGAATAAAGTCAACCGAATAGTCCACGTCTTCCTCTATTGTGTCGCTTTCAAACTCCTGCTTGCCATTCAAGTAGCCCTTGGCACCTGCCAGCATCACATATTTCACGCCACGTTGCAAATTGAATGAGAAAGTGCCGTCGTCCTTCCCCACAGCTTTCTGGTTTGAGCCGTCATCGCCCACAATGCGAATCACGGCATTAGGCACAGGTTCCTCATCTTTGTCGAGCACATAACCCGAAATCGTAATTCGCAAATCGGGCTTCACAAAGCTGTAGATGTGGTCCCAGCCTTTTCCATCGCCACGATTAGACGAGAAAAAACCCTGGTTAAGCAGTCCTTCAAAGGTCATGCCAAAGTCATCTCCCTG
The DNA here is from genome assembly GCA_945921235.1 of uncultured Prevotellaceae bacterium. Taxonomy (GTDB): domain Bacteria; phylum Bacteroidota; class Bacteroidia; order Bacteroidales; family Muribaculaceae; genus CALZFJ01. Next base: position 89 of record CAMEKH010000188.1, on the reverse strand, counting down.
AGAGTTGAGCGGATAGCCGGGATGCTCTATCGTCCATCTGCCTGCCAGTGTGTCGGGTATTGCAATGAATATATCCAGTCCGCCCATAC
>CAMEKH010000187.1 GCA_945921235.1 uncultured Prevotellaceae bacterium | reverse complement strand
GCAAATTTCTCGCCCTGCGCCTCAATTCAACAACAACCGCCCCGGCAATAACAATGGCAATTTTCGCCCCGGGAATCAGGGACGTCCAAGCGGTGGCATAAATCATTGGCCGGGCGACCAGCATCCGGGTTTCCACCCCGGAAATCGCCCCGGGCACCACTATGGGCAAGCTACCCCTCGCCCCGGCAATTGGAGCAAACCGCTCCCGCCGCCGCATCGTAATTATCGCCCGATAAGACGCCCGATTCCTCGTCCGGTTCCACCTCGCGGCTATCGCCCATACTCGGCAGCTCCGGTTATCAACACAATCCTCGGATTGACTTTCGGTACGCTCTATAACAGCACTCTCGATTATCTCTACTACAAGGGATATGAAATCGATGGATATATTAACAACACCATATATCTGCGTAATGTACCGGAAATGTCGTTCACGTGGCCAGATGCCACAATATACTACGACAGCTACGGACGATTGACAAGCGCACAATTCATCTACTCCACGTCGTTCAATGCTCTCAGTCGCTACGACAGGCTCTATCACAATCTGTGTATGACCTTCGGCACTCCGGTTTCCTCGAGGTGGAATGGCAATTACCGCGAAATCATTTGGTATGGTGGCGATGCACGAGGCTATGTAACACTCGAATACGACTATTCAGCCGGTCGATACTACACAATTCTCTCCTACGGCATTTGATGTGACCTCAAAGCAGTGCGCCAAAGTGGTGATTTGACACAAAAACCGCCATAGAAAAAGAAAAATGAAAGACAATAGTATTTTTTGTCTTTCATTTTTTGCTATTCTCACAAGTTTTACTAATTTTGCACCCGATGAGCGACAAAATAATGATGTTTCGCCCTCACAAACATAGCAAAAGAAAACGATTATGACGAATATCCACCTACACCACCATCATCATTCAGGCAACCGCAAGCGGTGAGCTGCAAGATAGTGTGTGAAATGTAGAAATTATTCATCACCGAAAGAGATATTTTGCCGGCTTTCCGTTAATCAATGGGAAGCCGGCATTTTTCATAGAGTAGAAACAATAACAAAAAAATATAATTAATCATGCTTAGAATTGCAGTACAATCGAAAGGTCGTCTTTACGACGAAACTATGGAACTTCTATCAGAAGCGGGCATAAAACTCACTGCGGTGAAGCGCACCCTGCTTGTGCCTTCGCGCAACTTTCCTGTGGAGCTGCTTTTCCTTCGCGACGACGACATTCCCGACTCTGTAGCGACAGGAACTGCCGATATCGGCATTGTGGGGCTTAACGAGGTGCTCGAGAAACAGCAAAAGGTGGAAATTCTGCGCCGCCTCGGCTTCAGCAAGTGCCGATTGTCGCTTGCCATTCCTAAAGAGATTCAATACTCGGGAATAGAGTGGTTCAACAATCGCAAAATTGCCACTTCCTACCCTAAAATCCTCGCCTCGTTCCTTGCCGAGAATAATATTGAAGCCGACATTCACGTTATCAGCGGTTCGGTGGAGATTGCCCCGGGAATAGGACTTGCCGATGCGATTTTCGACATCGTGTCATCGGGCAGTACCCTCGTGAGCAACAACCTTGCCGAAGTTGCCACTGTGTTGCAGTCGGAAGCCGTGCTGATAGGCAATGGACGCCGTCTGAGCGATGACAAGCAAGCCGCCCTCGACGAACTTCTATTCCGCATCGAAGCAGTGAAAGCCGCCGAAAGTAAGAAATACATTTTGATGAACGTACCCAAGGCTAAACTGTCTGAGGTGCTGAGCGTGCTGCCGGGAATCAAAAGCCCCACCGTGCTACCACTTGCCGACGAGAATTGGTGCTCGGTTCACACCGTGCTCGAGGAGAAGCACTTCTGGGAGATTATCAACAAACTGAAAGGTGCCGGTGCCGAAGGAATCCTCGTGCTCGACATTGAGAAAATGGTTCTTTGACACTACTTTTCATTCACACCCCCGATATTTCTTAAATCATGGATAGAATTATAGATGTAATAAACCTCCCTGCCCGCAGCGAGTGGAAATCGCTGATGACTCGCGCCGTGGCTGAAACTCGCGAGCTACACGACACTGTGGCGGCTATAATCGACGATGTGCGCTCTCGCGGCGATGAGGCTCTGATAGAAATGGCTGCCCGCTTCGATGGTGTGAAGCTCAATAGCCTGAAAGTGACTGCCGATGAAATAGCTGAAGCCGTGGATAGGGTTCCGCATGAGCTAAAAAATGCCATTGCCGTGGCAGCAAAAAACATTTCAGCATTTCACAAAGCACAACGAATGACCGAAATAAGCATCGACACAATGCCCGGTGTGAGATGCACGCAGAAAGCCGTAGCAATAGAGAAGGTTGGACTATATATTCCCGGCGGAAATTCTCCACTATTCTCCACGGTGCTTATGCTCGCTATTCCGGCACGCCTTGCCGGATGTCGCAAGATTGTGATGTGTACACCTCCCGGAAAAGACGGGAAAGTACACCCTGCAATTCTCTATGCCGCACAAATAGCCGGTGTGAGCCACATATTCAAAGCGGGTGGAGCGCAAGCCGTGGCGGCAATGGCGCACGGCACGGAATCCATTCCGCGAGTAAGCAAGATTTTCGGTCCGGGCAATCGGTTCGTTATGGAAGCCAAGCAACAAGTGAGCCTTGGCGCCGCAGCTATCGATATGCCGGCAGGTCCTTCGGAGGTGATGATTATTGCCGATGCTCATGCCAACCCCGAATTTGTGGCAAGCGATTTCCTCTCGCAAGCCGAGCACGGACCCGACAGCCAGTCGATTCTACTCACCACCGATGCCGGACTTGCCTGCGACATGCCGGCAGTAATAGAGCGGCTACTTGCCACTCTACCTCGGCAGGAAATGATGCGCAAATCACTGTCGCACAGCCGAATCATAGTGCTCCACAATGATGATGAAATTATGGATTTCGCCAACGAATATGCTCCCGAGCACCTCATTATCAATCGCACAGACGCCGATGAATTGGCTTCGAGAGTGGTGAATGCCGGGTCGGTGTTCATCGGTGGATTCTCTCCCGAGAGTGCGGGCGATTATGCCTCGGGAACCAACCACACACTGCCCACAAGCGGTTATGCCAAGGCTTTCAGCGGTGTGAATATCGACAGTTTCACCAAGAAAATCACTTTCCAGCACCTCACGCCCGAGGGCCTTGCCTCAATTGGTCCTGCCATAGAGATTCTTGCCGAAAACGAGGACTTGATGGCTCACCGCCTTGCTGTGACAGTGCGGTTAGAATCACTGAAGAACAACTAAAAACCACTACTTTATATGAATCTACAAGCTCTTGTTCGACCCAATATATGGAATCTCGTACCCTACAGCTCGGCACGAAGCGAATTTACGGGTGCTGCATCGGTATTTCTCGATGCCAACGAGAATCCTTTCAACAACCCCTACAACCGCTACCCCGACCCTCTCCAGCAGGAGGTGAAAGCTCTGATTGCACAGCTACGCGGAGTGGCTGCCGGGCAGATTTTCCTCGGTGTAGGCTCCGATGAGTGCATCGATGTGGTGTATCGCACCTTCTGCCGCCCCGGAGTGGATAATGTGGTGGCTATGTCGCCAAGCTACGGCATGTATGAGGTGTGTGCCGACATCAACGATGTGGAATATCGCCGCGTGCCGCTCAACGATGATTTCTCGCTCAATGCCGATGCCTTGCTT
>CAMEKH010000186.1 GCA_945921235.1 uncultured Prevotellaceae bacterium | reverse complement strand
TTCAACAGCCTGCTACACACTGATTTATCATTATTTTTCATCAACTGCACCGACCAGCAGATTACCGTGTTTCCCGAGGGCAACACAACGGGGCGCGTGATGAAAAATGCGGGAAAAACCCGAAGCTATGGTGTGGAATTTGCGTTGCAAGCCTTCCCTACCCAGCGCCTTTCACTTGCTGCAAGCTACGGATATACAAACGCCCGTTTCAAAGAGTTTAACAACGGTAAACAAGATTTTGCTAATAATTTTATTCCTTATGCGCCACAAAACACTATCTTTGCAGCCGCAAACTATCGCTTCCCTATTGGTGGCGACTGGGTGCGACACATTATCGTGGGAGCTAACGTGTACGGAGCAGGCAAAATCTACTGGAATGAAGAGAACGATATCAGCCAGAATCTCTATGCGCTCCTCGGTGCAAAGGTCTCGTTTGTGTGCAAGAATTTCACACTCGACCTGTGGGGTGAAAATCTCACCGACACCGATTATCGCACCTTCTACTTCATGTCGATAAGCAATTCATTCCTTCAGCGCGGTCGTTCCCGCCAGCTTGGTGTAACTTTAAAGATGAATATTCAATAACATTTAAATATTTCAAAATCTTAATTATGAAGAAAATTTTTGCATTTCTTTCACTTTCACTGTTAATGATTTCTACCACGTCATGTCTTAATAATGACGGCAATCAGGAGAACAAGCAATCTTTCGTAGCCTCTTGCTACAACAGAATCAACACCAATGGCGAGTATCAAATCACCGCAGCCAACTACAGCGTGGAATTTGACTTTGTGGCCGGTACCGTTGCCGTTACTACAAATGACCCCGAGATTTGTGCCTCAACATACAAGCTGTCGAATATCCCACTTAAGATGTCGGGTGAAAAGGGTTACTACTTCTCTTCGGTTGCACCTGTGGTTACAAACTCTGCCGGCGCTGAGATTCCAGCCCTCAAAATCACCGATTTCTATGGGCAGTTTACCGGCGTAACACTAAAGTTCTCTTACACAGTCAATGGTGCTACCTACGTTTACGCTTCATACACCGAAGACACTTACGACAAGAAATCCACAACCACAGTTACTCCGCTTAAAGGTGGCGAGCCATTCATTTGGAACGATGCTTCTTATAAGATAACTCTCAGTTCGGGCAAAGTCGATGCAAAGGCAATAACTGCAACTATGGTCGTGAATAATGTAAAGTTCTCCGACAAGATGCCTATCACTCTCAACGATATGACCGTAGAAGGACTTAATGTCTCTGCCGACAATAGAGGCATGATATATACTGCCGAGTCTGTTGTCCCCAAGCTTCAAGGCGTTGAACAACCCGACTACACACTCTCCGACATTGAGATTGTAGTCCGCCCGAGCTTCAACATCGAAGACTACTTCCTCCGTGAGCGAGCCAACATCTCATTCAAGTGTATGGGCTTTGAGGTAAACGCTGAGGCTTATATCTACAATGTGCAATAACACGATAATTCACACATAACATAACGCGACACAAGAGCACTTCACGTCTCTCGTGTCGCTTTTGTTTTCTTGGCATTTATTGTTATTATCAGAATAGCAGCAAGCCTCCTGCCATAATAGCCATTCCGGCAACAACACCTATTATCGACATGTGATGATGTCCGTATTGCTCAGCTCCTGGCAGAAGCTCGTCGAAGGAGATATACACCATAATCCCCGCCACAAATGCCAGCAACAAAGCCCCTATCACAGGATTCCAGAAAGGCAACAGTATCAAGGCTCCTACAGCCGCTCCTATAGGCTCTGCAAGTCCGGTCAAGAATGAATAGCGCAATGCCTTCACCTTGCTGCCGGTAGCATAATAAATCGGCACCGATACCGCCATACCTTCAGGGATATTGTGTATCGCAATGGCTATCACAATAGGCAATGCCACCTCTATTCCGTCGAGTGCAGAGACGAATGTTGCGATACCTTCAGGAAAATTATGAATACCTATTGCAAGTGCCACCATCACTCCGGCTCGCTTCACATGGTGATTATGCGAAGTGTGGTCGTTGAGCTCGTCGTAGCTGTGCATCTCGTGTGGATTTTCATCTTCGGGTATCATGAAATCAATCAGTGCTATCACTCCTATTCCCACGAAGAATGCGATAAGTGCATATATTTGTGCTGTCTTTCCTGCATACAGTCCACAAAGAGTCTCAATGCTATCTGGTAGCAAGTCCATAAACGACACATACACCATTACTCCTGCCGACAATCCGAGGGCACACGATAGAAATCTGGTGTTACTCGCCTTGGCAAAGAATGCAAGCAAGCTACCCACTCCGGTGGATAAACCTGCCACTAAGGTAAGTCCTAACGCTGCCATTATTGTTCCTATTTCCATAGTAAAAAAGCTATTTTTTAAAAATTTCACATACTAAAATGTCTGAAATTCTCGCAAATTTCAAATTTTTGGACTAAATTAGCGGAAAATTTCAAATTAGGCAACTAAATCGTCAATTTTTAGCATCTACGCCGCGGCGAATAATGATAACTGATAAGACATATAACGAGGAAATAATTACCGAGCAGCTTCACGACCCAGCACGTTGCCGTGAAGCATTCTCTCGCGTTATTGCCCACTATACTGAATCTCTCTACTGGCAGATTCGACGTATGGTTATCGACCACGACGACACTAACGACCTACTCCAGAACACTTTCATCAAAGCATGGACCAACATAGACAACTTTCGTGGTGAGGCTAAACTCTCCACTTGGCTCCATAAAATTGCAATCAATGAGGCTATCACTTTTATCAACAAGGAAAAAACCAAGAACAATGTATCCATTGATGATGAATCGTTCCTAATCGACAATCTTCAAGCCGATGAGTGGTTTGATGGCGATGAAGTAAAGCTCCAATTACAGAAAGCTATAAACCAACTCCCGGAGAAACAGCGACTTGTGTTCAATATGCGCTACTTCGATGAAATGAAATATGAGGATATGAGCGAAATTCTGGGCACCACCGCTGGGGCTCTAAAAGCCTCATATCACCATGCTATCAAAAAAATTGAGCAATTTTTTTCATCTAATGATTAAACCTTTTCAATCCTATTTAGTCAAACAAGCGAAATGAAAGAGAAAAACGACATATTATCAACAATTGGCAAAGACTCTGGATTCAAAGTTCCGGAGAACTACTTCAGTGATTTTGCCGAGAAAATGGCGAAATCTCTTCCCGATCAGGAAATTCAGCCTATTCCGCAGCCCACTCGCTGGCAGCGTGTGCGTCCTTTCGTATATATGGCTGCTATGTTTGCCGGAATTTGGTGCATGATGCAGATTTTCAATGGTATCAGCTCTAAGGACAAGGGCATATACAACCCTGAGATTGTTGCCGGATTCCAGAACGAAGCTAATGTAGATGATTTCATGCTTCACGGCGACGTTTCGGAATATGACATTCTCACCTACGAGGACAGCGTTGCTGCCGAAGACTTTGCTACGCTCGACTCCACAGCCAAGTAACACTTTACCCTTTTGAAACTATATGAAATCACAATATATCATATTTGCTACTTTATTGTGCCTGGCTATTAATGCCAACGCACAAGCACCAAAGCAATCTCGAGCCGACCGCAATAAATGGCTTAAAGAAGTGCGCGAATACAAGCACGAGAAACTTGTGGAAGAAACTGATATGTCGGCAGCACAGAAAGCCGAGTTCTTGCCTCTCTACTCAGCTATGGAGCAGGAAATTTATCAAGTTAATGTCGAAGCTCGCAATCTTGAAAACAAAATATCAAATTCCACCGACGAGATTTCTGAG
>CAMEKH010000185.1 GCA_945921235.1 uncultured Prevotellaceae bacterium | reverse complement strand
TTGAACCAACAGCGGGTTGTAAATTACTTAAATCCATATCTGTTATTGTTTATTTAAGTGTCCGTCGATATGATTAGTCTACAATCTTCACAAGGTGACGAACAGCGTTTACCATTCCCAAGATAGCCGGAGTTTCTTCCTTCTCAACTACTTGATTCATTTTTCTCAACCCAAGTGCATCGAGGGTTCTCTTTTGTACAGCAGGACAATTAATTCTGCTCTTTACTTGCTTAATCTTTATCTTTGCCATGATGTACTAAAATTTAACCGTTAAACACTTTGTCCATCGTAATTCCACGATGCTGAGCCACTGTTATCGGGCTTCGCATCTCATCAAGTGCCGCAAATGTGGCCTTAACAAGGTTGTGGGGATTCGACGAACCCTTAGATTTTGCAAGCACGTCGGTTATACCTACACTCTCAAGCACTGCACGCATTGCACCTCCTGCCTTTACTCCCGTACCTTGAGATGCAGGTTTCAGAATAATGCGCGAACCGCCAAACTTAGCAGCCTGCTCGTGAGGTATCGTACCTTTGTGCAACGGAACCTTAATGAGGTTCTTCTTTGCAGCTTCAACTCCCTTGGCGATAGCTGCTGTAACCTCATTTGCCTTTCCAAGACCATAACCGATAATGCCGTTCTCATTTCCGACAACTACAATAGCGGCAAATGTGAAAGTACGTCCACCTTTTGTTACCTTAGTAACACGATTGATGGCTACCAAACGGTCTTTCAGCTCTATATCGTTAGTAGTTTTTACTCTGTTATTTTTCTTTGCCATAATTTCTCTTAAAATTTAAGTCCTCCATTACGGGCACCATCGGCCAATGATTTAACTCTTCCATGGAACAAATATCCATTGCGGTCGAATACCACGGTAGTTACTCCTGCTTCTATTGCTTTCTTTGCTACAAGCTCTCCTACCTTAGCTGCAATTTCACTCTTCGTTCCTTCAGCTATTCCCTTCGATGAAGCCGACACAAGCGTGCGTCCTGCTACATCATCGATTAGCTGAACATAAATCTGCTTATTGCTTCTGAACACGGTCATACGAGGACGTTCGGCACTACCAGAGACCTTACCACGAATACGTGTCTTGATTTTTATTCTTCTTTCTTTCTTCGTTGTCATGATCGTCAAATTAATTATTTGGCAGATGCCGTTTTACCTGATTTACGACGAATAACCTCGCCAACAAACTTAATACCCTTGCCCTTATATGGTTCAGGCTTACGCAACGAACGTATCTTTGCACAAATCTGACCAAGAAGCTGCTTATCGCTCGACTCAAGAATGATAAGCGGGTTCTTGTTACGCTCAGTCTTCGCTTCTACCTTCACTTCCTTTGGAAGCTTGATATATATAGCATGTGAATAACCTAATGCAAGCTCCAGAACTTGTCCTGTTGATGTCGCACGGTAACCCACACCAACCAATTCCATCTCTTTCTTGTAGCCTTCGCTCACGCCTACCACCATATTATGTATCAACGAGCGATAGAGTCCGTGCTGTGCGCGGTGCTCACGGTCGTCGGTAGGACGCGACACTGTAAGATGTCCGTCTTCTACATTCACTGTCAAATCCGAGTGAATTGTCTGGCTAAGCTCGCCCTTCGGACCCTTTACTGACACTACGTTATCTTTTACCGTTACTGTTACACCGGCAGGTATCGCTATCGGCAATTTTCCTATTCTTGACATATCAATACCTCCTTTTTAATAAATGTAACATAATACTTCACCACCTACTTGCTGTGCCTTAGCCGCCTTATTGGTCATAACACCCTTCGACGTCGACACGATGGCAATTCCTAAACCATTCAATACTCGAGGCATATCCTTGTAGCCTGTGTATTGACGCAATCCCGGACGCGACACACGAGTCAAGCACTTAATGGCGCTCACCTTGTCGACCGGATCATACTTCAAGGCTATCTTGATTATACCTCCAGGGGTAGCATCGTCCACGAACTTGTAGTTCAAGATGTAGCCCTGCTCAAAAAGGATTTTCGTAATCTCCTTTTTTAATTTTGAAGAAGGGATTTCAACGACTCTGTGCTGAGCCTTGATCGCATTCCTCAATCTCGTCAGATAATCTGCTATTGGATCAGTCATAAAAAATTGTTTAAATTGATTCAGTGTCAAGCTCCTTTTCAGTCGGCTCAATACCGAACAATATTTAATACTAATGTTTATTTATAAAAGTCTTTTTTTCTTTCATATATTCACAAGAGCAAACCCCTTGAGCCTCCTTTTCACCAGCTCGCCTTCTTCACTCCCGGAATCAAACCCTGCGATGCCATCTCGCGGAACTGAATACGTGAGATTCCGAACTGACGCATATATCCCTTAGGTCGTCCTGTAATCTTGCAACGATTGTGCAGACGTACTACACTTGCGTTCTTCGGTAAGAGCTGAAGTGCCTCATAGTCGCCTGCTGCCTTCAAAGCTGCCTTCTTGGCGGCATACTTAGCCACAAGCTTTGCTCTCTTCACCTCACGGGCTTTCATTGATTCTTTTGCCATAGTACAATGTTTTATTTAGCGTTCTTAAACGGTAGTCCAAACTCCTTCAACAGTGCGTAACCTTCCTCATCTGTAGGTGCCGAAGTCACAAATGTGATATTCATTCCCATCATCTTGTTCACAGTGTCAATGTTGATTTCAGGGAAAATAATCTGCTCGGAAATACCAACAGTGTAGTTACCACGACCGTCAAACTTGCTCTCAATGCCCTTGAAGTCGCGAATACGAGGCAATGCGATGCGAATGAAACGCTCCATGAACTCATACATACGCTCACGACGCAATGTCACACGAACACCGATAGGCATCTTCTTGCGAAGCTTGAAGTTTGAGATATCCTTCTTCGACAATGTAGGCACAGCCTTCTGTCCGGTGATTGCAGTCAACTCATTGATTGCAGTCTCAATAATCTTCTTGTCGCCTGTTGCATCGCCAAGACCTTCATTGATAACAATCTTCAAAAGGCGTGGAACCTGCATGCTCGAAGTGTAGTTGAACTGCTTCTTCAATGCCGGAGCAATTCTCTCTTTATAATCGTTCTTGACAGTTATCGCGCTCATTACTTAATCTCCTCTCCTGATTTTTTAGAATAGCGTACTCTTTTTCCGTTCTCATCAAGGCGACGTCCGATTCGTGTCGGCTTGCCGCTCTTCGGGTCGATAAGACTCAAGTTCGATACGTTAACAGGAGCCTCCATCTTCACAATTCCACCCTGCGGGTGCTTAGCGTTGGGTTTGGTACTCTTCGATACCACATTGACACCTTCAACTACTGCCTTGTTCTTGTCGACGATTACACGAAGCACGCGTCCCTGCTTGCCACGGTCGTCACCGGCGTTAACATACACGGTGTCACCCTTTTTGATATGCAATTTGCTCATTACTAATTCAAATTTTTAAAGTACTTCGGGTGCCAATGAAACGATTTTCATGTTAGTAGCACGCAATTCACGAGCTACCGGTCCGAAAATACGAGTTCCACGAAGCTCACCGGCATTGTTCAATAAAACACACGCATTATCGTCGAAGCGAATATAAGAGCCGTCGGCACGACGAACCTCTTTCTTTGTCCTCACGACAACTGCTTTAGATACAGTACCTTTTTTCACGTCAGATGAAGGGATAGCATTCTTCACAGTGACTACAATCACATCACCCAACGATGCATAACGGCGGCCTGTACCACCTAATACACGGATGCAAAGCACTTCCTTTGCTCCACTATTGTCTGCAACTGTTAATCGGCTTTCAGTCTGTATCATTTTTACTTAACTTTTTCGATTATTTCTACTAATCTCCATCTCTTTGTTTTGCTC
>CAMEKH010000184.1 GCA_945921235.1 uncultured Prevotellaceae bacterium | reverse complement strand
CAGAATGCACAGCTCGAACAACAGAATATGCAGCTCGAACAACAGAAAAGTGCATTGTTATCCTCAGCGAAAGCTATGAAGAATTCCGGAATCACAACAGCTCAAATAGCTGCAATAACCGGACTGCCGACTTCAGCTATAGAAGAATTATAATTAAAACATATCGACTACGGCTTCCTCATTAACGGGAGCCGTAGTTGTACGGCTATTTAGCATTGATAATCAGAGTCTGCCACACAAGCAATTTCACAAAATTGCATAACGTTCCATTGGCACACTTTTTGTAACATTTCAAATTACGTTTTATTATCTCATTAATTTTTTAAACTATGATTTGGATTATTTTTATTGGCATAGCAGTAATTAGTTATCTTGTTCAAGCTAATCTGAAAAACAAATTCGACAGGTACTCCCGTGAGCCTATCGCCGGAGGAATGACAGGACGCGAAGTTGCTGAAAAAATGCTTCATGATAATGGCATATACGATGTCACAGTGACGAGCACAAACGGCATGCTTACCGACCACTATAACCCCGCCAACAAGACGGTCAACCTGAGTGAAAGCGTCTATAATTCTTGTAGCGTAGCGGCAGCAGCCGTAGCAGCCCATGAGTGTGGACACGCTGTGCAACATGCCACAGCCTATTCATTCCTGCAAATGCGTTCAAAGCTCGTTCCCGCTGTGAATTTCTCTTCACAAATCATGTCGTGGGTGTTACTTGCCGGCATAATCCTTATCCAATCCATGCCGCAAATATTACTAATCGGCATTGCTCTCTACGCAATCACCACACTCTTCAGCTTTGTGACACTACCTGTGGAAATTGATGCAAGTCGCAGAGCACTTCAATGGCTCAATCACTCGGGTATAACATTTGGCACAACCCATGCGCACGCCCAAGATGCGTTGCGCTCTGCCGCCTACACTTATGTGGTTGCCGCCCTCGGTTCTCTTGCTACTCTCATTTATTATATAATGATTTTCCTCGGCAGCCGTCGCGACTAATATCCAATTTTCCCGACTTTTCTAAAAAAATTTGGACTTCAGTCCCAATTAATCGCAAGGCTTTGCCCTCCGTTTTCACAAAAATGCGTAATTTTGCACTGAAATTACGCATTTTTCGATTTTTTTGAATTTTTACTATTAGAATATGGCACAAAAACCAAGCATACCTAAGGGGACAAGAGACTTTTCTCCCGAGGAAATGGCAAAACGAAACTACATCTTCAATACTATCAAAGAGGTTTTCCTGCTCTACGGATTTAAGCAAATTGAAACTCCCTCGCTCGAAAATTTATCAACTCTTATGGGTAAATATGGTGAAGAGGGCGATAAACTGCTCTTTAAAGTGCTGAATAGTGGTGACTTCTTGAGCAAAGCTACCGATGAGCAATTGGCTCAACGCGATTGCTTGCATCTCACTTCGCGCATCTGCGAGAAGGGGTTGCGTTATGACCTCACCGTGCCTTTCGCAAGATATGTCGTGCAACACCGCAATGAATTGCAATTTCCCTTTAAGCGCTACCAAATACAACCCGTGTGGCGAGCCGACCGCCCGCAAAAAGGTCGTTACCGCGAATTTTATCAATGCGATGCTGATGTGGTGGGAAGCGATTCATTGCTGAACGAGGTGGAATTGATTTCGCTCGTCGATGAGGTTTTTGCTCGTTTCGGAATAAACATAGTCATAAAGCTCAACAATCGTAAAATTCTCAGCGGTATCGCCGAGGTGATTGGTGCCCCCGAAAAAATAATCGACATCACCGTAGCCATCGACAAAATCGATAAAATAGGCATTGAAAACGTGAATGCCGAACTTCAAGAAAAAGGATTGAGCCAAGAAGCAATCGACACTCTGCAACCTCTTTTGCAACTTTCGGGAAGCAACGCCGAGAAACTTGCATCTCTCGCTACTCTGCTGTCTGAATCAGAAATCGGTAAAAAAGGTATCGAAGAATTGCAATTCGTTATCGACAATGCTACACTTTTAGGACTTAATTCTACTCTTGAACTTGATGTGTCGCTCGCTCGCGGATTAAACTACTACACCGGTTCTATCCTTGAAGTTAAAGCTAAAGACGTAGCTATAGGAAGCATCACCGGTGGCGGTCGCTACGACAACCTCACCGGGGTTTTCGGATTAGACGGCGTATCGGGCGTAGGCATAAGTTTCGGTGCCGACCGCATTTTCGACGTTCTCAATGCTCTTAATCTTTACCCCGAAGGTACTTGCGCTTCTACAAAAGTGATTTTCACTAATTTCGGCAACACCGAGGCTAAAGCATCGCTAAAGCACATAATGAAACTTCGAAAAGCCGGTATCTCAGCTGAAATTTATCCCGATAATGCCAAGATGAAGAAGCAAATGGGATATGCCGATAGCAATAAGATTCCTTTCGTGGCCATAGTAGGCGAAACGGAACTTGCCGAGGACAAAATCACTTTGAAAAATATGAACGACGGCTCACAAGAGTTGCTCTCTATTGATGAGGTTATAAATCGACTGAAATGAACGAATTTCATTTGCGAAAATTTTTAAAGACTTGGATGCTGCCTATCTCGATGATAGGCGGCATCATTTTTCACGATACCATAGGATATCTCGAATTTCTTACTCCTTACTTGATTTTCCTTATGCTCACCATCACCTACACAAGGGTACGGACGAGCGATTTTCGAATTACACAATTCCAATGGTCCCTACTTGCCGTGCAGATGCTTGGTTGCTGGATTGTCTACTCTATATTATTCCCTTTAAATCGTCACGTAGCTACGGCTGCCTTTATCTGCATATTCATGCCTACCGCCACTGCCGCCCCCGTTATAACCGGCATGCTCGGCGGGAGCGTCACAAAACTCGCCACTTATTCCCTGCTAAGCAACATCACAGTAGCACTCACTGCTCCTGCTTTCCTCTCAATAGTGAACGACTCCGGACGAAATATTCCATTCACCGAATCATTCTTCACTATTTGCTCACAGATAGTGCCATTGCTCATTATGCCTCTTGTGGTAGCTATCATCATGCGTCACTCTTTGCCTCGGCTACACAATGCAATTGCCAACCACCAATCCATCTCATTCTGGCTGTGGGCTGTTGCTCTGTTCATAGTGATGGGGCGCGCTGTCAGCTTTATGATTAAGCAACCCCTCGGCGAATTGCCGGCAATGACAGGCATGGCTATCGCTTCACTCGCCGTGTGCTGCCTGCAATTTTTTATAGGACGAAAAGTGGGAGCACGACTCGGCGACCGCATCTCGGGTGCACAAGGTCTGGGACAAAAAAATACAATCCTCGGTATATGGATGGCTCTAACCTATCTCGACCCCATAGTATCAATAGGTCCGGCAGCCTACATCGTGTGGCAAAACACCATCAATAGTTATCAGCTCTACCGCAAGTCGAAATATAAGCAATAACTCCGTTTTGCATCAACCTCTCATTCTTCAAGCGGTAAAGCTTCGTAAAACGAACTGAGACATGTGTAGCACTGTATCATCAATAGCACATTGATGTTACACGTTCTGCGGAGTCTCTATAAAAATGATTTTTGCTACTCGGGAATAATTTTGGCACTTCAAAATTCTCTATGCCTTTGGCTTCATTTAAGGCTACCTCAAATTCCACAGTGTTTAGGTCATCAAACAAATCTATTGAATTTTCATAATAATTGTTGCATCTTTCAATATACCCCGCCCATTCGCCATTTACTTCCTAATACCCCACCATTTCCCGCAGCTGTGTATTTGGGAGGATAGTATTTATCTTTCTCTCCATATCATTTAAGGAGAGATTATCGTCAAAGGGCCTGAAAATTACAGATATGCACTTAGACATTGTGAATTAAAACATATCTAAAATTACACAACTCAGTCG
>CAMEKH010000183.1 GCA_945921235.1 uncultured Prevotellaceae bacterium | reverse complement strand
ACTCGCGACCCTCAGCTTGGAAGGCTGATGCTCTATCAACTGAGCTACTTCCGCATTTTCAGTGTGGGTGGTGATGGATTCGAACCACCGAAGTCGAAAGACAACTGAGTTACAGTCAGTCCCATTTGGCCACTCTGGTAACCACCCTACTTCTTCTTGAGCCTCTTGTCGGATTCGAACCAACGACCCCGAGATTACAAATCACGTGCTCTGGCCAACTGAGCTAAAGAGGCGTTTCTTTTCTCTCACAAGCAGGCTTGCGAGCTTAAAGCGGTGCAAAGTTAAGCATATTTTTTTATATACCAAAAAATACACAATCTTTTTTTATTGCAAAGTGCCATATTCTCTATTTTTTCTCACATCTCATCACCACAACCTCTCGCTTTCCTACAGAATAATACCTTATATATATACATACTGCGCCTTCCACACCCAAATTCTCAAGCTCGGCTTAGGCATTAACTCGCTCCTTGCACGGCGATTTCTCAATTGATTATCCTCAACAAGCCTCAATAATATTATCACAAAAAAGCGGGGCAAAACGCCCGTTGGTGCCTTGCCCCGCCACCTATCACATTCTTATTCTACTTGTCCTTTGTGGCTTTGTCGAGCTGATGCGCAAGTGCGTCCATGCACAAATCGATAGCCTCTTCAAATGTATCGGCTATCTTCGAAGCAAACAGCCCCTCCTTATTTGGTATTGTCAATTTCACTCCTGCTTCCTTGTTATTAGAAGTTTCAGGTTTCACCACCTTGAGTGTTACGTCCATTTCCGTAACTTCCTCGTGTCGACGCGCCAATTTCTGCGCTTTCTTGTTGATAAATTCCTCCAATTTTGCAGTTGCGTCGAAATGAATGTCTTTAATTCTAACTTCCATATCATCCTCCTTTTTTTAATGCCCTCGGATGGGCGTGTTCATAATTAGATTTTAAATCTCCAAACGTTATATGCGTGTACACTTGCGTTGCCGCAAGCGACTCATGTCCGAGTAATTCTTTCACGCTGCTCAATTTCGCTCCTCCATTGAGCATCGCCGAGGCAAAGGTGTGTCTCAGCACATGCGGACTTCTTCGCTCCGAGCCACCGACTTCATCGAGCTTTCGCTTCACAAGCCGATGAACTATCATCGGATACAGCGGCTCGCCATTCGCCCTCACGAAAAACCTACCTTGCGATATTTCCTCGCCCGCTCTTTCATCGCGTAGCCTGCGATAAAGGCTAATCATGTGGCTAAGCTCCGGGCCAAAAGGTATTATGCGCTCTTTATCGCGCTTTCCGAGAACTTTCAGCTCTCCGACTTCAACCGACACGTCAGAATCTTTTAGCCCTATCAACTCGGCACGCCGCATTCCGGTTTCATAGAACATCATCATTATGAGCTTGTCGCGAACAGACTCAAAGTCGCTTTCGTCGATTTCTTCATCAAGCAGCTCATTGATGTTTTTCTCGCGGACCACCTGTGGCAAGCGGCGTCTGACCTTGGCAAGCTCGGCTTCGGCTGCCGGATTTTCCTCGGCTATGCCTCGACGCATAAGATACTTGTAATATGCTCTCACGGCTTGAACTTTGCGCCTGATTGACCTCGACGCTATGCCTCGCTTCGACAGCCAGGCTATCCATGCCCTTACGTCGGCTGCAGTGACACTCTCCGGCTCAAACTCCGATTCTTCACCTCTTGATAGAAATTCCACCAACTGACCGAGGTCATTCTTATAACACAAAACGGTATAAGCTGAAAGATTCAACTCATACCGTAAATATTTTAAGAAATCCTCGATATTCATAGTAGCCCAACTTCTTTTTTGAAGTTCTTGCTACGAATTTATGCAAAAGATTTCAATAATGCAAATTATTATGGAATATTTTTATTCCTCGTTGCGGCGAAGCTGCTGAACGTACACAGCCTTCATCATCTTTTTGCGGTTTGTAACCGACGGTTTCTCAAATGCTTGACGTGCACGAAGCTCTTTTACTATACCGGTTTTCTCAAATTTTCTTTTAAATTTTTTAAGTGCTCTTTCGATATTTTCGCCTTCTTTTACTTGTACGATAATCATAATCTTTAATTTGATATTTTTTAATTTATTAATTTCTTATTATTGTTCCCACACATTTTGGAGATAAACCGCAATGATTGCACTTCTTTGTGCCGCCACTGCTTGTCTACATCGGGCTTGGTGTGGATTTCGCCCTTATTATTGCCTTATATTTAACTTTTTACGTCTTTAAATTATATTCCGACAACCTCCTCTCATTTGAGTGAATTATTGCGTTTTCAGCGACTTTTATCACCATTAATTCACGTAAATGTCGCTAAAACGGTCGCAAATTTACACATTTTCAATATTCTACGCAAATTTCAGCCGATTTTTTCGGTAATTATTTGCGTAGAATATCTATTTTTTCGATTATGCATTAATTGAATATTTCACTCAATTTTCCTATCTCAACCTACAAAACCACCACCTTGCGACGATTGATTATATAAATGCCGCGTTGAAGTTCCTCTATCGATTTCACTCCATGAATAATGCGTCCGTCGATGCTGTAAACTTCGTTAACACTATCACCTCTCATGTTTACTCGCTCCACTGCCGACAATATTCCACCGTTGTAATACCACGCACCATCTTTAAACGTCAGGTCCTGAGTCTGCGGACTGCTATTATTATTGAAAATTATATGCGACGGAGGCGTGGTGTGATTACCATAGCCACTGTAGGTCCACTTCCACACTATAGTGCCGTCGGCTCGCTCTTCAATCTTTTCGCACGCCTCACCGGGCCAATTGCCCGAATATTTGGCATTTCCGGCATTAGCATCCCATGCATAGCAATGCACTACATTTGTCCATTCCACAGGCGACACGAAGTAAGCGCAATATGCAGGCATATCTTGAAGAACTACATATTCATACGTCACCTTGCTCTGCAACTCGCCATCGACAAGGGCTGCCGCCTTGAGGGTGGTAGTGGCTGTAAACGTAAACTGCTTGCTACCTACAGCCTGCTGACTTTCGGCGGTGGGTTCATCGCCATTAAGCGTATATACGATTACCGCATCGGTCTTCGACGCTTTCAGTAGCACATCTACGCTTTTATAATATGTGCCCGAACCCGGATTTGCACTGACCTTAACCTTTGTCGGGTCGACGGGTATGGTGGAAGTGATGTCGGTTACGGTAGAGGCTCCATCGTATTCAAAATACACATCGGCATCAATTCCGTTGATGTCGGCGGTCTTGCTACTTTCATTATTGAAAATTATATTGAACTTTGTCACATCTACAAAGGTGTGATAGTAGAATTCATAGCCTTCCACAGTGGTGGTTGCCGTGAGCTTCGTTCCCGGCCAATCACCTGTGAGCTTCACCGTCGACCCCGATTCATCGGTCCATGCATAGAGATTGGGAGCTACGGGTGATTTCACATACACTGTGATAGTAGCATTCGGGTCAACTTTCTTATACGTGGCTTTTCCGGTAAATTCTTTACCCGATTCATCAAGTGCGCCATAGAACACGTCTACAGTGTCGCCATAGTCCATTCCGGCACCAAGAGTGAATGTGGAGCTTTCATAGAATTCCACTTTACCACCGGTGGCATCTATTTGATACCAGCCGCTCACAGCCGCCGAATTGATTGTGGCAGTCACATCAATAGTTTCAGTGGTGAAGCTGCCACCGGCCGGTGTAAGAATCACTGCCGGCATCCCCACAGCATCGTCAGCCGTATAATACTCGGTAGTTCCTGCATCTTCAAATGTCACATCACCGCCATGAGCTACAGGTGCGGTAGCATAGATGAATTTACCATCTTCACCAATTTTGCCTCCTTGCCAATCTTTCACAAGCACACGGAGCTGTCCCGTATTCTTCGGAGCATCAATGGTGATTTTT
>CAMEKH010000182.1 GCA_945921235.1 uncultured Prevotellaceae bacterium | reverse complement strand
TTAATAAAGAATATTTGTTATCTGATAAAATAACACTTACCTTTGCATCGAAGTTAAACCATTAGACGAGGCGGCAACTCGACAATACGGCATTAAAATTATGACAAAGACAAAAGTCACTTTCACCGACAGCTATTCAGGCAGGTCAATCAACATGCTTCTCAATCTCCCGAGTGACTGGGCGCAACAAAGATGGCAATACTCAATCTGGGAATTCTTGTCAGACTATCAGCGCAAACGTGGAGAATCTTTCTTCGGCGGCTTAAATTTCTACTACTGCAAATACGAATTAGTAAAATAACTATTGCAATGAGAGCAACACTAATAGACAATATCACAGGGGAGCGCATTGCGGTGCGCTCCACCACACGGCACCCGATGTCGAGTTACGGCTTCCCGATTTGGGTTGATAAAGACAATAATCCATATTGCCAAGTCGATTTACAATGCGACCGCTATACAGTCGAGGTCAGCGACACAGACCGGCAGCGGAAGAAGCTGGGCGACGCTATCGCAAAAGCTCGGAAAGATAAAGGGCTTTCAGTCCGCGCCCTCGCAAAACTATCCGGCATCACAGCCGCCAACCTGAGTCGAATCGAAAACGGCAACTACAACGCCGGAATCGACATCATTTTCCGAATCTGCACCGCCCTCGGAGCCACGCTGCGCATAGATTAATTTACATCACCCTCGCCCATCAGCGGCGAGGGTTGCTTTTTCTCACTACCTAATCCCATATATCACCCAATCAATCACACGGCGGTTGGCAGCATCAATCTTGCTCTTGTCATATTCGATATACACCGCCGTAATCTTATTGCCATACGAATGCCCCAGAGCCTCGCTGATAGTGTCCTTCGGAATATCAATCTGCGCTGCATACGTCGCCCATGAATACCGCGCCCAATACGTCGTTACCTCCGTCGAGATAGGCACCATCTTCCCATCAGCACCACGCTCCCCAATCTTGCGCAAACCATTATTCAAGTGCTGCGCATAATCCTTGTAATTCTCGTATCTGTCAAAGCATCGCAACAGATGCCTCTTGCCCTTGTATCGCTCAATGATTTCCTCAGCCTCCGGCTCAATCCTAATGGAATACAGCCGCCCGGTCTTGGAGCGACGATACAGCAGCCGCCCATCGACAACACTATCCTGCGTTAGTCCGGCTAAATCCACGACGTTAATCCCTACGAGATACAATGTCAGCAAATACATATCCCGATACTCCGCGTATTGCTCCGTCAGCTCCACCTGCGCCATACGTCGCCATTGCTCCAGCGGCATCACCCTCATTCTCGTGTCCTCTGTCGGTATGTGCCATCGCCGGAAAGGGTAGTTATTAGTCACACCCATATCAATCGCATAATTACACACACAGCGAAGGTTACGCAGATGTATCGCTCGCGTGTTGATTGCCAAATCACTCATAGCACTACAGAACCGTTCCAGCCACAGACGGTTAATCCGGTCGAAATCTAAACAATCAGGGTCGCAAAATAGTCGCAACCTACGCAGAGTGTCCTTGTAAAGCTCCGCAGTGCGACCCTTCTTGGAGCCAATCACCTCGTCAAACACCTCACCAACACTGCCCGCCATCTTCTGCGGCTTGTCGCTCGATGTACATGCCGAAAGCGACGCCCGAAGCTGCTTGGTGGTTAAGTTTGCCCATCGACGCTCAATCTTCAGGTCGATGATCCGAGTATTTACACGGCTTAGAATCATACTCAGCAAGTCATTCACATGCTTCGCGTTCTTACCGACGTAACGCCCGGAAGCATCGTCCCATTCCTCGTCACTCGCATACACGTCAGTACTGAGCATTATGTCAGTGCTTTCTCCAACTAATACCTTTAGCGCAAACTTACCCTATTTATTCGCCCTTCTTCGGTCCAATTTCAATGTAGCCATAATGATTAAATTTTATCTAAAAAAAATTTGCAGAAAATTTGCAGAATTTTTTGACCGAAAAAGCCCTTTTTTGTCCTATTTTGCCCACATTTTTGCGAAAAGTAGTCGCTGTAAGCAACAAAAAAAAGACCTTGACAATCAAGCTAATCACTTAATTATCAAAGCCTTTCCTTTCAGTCGGGATGACAAGATTCGAACTTGCGACCACTCGCCCCCCAGACGTTAAATTTAATCCGTACACTTTTGATAATCAAGTAATTATAATATACCCTTAAAAATTTGCAGAAAATTTGCAAAACTCTATTACCAGAAACCAAATCTATTTGAGAACTCAGAGAAACTTTCGCCCTCGTCAATGAAACCTTCACTTAATGCAGCGTTGTAAATTCCACGACGTCTTTTTTCGTTGAGTATTATTTCGGCAAATTCATCATAGCTTCCAAACTCCGTGTAATTTAACCTTACAAATTTCCTGTAAAGTTCGTAGCAATCGATATATTTCTTTCCGACATGAGACTGTAAATCAATATAAAAATCATCATCTATACAGTGCGGACAGCAGAATCCAACGGTTTTAGCAAACCTCGGTTCACATCTCCTAACTCCTATGGTTGTACCTTCCGTACATACAAAACTTATGCAATTTAAATCATTATGCCACACGTTGTTATTGTCAATATAAACAAAATTAGTAGAATTTACAGTCTTCTTTTGCTTTTCACCACTCTGACGATTCTTTCCTGAACCAAGTTTACTATGTTCAGTTGAAGAAGTAGCGGTAGCAGTTGGTGATGGTTTCTTCTTTTCCGTACACCCTAAAAGAGCAAACAGAAAAACAAACATAATCAAACTCTTCATATCGTTATTTCTTTTCTGGGAGAATCAAGTAATCAATTTTATTAAAACTGTCCTCTAAAAGCCCTTTTACAAAATGATATTTCTTATTTTCTCGAATCTTCTTCATATTCTTTTCTAAAATATTAATATTATTTTCGCCAAAATTACAATTATCTAAATTGTTCATAAGCTCTGACAAATACTTAGAAAATTTATCAAATTCCCCCATTTTGTGATACTCATCAAAATCTGAATCAGCCATTACAGCTAACGCTTGTATCAATGCAGTGATTGCGCCAGCATAATGACTACTCTCTTTGAAGATTAAGTACAAAGCGTAATTTGTAGAAACATTGGTATCGTTAGCTAACCCATTTGCTTTCGTGATTCGTTCTTTCAATTCATCATAATCAAGTTCTGCCTTGTTGATTTTTTCTTTAAAATCAAACAAGGCAAATAAGTTCCAGCCTAACATTAATGTAACTAAAATCGCTAAAACACCGACTATTACACCCATATAGTCAAAGCCGTATTCTTTATCTGTGATAATTCTCGGTAAACAAAATATTAAACAAAAGATAACTACTGACAGACTTAATATGGATAGCCAGAACGACCAGTTTTTCGTGTCTAATTTCATTCTCTATTTAATATCTGAATAACCTTATCTTTCAATCCCATTTTTATAAACTCGTCCTGCGTTACATCAAGTTCCACCACAACTTTTGCCGATTTCTTCTGCTCGTTCAATAAACTTTTAAGACGTTCAATTTCCTGAACATATTTATCCAAAACTGATTGCTCCGAGCATTCTTCTTCAGTAAAGAATACACTCGCACGTACACCGAGCACTTTCGCCAAAGTTTCTATTGTCGAAACTCTCACATCAGCCCCATTGAGTGCATTATCAAGAGTTGTCCTCGACATATTAGCCAATTCTGCAATCTGACTTTTGCCCAAATTACTTTCGCCAACCAGCTTATTTAATAGACTGAAATTCATATAATTATAATTTTAATGTTCAAAAAACTGAATTTTTAACAAAAAATAATGTTCAAAAAACTTGCATAATTGTTCACGAAACACTACATTTGCACCATAAAAATAACAAAAATAATTAAATAATCAAAGCGATATGGCACAAAACATCAAAGA
>CAMEKH010000181.1 GCA_945921235.1 uncultured Prevotellaceae bacterium | reverse complement strand
CTCCATTGAAAGCATCGCACTCACCGACGGCAAAGCCTCGCTGACCGATGAACAGTTGACCGCCCTCGACAAGGCTCTCGAAATGAAACTTCAGGTCATTTCTGACCTCGAAGCGCAGATTGCTGCACTAAAGGCCGCTCCTGCTGTTACTTCGACAACCGTTGTCGATGACACTAAGCAGGACTACAAGCCCTCTGAAACATCGGACTTCGACAACTACTGCAACAAGGTGAACGCTGCGCGTGAACTCTACAACGAAATTGTTTAACGGCTGCGCCGTAGGTTAAAAGGTTATATGGTTAGAGGTTAAAGGACACTCTGCTGATAACCTGATGCACCTAATCACTGAAAAATTATTAACTAAACCCCAAAAGTAAAACTATGGCTGGTAAATTCTCATTCTCGCCGGAAGAATATCAACAGGCGGCTCACAAATACCGCTCGGAGTTGCTCTATCTGCCGATTTTCGGTTGTAAGGACACTCTGAAGTATATGACTTCTCGCCCCGGCATCCGCTACAAGGAAAGCGTCGGCACGCTTACAGGCGATGCGCAGTTCGCTCCTTACAACCCGAAACGTGCGGTTGACTTCAATCTCGACCTCACTCACCGAACTCTCGAAACTTATTTCGGTTCGGTTGTCGCCAATTTCGAGCCTAACTCGGCTATCTCAACTTTGCTCGGCACTGGTGCCACAAAGGGAGACGGTCAGATGTCAACACCGACGGCAAAGCACGTCCTCGCTCTTATCGCTCGCGGTCTCTCGGAGCATCTTAACGATGCTATCTGGAACGGTATTCGTAACGCCAACGGCGACACTACGAAAGACCTGTTCGACGGTTTCGACACTATCACCGCTCGTGAAATCAAAGCCGGTAACATCTCGGATTCTAAAAAGAACTATGCGAAGTTGAACGAGGACATCACCGTGAACAACGTGATTGACGTGTTCAAGGAGGTTCTTTGGGGTCTCGACCCGCATTTGCGTGCCAAAGACCTTATCGTGTTCTGTCCGCAGTACATCGTGGACTTCTACAACGAGGCGTATATGCTCACGCACTCCGGCCTCTCGTATAACACCGCCTACAACCAGACTTCGGTTGAAGGCTCGAACAACCGCATGACGTTCATTCCTCTGCCTAACAAGGCGGACTCGAAGCTAATCCACATCACAACCAAGAGCAATATGCTCGTTGGCTTCGACCAGATGAGCGACCTCGAAAGCATCATGGTCAAGGAGTATGCTCCTTTCGTGCTTTCTTACGTCGCTACTATGTTCTTCGGTGTGCAGTTCCTCGGCATCGAGTCGCACGATATGTTTGTGCTCGGTCTTAACGGTTTCAACGCCGACAGACAGCTCGGTCAACCTGTTTAACCCATAAATCGGTAATAATATGGCTACAAACTGCATGTCAATACAGAAATCGCTCGGCTGGTGTCAGGGTACGCCTGAACTGCCGGGCGTGAAACGCAGAATCTACTATCTCGCCAAAAGCGCGATAGCTGCGTTCCCGACCTTGCCGCGTGACGCTAACGGTCGTGTCACTTCGGCTGTTCTTGAAGGCTCGTTCACGCTCGTTGCCGACCAGAAGTGGAAGTATATCGACATACTTCCCGACAAGTCGCAACTCACTTCGGAGGCGCAGGGTGAACTCCCAAGCCAAACCCAGTTAAACAAGTTAACTGCCGTTCACCCCGGCGTCGGTGCTGACGCTTCCGCCGCTGCCGCCTACATCAACAACTCCGATAACGTGTTTATCGTCGAGGATATGAAAGGCAACTATCGTGTGCTCGGCAACGACAAGTGGAGCACGAAATCGACTGTCGCCCAGGACCTCGGTCAAGGTGCCACCGGCACTACTTCAACGACTATCAGCGTTGAAGCAACCGACGAAGTGCCTGCTCCTTTCTACAAGGGCACTATCGAAACGGAGGACGGCGACATCGACTGCTCCGGTGAATAATAAGATGATTGAACAGAACGCCAAGCCGGGGGCTATTGCCTTGGACGAGATGTTGAACGACATCGAAGTGCCATCGCTCGATGTTCCCGAACTTGGCGCTCTTTTAGTTTCCGACAAGTCGAAGGACTTGTTCGAGGAGAAGAAACGCAAGGCGTGGAAAGAACTCGACGTTGCCGAAGCTCGCTGCGATTTCGCTCCGAACAAGGTGCGAATTTCATACCGCAATCCTCAGTTCGGTATCATCTCGCTATGGAAGAAGTCGCTCTATGGCCGGACTCTGACCGACATTAAGAGCGACCCTGATATGATTGAGAAGTTTGCTGAGGGCATGAATACCCTTATCCGGCAAATTCTCGGTCATTCACTCGCCACCGGCGACTGGTGCATCGTTACCTCGCCCAAGCGTCGCCACAAGGAGCGCAACTTCGCCTCGCTTATCTCGGCTCGTTTAGGCTCGCTCCTCGGCATACCGTTCTACGAAGATATTGCCGAGTGCCACTCGAAGCACCGTGTCGGGGCGGTGTTCACTTTCGGAGCAGAGCCGCCGAAAGAGAATAACATAATCGTGTTCGACGATTTTGTTACCACCGGCGCGACGATGATCTCGATGCGAGAATTATTTAATCCTCTCGGTAAAAACCTCGTGTTTTTTACCGGGATTAACAATAAATTGTAAGGTATTTCGTTATAGAATTATGCTACATGTGACAATAAGAAACATCAATTCAGAAAGTTACACAAATGGTATCCCCTGTTTGTTTAATCGGCTTGTCCTCTCCCCAACTATTTCTACTGACAACTCACACTATTTAAGGATATTAAATATCAAGGAGGGGAATTTTTATCTTCCTATTTCGGACAATTCAATTTGTAAACTTCAGAATATTGACTTAGACAAAACAGTTTGGCAATGTGGAAGCATAGCCAATAATGGCGATGTAATTATTCGTATTATTAGAAATAATAATATAGAAGAATACATTGCTGATTCCATGATGATATACCCGAAATGTGAACCAAGAATAAATGCTTTAAGCTCTAAAACTGGAATTCAAATACGATATTTCCCTTCAGATGAAAATGATCGAAATGCTTATTATAAATCATTTTTTGACACCAATGTTAAACTGATTGATATTGATCAGAGTGTTGACACTATAATTCTCACTCCTTATTTTCCCAAAAAATGTCTCAAATTCAATTATAAGGAATATGGAATTGATACACGCACAGTAGGTACCCTTCCTTCATTTGATTCTTATCGACATAAAGGTCATGGCACTACAACGTCAATTTATGAGTTACCAATTGAAATAGATTGGGGAAAATTATACGTTGGCATTGAAGTTGACAAGTGCATTTATTCAGAGAGCTATGAATGTATGTCTCACGCTTCAATGGACCCAGGCCCTGATATTCATTATGAATCTACTAACTGGCATCTTAAAGCATTAATAGCATTCTCAACCAAAGCAGATGTAGAAAATTTTTTAGAAATTTATCCAAAGAGAGAACCTACATATATAGATAGGCATTTCTTAATCCCATTTTCTAAAGAATATCAGCGATTTGTATTTACTTTTGGACTTGAGCCCAAAAAGAAATCAACCTTAGAAAAAGAATTAGGCATAAGATTTTACGAATATTGGGGGTAATGTCTTTTATTCCATAATAATAAGGAGGTAAGTTTGCAGAGTGAAATCCGCAAACTTACTTTCTTTATGGATAACAAATTTACTGAACTCATAAAGCAGTGGCTTGAAACACCGAGCGACCAATGTGATTACTCCGTTGGTGCTCTCTATCTGTTGAAACTCAGCGGCAATCAAATCATGTATCGCAACATCGTTGCTCAACTCGACCGCCGTTACGATTTGCATAATCCCGGCGGCGGTTCGGCGATGCTTGTGCAAGCACAGAATCGCTCTCACCTTGCACGTGATTTTGTGGATTATCAAATCCAAAAATATTACAACTTCCGTGTTCAAGCCCTTA
>CAMEKH010000180.1 GCA_945921235.1 uncultured Prevotellaceae bacterium | reverse complement strand
TTTGGCATATGCCGAGTGCCGCCTAATTTATGAAAAATTAGTGCAAATGCGAAGCCCGGATTGCATGATATGGCAGTATGTGAATTGAATGAAGAATGAATTAAGTTTTTTAGTGGGGGTTGATTTATAATTAATTATAGTTATATTTGCGATATAATTATAGGTATTAGAGTGTTCTAATATAATGAATAAGATAAAATATTTGATGTTATGAAAAGGTCAAGAAAATTTAGCGGCATTTTTGCTGCATTGTTAACTCTCGGCGTAGCCACCGCCTCGGCACACGATTTCGAAGTCGATGGCATATATTATAATTACAATGAAAATAACACAAGTGTTGCTGTGACATTCAAAGGACAGAGTTACGATTCCTATTCCGATGAATATTCGGGAGAAGTGTTAATTCCGGCAGAGGTGACATATTCGGGTAAAACCTATACCGTGACTACAATCGGGGAAGATGCTTTCAGGAAATGTTTTGGCTTGACTGCGGTGGAAATTCCAAACACCGTGACCTCAATAGACTATGGGGCATTCTATGCAACATCTTTAAGAACGATGAAAATTCCCGAATCGGTGAAATCAATAGGCGTATATGCTTTCGCTTGTTGTGACCACTTGACATCGGTGGAGATACCGGCTTCGGTGACTAAAATCAATAAAAATATCTTTACTACTTGTCATAAATTGAGTAGCATTGTGGTTGACACGGAGAATAAGGTGTATGATTCAAGAGAAAACTGCAATGCCATAATAGAAACCGAGAGCAATAAACTTGTGTGCGGTTGTAAAACCACCGTAATCCCTAACACGGTTACCGTAGTAGGCTTTGGCGCATTCGAGGGTTGCAGTGATATGGTTACAATGGATATACCAAGCTCAGTAACCTTGATAGAAGGCTACGTTTTCCACCTTTGTAAGAACCTGACGACGGTATTTTATAATGCCAAGAATTGCAGTGAAGAAACGTATGGGGTGTATTATGATTGCGACAAGGCTATTACTTTTGTTATAGGAGAAGATGTGGAGAAAATCGGTCCATTTGTGCTATGTGCAGCAAGCGGTGGTGTGCAGAAGATTGTGATGCACTCCTCAACGCCACCGGAGATTTCAAGTTATACATTTCCAAAGGATTTGGGTGTGCTTTATGTGCCTAAGGGTTCGGCAGATAATTATCGATGGGCAGAAGTGTGGTCGGAATTCTCTGATATTAGGGAGATAGGGAGTCCTGTAGACGATGTCGTGATAAAAAAAGTAGCCGAGAATCACGACAATGGAACCACTATTCAGCTTGTAGCCACTGTGGCCCCGAGTAATGCAACGCTGAAAGATATATACTGGAGCAGTGAAAATAAAGAAGTAGCTACAGTTGACCAATCGGGCAAGGTGACAGTGTTCCGACCGGGAGAGGTAACAATTTCAGCCATGGCGATTGACGGCAGTGGCGTGAAAGGTACTTACAAGCTAATGTTTACACCTGAATCTGTTGAGGAAAATGTAGACGATGGCGAGGTGACGGTGCGAGGCGAGAATGGTGTGATTCGCATCGAGGGTGCAGAGGGAGCTGCGGTGGAGGTCTACAATGCCGCCGGAGTGTGCGTGTTTAATGGTACAGCTACGGAAGTGCCGGTGCCGCAGCGAGGCATCTACGTGGTGAGAGTGTCAGGACGTGTCACCAAGATTGTACTGTAACGGCTGATAATATATAAGAATTTAGGGCACAATTGTCGCTTCATTGATTAAAAAACTCAAAAAATCATGCTGCAAATAGCATTTTCTCGCACTTTTCTTTGTTTAATCGAAATAAAACACCTATCTTTGTAACAACATGCTTACCCCGCTTCCCGCAAGATCAGCGCGCTTAGGGTAAGCCTTTTCTTTTTAATGAGGACAAGACATGAACTATAGTGAGCCCCTATTGACAATCTCTGATGTCATGAACCTACTTGACAACAGAGGTATTTCGTATGATGATAAGCAAAAGGCAGAGGATACGCTTCGTAACATGAGTTTATTTCGACTTAAGGGGTATCTATATCCGTTTGAACAAGACCATGCAACTCATCTCCTCAAATCAGGGACAACATTTGAGAAGGTTCTAAAACTCCATGACTTTGACGTCGCACTGCGAGCACTTATCTCGCAATGGCTACAGAAGATAGAGGTGTCACTTAGAACACAGATGAGTCAGGTAATGGCAGAGGCAACCGACCAGTTCTGGCACATCAATCCTGTAAATTTCCGCAATGCATCTCAACATGCAGTACTACTGACAAAGTTGAACTCAGAGTTAAATCGTAGTGATGATGACCAGATTCTTGCATTCCGCAGAACGTATTCGGATCCATTCCCTCCATGCTGGATGTCAATGGAAGTTACTTCTTTCGGTACTCTTTCTCTCATGTACAAATGGTTAAGGGCTGGCAACAGCCGTAGAGACGTCGCAAGTTACTACGGATTGCCAGACACCGTGATGGAATCATGGATTCATAGCCTTGTCTATGTCCGAAACATCTGTGCACACCACAGTCGTTTGTGGAATCGCACCCTAAGAATCCAGCCTGTTGCCCCTCGTCACCCACATCATCCTTTCATTTCTAGCTCTTCCCTAAACAACAGAGTATATTATGTTCTGTGCATCATCAAGTATCTTCTTGACATCATTGATCCATCACATAAAATGCAATGCCAGCTTACATGGTTGTGGGTAAACTACCCGATGATAGACAAACGCGCAATGGGATTCCCCGAAGGATGGGAACTTGAACCCTTTTGGAGGTAGTCTTATGTATATTATATAATATACACACATCATTTTTATATTATGCTGTTTGCTCCGTAGAAGCAAGCGGCATTTTTAATTTTACCCCCATTTTGCTATTTATCCACCCTGTTTTGGTGTAAGAAAACGTTAAAAATGTTAATTCTGCATCTTTTTCAACCTATTCAATCACATCGTCAGCACTTTTCTACCGTATCACTTGCAACACACTGATTATCAATTAGTGCCACAAACAATGAATGTAAGAACTTGACGACGGTATTTTATAATGCCAAGAATTGCAGCGAAGAAACGTATGGGGTGTATTATAATTGCGACAAGGCTATTACTTTTGTTATAGGAGAAGATGTGGAGAAAATCGGTCCATTTGTGCTATGTGCAGCAAGCGGTGGTGTGCAGAAGATTGTGATGCACTCCTCAACGCCACCGGAGATTTCAAGTTATACATTTCCAAAGGATTTGGGTGTGCTTTATGTGCCTAAGGGTTCGGCAGATAATTATCGATGGGCAGAAGTGTGGTCGGAATTCTCTGATATTAGGGAGATAGGGAGTCCTGTAGACGATGTCGTGATAAAAAAAGTAGCCGAGAATCACGACAATGGAACCACTATTCAGCTTGTAGCCACTGTGGCCCCGAGTAATGCAACGCTGAAAGATATATACTGGAGCAGTGAAAATAAAGAAGTAGCTACAGTTGACCAATCGGGCAAGGTGACAGTGTTCCGACCGGGAGAGGTAACAATTTCAGCCATGGCGATTGACGGCAGTGGCGTGAAAGGTACTTACAAGCTAATGTTTACACCTGAATCTGTTGAGGAAAATGTAGACGATGGCGAGGTGACGGTGCGAGGCGAGAATGGTGTGATTCGCATCGAGGGTGCAGAGGGAGCTGCGGTGGAGGTCTACAATGCCGCCGGAGTGTGCGTGTTTAATGGTACAGCTACGGAAGTGCCGGTGCCGCAGCGAGGCATCTACGTGGTGAGAGTGTCAGGACGTGTCACCAAGATTGTACTGTAACGGCTGATAATATATAAGGATTTAGGGCACAATTGTCGCTTCATTGTTGGCAATTGTGCTTTTGTTTTCTGTGCCCTGCGGCACTCATTCTGCCTCGTTTGCACTAACTTTGGATAAGTTAGGCTGCGGCTTGGCAAAACAAATTAAAACGAGTTTTATTTGTTTTT
>CAMEKH010000179.1 GCA_945921235.1 uncultured Prevotellaceae bacterium | reverse complement strand
GAAAGCATCGCATCTTGTTGTTGGAAAGAGCTTTCAACGCTATTTTAAATAAATTATATATATTCATCTTTCGAATGACATTTCACGTTTATTTTTCTATATTGCTTCAGTCGTTTTCCACCGGCAGCGAGTCAAGCACCTCCTTAGCCGAGCGAATGTTGCTGTTTAGCTCATCACTCACTATCTTCCCGTCGCGAAGCACGATATTTCGGCTGCTGAATTGCGACAACTCGGGATTGTGCGTCACAAATATTATGGTGCGACCTCTCTTATACAGCTCTTGAAACAGCACGAGAATGCTATAGGAAGTACGTGTGTCGAGATTTCCGGTTGCCTCATCGGCAAGAATTATCACGGGGTCGTTGACAAGGGCTCGTGCTATTGCCACCCGCTGTTGTTGTCCGCCCGACATCTGGTTCGACTTGTGATATTTACGCTCTTGCAAGCCCACATGGTCGAGGGCTACCGAAGCTCGCTCCCTGCGCTCCGATGACGTGACACTGCTATTGTAGAGCAGCGGAAGCTCCACATTCTCGAGTGCCGTGGTTTTTGGTAGCAGATTGTAATTCTGAAACACGAATCCTATCTTTCGGTTGCGTAGCCTTGCACGGTCGTTTTTCCCCATGGTACGCACAGCCACTCCATCAAGATAATATTCCCCTGATGTGGGTGTATCGAGGCAACCGAGCAAATTCAAAAGTGTGGATTTTCCCGAGCCTGAAGTTCCCATTATCGTCACAAACTCGCCTTCGCTGATAGTGA
The DNA here is from genome assembly GCA_945921235.1 of uncultured Prevotellaceae bacterium. Taxonomy (GTDB): domain Bacteria; phylum Bacteroidota; class Bacteroidia; order Bacteroidales; family Muribaculaceae; genus CALZFJ01. Next base: position 3,250 of record CAMEKH010000179.1, on the reverse strand, counting down.
ACGACACTCCCCTCAAGGCATGAACTTCTTCGCCTCCCACTTTGAAATTGCGGCGTATGTTGTCCAATCTTATTATCTCCTTCTTTTCCATCATCGTTCTGTTGCTTGATGATTTACTTCTTGTTCTTGTTCTTTTCACTCCCGGGGCGCTTGGGCATAAACGGATTTTCATCGCCTTTCGACGCTCCGCCGGGCATAGCATCTTCGTTGATACCGCTGTTATATTGCAACGCCACTTTATCACCCTTCTGCAGCCCATTTTTAATGGCTATATTCACTCCATTGTCAAGACCAATCTCCACCTCTGTGGGCACAAGGCGGTCACCTACAAGTAGCCACACAAGTCGATGATTAGTCGCACCGGGCAGAACGGGGTCCTTTGGCTTTTCGCCCTCTTTCGGCACTTCGGCGCCTTGAGGCAACTTTGGCATAGCCTCTGCCACCGGCAAGCCTTCTGCCCCTTCAAACTCCTGCGGCTGGAATTTCAAAGCCTTGATGGGAAGCACAAGCACATCTTTTTCCTCTTTGGTGTTGATAGTGATGTTTGCAGTAAGTCCCGGAATCAACTTATGGTCGGGATTTTCGGTGCTTATAAGCACCTCGTATGTAACCACATTCGACGTTGTGGTGGGATTTATGCGCACTTGCGTAACTTTTCCGATAAACACATCATTGGGATAAGCATCGACCGTGAACGAAGCATTCTGTCCTACTTTCACCGAACCTATGTCAGCCTCATCTACATCGGCTACCACTCGCATATTGTCGAGGTCGGCAACAACAAACAGATTAGCTACATTCATATTCGAAACCACCGTCTGCCCTACTTCCACCTCACGCGACACCACAATGCCGTTGATAGGTGAATAGATTTCGGCATAACTTAAATTACGTGCAGCCTTCACACGGTCGCTTTTGCTCTTCTCGTAGGTAGCTTTTGCCACAAGATAATCTTTCTTCGATGTGTCATATTCATAGTCGCTGATAAGTTGCTTTTCATGCAGGGCTTTATCGCGCTCATAATTCTTTTTGGTGTATTCATAGGTTTGGCGTGCACTTTCAAGCGATGCATCTGCCGATTTCAGCTCACTCTCAAGTGTTGTCTTGTCGATTTCGGCTATCACTTGTCCCTCAGTTACCTCCGAGTTATAGTCGGCATAGAGCTTTGAAACTATTCCGGTGACTTGAGTTCCCACATCAACTTGCGAGACGCTTTCAAGCGTTCCTGTAGCCGTCACAGTTTCAGTAATCTCGCCCACTTCAGCAGTTGCGGTTTCAAGAGAAATATTCTCTTTCTTTGCACATGAGCACACAGCCAGCATAACTGCCACTCCCACGCCAAATTTCAATGCTTTCGTTCTCATTTGTATAAAGTTGTATTTTTTATTGTTCTTATTCTACGATGTTTATAGCGTGATTCCTTTGTTTTGATAAAAATCAAGCATCTTTATATTTAAAATCGCCATATACTTGGCTTGCAAAAGCTCTTGACGAGCCGAGAGCAATGAATTGTGCGACGATAAGAGGTCGAGCGTATTCACCAATCCGAGTTTAAATTGCTCATTTGTAAGCTCATCGGTGAGTTCCGCACTTTGCAACTGTTTCTTTCCGCTCACATATTTGGCTTGAGCATTTCCGGCTTCAATGTAATAGGTTTCCACATTTTGCGCCACATCATTCAACTTGCTCTGAAGTTTCAACGATGTGTTCAGCTTGTCGATTTTTGCCTTTGCCACATTCGTCTTATTCGTCTTATTATCAAAAATAGGGACCGATAGCGTCACTCCTATATGTTCATTCAAGCCATTCAGCAATTGATTGCCGAATGAATAACCTGTGCCCGAACCGTTCGACGTGGAAACCGAGCCGTTGAGCGATATCGTAGGCGCATAGCCCGATTTTGCTATTTTCTCATCAAGCTCGCTTATATCGCCCTCTATGCCAAGGCTTTTTAGTTCAGGGAGCCACGAAATTGCCTTAGCATAGACATCAGCTTTTGCCGGCAACGGCTGCAGCACCTCACTCTCGTCAAATGTCAATTCGGGAAGTGACATATCGATTTCAATTCCTAATTCAAGCATCTTTTTAAGCTCTAATTTTCGAGAATTGTAAGCACCTTCGGCAGCTACCACATTATATTCATCATTCAAATATTGCGACTCAAGTTGCACATAGTCCACTCTCGACATTTTCCCGGCTTTTACAAGTTGCTCGGCTCGCTCTTTCTGCGCCTTACTCACTTCACTTGTCTGTTTGGCTATTGCAATAGCATCACGAGCATAAAGTATCTGCAAATAGGTCACAAGAATCTCAGTTTCAAGATTATTATGAATCGTTTCCACCGCCAATCCATTGACCTCATTCTGTAGCTCACTGCGACGAATGCTGTTCTCACGCTTGCCGCCATCATAGAGCGTCCACCCGGCATTGAAGCCATATTGCCCGCTATAAGCATTACTCTTCAGTCCATCGGCAGGTCGAGGATAGTTGGTAAATCCTTGACTCGTGGAGAAATTCAATGTAGGAAACCACTGAGCCTTTGCTGCCTCCAAATCACACAATCCCGATTCTTTTGTGAGCACCGTCTGGCGCAACGTGATATTGTGCGCCTTTGCATAGTCCACACATTCGGCATAACTCCACATTTGTGGCAATAGCGTTTCGCTCGATACTTCCTGCGATAATCCCGCATTGTTCACCGACACTGCAAGAAGCGCTCCAATCATAAGTTTCTTTTTTACTCGTATAATCATACCTCCAAAATTTTCTATCTGTTTTTCAACTATTTTCAACGTTTGTTTTATTCAAAAGCCGTCATTAATCTTGTTTAGGCTTATTTACACCATTTCGTGCCAATTTCAGCATGAACTTCTATAAATTAACGTCACAAATTTATTTTCTATCTACAAATACTGAAAATGAAATAGATTAATATGCCCTATTTCATCACATTATTACCGCTTTTAACATTTTAAATCTTCTCCTGAATATCATTCGCCGCTTATTTGTTAAAAAAAAACATCTATTATATTCCTCTGCACCGAAATTATGTCGCAAAAAAGCTATCATAATGTAGAATATAATGTAAATTATTCGTAGATTTGTAAATGTTTTAAACAATTCCATAATAACACAAAGGTCATACCTATAATTGATTTTAAATAACTTTAGCTGATAGTGAAATTTTAGGCTCCCGTTTTGTTTTTTGTGCTCGATTGTTGTAACTTTGTAAATAATAGAAAATAGCGAA
>CAMEKH010000178.1 GCA_945921235.1 uncultured Prevotellaceae bacterium | reverse complement strand
AGGAAAATCAATGGTGGATACCAGCCGGCACTAACGCCATTGTAGAGAATGTTCAGCACGGAGCCTTCCTCATAAATACCTATTTCATTACCTAATTGGAATGGAATGTTACCAATTAAAATACCAAACCCGATTGGCACAAGCAGCATAGGCTCAAATTCGTGTTTTATCGCAAGATAAATGAAGAATAAGCCCACACACAGCATAATCAGGTGAGGAAAGGTTACATTATAAAAACCAGTGAATTCCCAAAATTGGCGGAAGTTTTCACTGAAAAATTGCGCTAAATCCATTATTATTCGATTATGATAATATCATTACCTTCGAGGACAGAATCGCCCTTATTCACACAAATGGCTTTGACAACACCGCTTTTACCGGCATTGATGTTGTTCTCCATCTTCATAGCTTCAAGGATAGCTACCACATCGTTAGGACTTACAGTGTCGCCCACGTTCACCTTGATGTCGATGATAACACCGGGTAGCGGAGCTTTCACTGACGCTTGACCTGCCGATACCGTAGGCTTGCTGATAACTTTAGCTCCGGTTTCGGTGCGAGGAGCTTGCGATGGTTTAACCGACTTGATTACTATAGGAGCTGATTTCTTTTGCTCAAGCTCAACTTTATAGGGAACGCCATTAACTTCAACCTTAGCGATGTTGTGCTCAATGTCGCCAATAGCAACTTTATAGTCGTTTCCGTTGATTTTATATTTATATTCTTTCATTGTTTTAATTAATTAGTTAGTGGTTTATTACCATGTTTTGCGGTTTGGAGTTTCGCGTAGAGTGTAAATCTTGGAGCTCCATGGCGAGTACGCCTTCTTCACCTTGTTAATGGTGAGGATAGTATCCTCTTTGTCGTGAGCGTTAAGGTGCTCATAGAGTGCCATTCCGATTGCAGCAATTTCTTCGCCCGAGTCACCTTTCACTGTAACCGGAGTGTCATCGGTGTGATGATTGGCAATAGCAGCGGCTTTCTTCTTAGTGGCATTTTTCTCATTAGCTTTGCCAAAGAAGAAGAAGCAGATGCTAAGCAGAAGCAAGGCGGAGAATACGATACCCATAGCCATTAAAGTAAGAACAAATCCGTGGGAATCATGGGTACGGAATTTTTCCACGCTACTATTGGTGCTTTCCACCATATTTACCTCGCAAGGGGTGATGTAGCCATGGGCTTTACCATCGCGTACTGTCCAGAATTCCGGGTGGAATTTGTTCTCGCCGTCTTTGTCACCACTCACGCCATCGTGTAATAAAGCGTAGGAACAATTGGCAGGTAAATTGGCTGGAACAACCACTTCGTCAATTAAAGTAATGCCATCGGCATCGAAAAGATAGATGTGATTATCGACACCCGGAGTCAATTCGAAGCTGAGGTGGAACGTGCCTTTGCCCGGGTCATTGTCGGCAAAGAACAATACGTGCTGAAGCGGACCAAGCTTGGTGTTGTGGTCGCCGCGAGGCACGCCATATTTGGTAGGGACGCTTTTATCGTTGGTGATGTACACGTTAGATATTTGCATTGAAGCTCTTGTCGAGTTGAACAATTCAATCCAAGCGTGGCGATTCCCATAAGCGTCGAGATAATTGCTGTCGTTCTGCACCATAACTTCATTGATGCGCAAACCTTTGCGACCTTGAGCGAAAGAAGTTAGAGAGCAAAATAAGCAGAGCAGCAATATTACTATTCCTTTTTTATTCATTTTGTGCTTATTGGTTGATGTTACAAAGGAATGTTACCGTGCTTTTTAGCAGGGTTAACTACCTTCTTGGTTTGTAATTGCTGAAGAGCGCGGATTATGCGGAAACGCGTGTTACGCGGCTCGATGACATCGTCGATATAACCGTATTTAGCGGCATTGTAAGGATTGCAGAATAGTTTGTTGTATTCGTCTTCCTTTTCGGCGATGAATTTAGCGTAATCGTCCATAATCTTTTTAGCCTCATCGGCGTTGCCTGCTTCTTTAGCCTCTTTAGCAGCGACTTTAGCTGTTTTTGCTTCTTTGGCGTAGAGAACTTCGGCAGCACCGGCAGCACCCATAACGGCGATTTCGGCAGTAGGCCAAGCATAGTTCATATCGCCACGCAATTGCTTGCAACTCATCACGATGTGGCTACCGCCATAGCTCTTTCGAAGAGTAACTGTGACTTTAGGTACAGTAGCTTCGCCGTAAGCGTAGAGGAGTTTTGCTCCATGAAGGATAACGGCGTTGTACTCTTGACCGGTACCCGGAAGGAATCCCGGCACGTCAACGAGTGTTACCAATGGAATGTTGAAAGCGTCGCAGAAGCGAACGAAGCGGGCTGCTTTGCGCGAAGCGTTGCAGTCGAGCACTCCGGCAAGATACTTAGGCTGGTTGGCTACGATACCCACCGATTGACCGTTGAATCGAGCGAACCCAACGATAATATTCTTTGCGTAATTGGCTGAAACTTCGAGGAATTCGCCATTGTCGATTATAGCCCCAATCACGTCATACATATTGTAGGCTTGGTTGGCAGCTTCAGGAATAATCTCATTGAGGGAATCTTCAAGACGGTCGATAGGGTCGGTACATTCCACAAGCGGAGCTTCCTCGAGGTTGTTTTGAGGAATGTAGCTGAAGAGCTTGCGGATAATCTTAATAGCGTCTTCACCATCTTCGGCAGCGAAGTGAGCTACGCCTGATTTTGATGCGTGAATTTCAGCACCACCAAGCGCCTCTTGAGTTACATCTTCGCCGGTAACGGTTTTCACCACTTTAGGACCTGTGAGGAACATATAAGATATACCCTTAGCCATAATGGTGAAGTCGGTCAATGCAGGCGAGTAAACGGCACCACCGGCGCAAGGACCGAGAATAGCCGAAATTTGAGGCACTACGCCCGAAGCGAGAATATTGCGCTGGAAAATTTCGGCGTAACCACCAAGGGCATTGATACCCTCTTGAATACGAGCACCACCCGAGTCGTTAAGTCCGATAACCGGAGCACCCGTCTTCATAGCCATGTCCATTACTTTGCATATTTTCTGAGCCATAGTCTCAGAGAGCGAACCGCCGAAAACGGTGAAATCTTGTGCGAAGACGTAAACCAATCGTCCTTCGATTGTTCCATAGCCGGTTACTACGCCGTCGCCGGGATAGGATTTCTTTTCTTGACCGAAGTTGGTGCAGCGATGGCGCACAAACATGTCTAATTCTTCAAAGCTGCCCTCGTCGAGGAGTTGGGCGATTCTTTCACGGGCAGTGTATTTGCCCTTTTCATGCTGTTTTTGGATAGCTTTTTCGCCACCACCTATGCGTGCTTCTTCACGCAATCTAATCAGCTCTTGTACTTTTTCAAGTTGACTACTCATGTCTTGTGTTCTAAAAATTATTTATTCGGGTCCTCACAAAGTTCAGTGAGAGCACCGCAAGTTGATTTCGGATGAAGGAATGCAATGTTCAAGCCCTCGGCACCTTTGCGCGGGGCCTTGTCGATGAGTCGGCAGCCTTTAGCTTCAGCCTCGGCGAGAGCGTTGGCAACGCCGTCTTCAATTGCGAATGCGATATGTTGTATTCCACCGCGACCACCATTGCCTGCAATGAATTTAGCAATTGCGCTGTCTTCGCTTGTGGCTTCAAGAAGCTCGATTTTTGTCTGTCCTACTTTGAAAAATGCAGTTTTCACTTTCTGGTCGGCAACTTCCTCTATTGCAAAGCATTTGAGGCCAAGAATGTTCTCATAAAATGGGATAGCTTCTTCAAGACTTGTTACAGCTATTCCCACATGTTCGATATGCGAAATATTCATAACTTAAAAAGTTTAAAAGTTTTAGTTTGTTACGTTATTATAGTTTTATAGTTGTTATTAATCAAATAAATTCAAAATGTGTAGTGGGTGAAAATTTTATTGCACATCACTTTGCAAATTTACTATTAAAAAATCAATTGCCATAACATTTTACAAAAAAAACACTTCCTGCGCCTAATGATTGGTTCAATGATAAGAGAATGTAGAGTCAACTGGCAAGTGCAAATTTAGCAAAAATGCCTGAAGAAACAATT
>CAMEKH010000177.1 GCA_945921235.1 uncultured Prevotellaceae bacterium | reverse complement strand
CTACACAGCCCCTACAAAGGGTATTTCGGGTTCGGACCTGAAAGAGATATCGAAAGTGGAAATTGAAACCAACTGGGTGGTAACCAACACTTTCACCGACATTAAGCCGGGTGAGACTCGCTCTTTTGAAGTTCCGCTAAGCAATAATGCCTACAATAAGATAGAGGCTACTGCCTATGCAGGCGACAAAGCCGGACAAAAGGTATCGACAGATTATTTCTTTGCCGGACCTGACAACCCGCTACCGGTGGAAAATGTGAAAATTTCTCTTTCAGATGATTTCAAGCATGTGAATCTTTCGTGGGACCCGGTAAGCGAAACCGGCGAGAACGGCGGATACGTCGACACGTCTAAAGTAATATATTATATTTTCGACGCTTTCGGCTCTTACTACGACCCGGCAATAGCTTCTACTTCCGACACAAGCATCACTCTCGACTACTCCAACCTGTCTGAGCAGGATTTCGTGTCGCTGCAAGTGACGGCAGGCATCGACGAAACATATTATTCGCTTGCCACTACATCTGATATCGTTGTGGTGGGACAACCCGATGCTACACCGTTCAACGAAAGTTTTACCGACGGCTACTACAATAAATCATGGGCTATCAGCCCCGATTCCAACAACGAAGATGTGATGTCCGGAATTATTGCCGATAATGAGCTTCAGACTAATGCCGGCGAGGAAGATGCCACTCCTGAATATCTCAATTCGCAAGACGCCGACAATGGTTTCTTCTATATACTGCCTATGGCAAAAGATGCCTCATTTGGCATTCAATCGGTGAAGGTCGATATTTCAAAGGCCTCAAATCCGGCATTGGAATTCTACTATCAAGGCAAGGGTAGTGCTCTTGATGTGCTGCTCGCTACCGATAAAGACAACTTCAAGACTATAAAAACTATCGACTTGAAAGAAGCTCCCACAACGGGCTGGACGCTCTGCTCGATTGACCTCAATCCCTACAAAGGTTCAAAATATCTGCAATTCGAACTTCGCCTGCGAGCTATCCACAACACTGAAGAAACTACATGGAGCGTGCCTATCGACAACATTCGCATTCGCGACATCGTCGACTCCGACTTGCGCATCACAGCTCTCAACACTCCGTCGACAGTGAAGGTGGGTGAGAGCATCGCAGTGAAGGTGAATGTGGAGAACCTCGGCACTACGGCTTGCCAAGGCGCAAAAATCACTATTAGCGACTTGAATGGCGTTGTCGCCACCGGCGATGTGCCAACACTTGCTCCCGCCGAAATCGGTTCGGTCAACTTCGCTATTGCCACCAATGCGGCTTCTGCCGAAGTTCTTTCGCTCACAGTTGCCATAGACTATGCAGCCGATAAAGAGCCGAGCAACAACACCGCTAAAGCCTCGGTGAAAGTGAAATTCAATGAATATCCCACCGCAACCGAGCTTAATGGCACTGCCTCGGAAGATGGCATGGTGTCGCTCAAATGGACCGCCCCCGACTACATTAGCCTTACTAAAGCAAGCCTCCGCAACGAGGACTTTGAGAGCGATAGCTATGAGCCGCTCACTATAAGCGATTTTGGTGGCTGGACGCTCTACGACGGCGATGAAGGCGACACATACACCTTTATGAGAGATTACGACAATCCTTACCGAACAATGCCTATGGCTTATCAACTCTACGACCCCGTATTGGCAGGAGTTCCATCGGATTATCTGCCCGACATGCCTCCTCACAGCGGGAACACTCTGCTTGTGGCATGGAGCACCAACGGCTTGAACGACAACTGGCTTATCTCGCCCGAATTGTCGGGAGCCGCCCAGACGATTAGCTTCTTCGGCAAAAGTTTCACCATTGCTTATGCCGAATCGTTTGAAGTGCTCTATTCCACTACCGACAAGAACCCTGAATCATTCAAGGTGATTGGCAACGTGGAAAACTACCCCGAAAGCAATATGGTGCCTGAATCATGGACCGAATTTAAGGTTGCTCTGCCCGAGGGTACCAAGTATTTCGCTATTAGACACAACGCCTACGACACTTATGCCTTGATGCTCGATGATTTCACTTTTGAAGCCACAGGTGCGCTTCCTGCCGATACTGAGCTGACCGGATATAACATATATCGCAATGGCAAGAAGCTGAACGACTCTCCGGTGAGCGCAACCGAAGCAACCGACAAGCCCGGTGCTGCCGGAATCTATGCCTACAGTGTGAGTGCAGTGTATAACAATGCTACTGAATCAAAGGCTTGCTCTCCGATAGATGTGGAAGTGAAGAATACTACCGGTGTAGGTGCTGCGGTAGCTGCCGAGGGCATATCAATCACTGCCTCTGTATCGGCTATTACGGTGAAGGGTGCTCAAGGTCGAAATGTGACGGTGGCTGATGCTGCCGGTGCTACTTATCACTCGGCTGTGGCAACTTCAGAGAGTGAGCTTATTGCACTCCCCGCAGGATTCTACATTGTGAAAGCCGGCAACACTACTGCAAAGATATCAGTGAAATAATTTCTAAAGATTTTATAAACTTTATCGAGGGCGTGGCAATATACATTGCTGCGCTCTTGATTCTTTATGACATAAAGGCTAATTTTGCACGGAATATAACACCGAATACCAATGAACCGATATACATCGAGCCAAAAAACTCATTATCAAGTTCTCGACGGATTACGCGGCGTGGCGGCAATAATGGTAATATGCTACCATGTGTGCGAAGGCTTTGCCACAAGTGCAATTGACCAAAATTTCAATCACGGATACCTTGCCGTAGATTTCTTCTTTGCGCTGTCGGGATTCGTAATATGCTATGCCTACGACGACCGCTGGAGCAAAGGATTCACGGCGCGCGAATTCATTGTGCGACGCCTCTTGCGCCTGCACCCCATGGTGGTGCTCGCCGCCGCCACGGGATTCGTGGCTTTTGCCTTGCAAGGATTCACGCAGTGGGACGGCACCTCGGTGAGCTTGTGGCGCGTGGTTACAGCCTTCCTGCTCACCATTATTATGATTCCGGCGTGGGGCAATGCCGCACACGAGGTGCGAGGCAACGGCGAGATGTTCCCGCTCAACGGTCCGAGCTGGTCGCTGTTTTTTGAATATATAGGCAATGTGATATATATGCTGTTGCTTCGACGAATGTCGACAAAAACACTCGCCACATTCACCGCCATACTCGGCGCCACATATATTGCAGCAGATGTATCAAACATCTCCGGGTGTTACAATATGGGATTGGGCTGGACGCTTGCCGGCAACAATTTTGCCGGTGGAATGGTGCGTATGCTTTTCTCATTCTCGGCAGGTATGCTACTGTCGCGCACATTCACACCATGCCGCATGAAGCGCACATTCGAATTGTGCAGCCTGTTGATAATTGTGCTGCTTGCTGTGCCCTACGTAGGCACCACAACCAATGAGCCATCTATTCTCAACGCCATCTACGAATCGCTGTGCGTGATAGTTATATTCCCGGCAATCGTGTGGCTCGGAGCATCGGGAGTAATCTCCGGCAAGCGAAAAAGTGCTGTATGCTGCTTCCTCGGCGACATATCCTATCCGCTCTACATTATCCACTATCCACTCATGTATCTCTTCTATCACTGGCTATGGAGTGGCGAGCGTAGCACAGAAGCCATAATCGCAGCTATTGCATTGCTCCTGCCATGCTGCATCGCTCTTGCCTATATGGCAATGCGCTTCTACGATACACCTCTCCGTACATATATCTCAAAAATGTTGCAAAGAAGTCGACAAAACAAGTAATTTAACTATTTTTTATCCTAATCAGTGTTTTATTAAAGTCTAAAAAGCTATTTTTGCATCGTAATTTACGAGCATATACTTTATTTCAGTGTGTTTTCAATCGCAGATTAAAGTACAGATTCTTATGCTATTATAAAATTTATAATTTAATAGTGACCATAATTTGGAGAGTCTATATTGGTCAATAAAATCATTAAAAAATGAAAAAACACTTAATTACTTTAAGCAAATTTATGCTTATGTTTGCAATGATGTGCCTTCCTTTGGTAAGTTGCGGTGGAGATGATGATGAGCC
>CAMEKH010000176.1 GCA_945921235.1 uncultured Prevotellaceae bacterium | reverse complement strand
TACGAGTGAGGTCTACGGCACTGCACAATATGTGCCCATCGATGAAAAACACCCTAAGCAGCCGCAATCGCCCTATTCAGCCACAAAAATCGGGGCAGATGCCATAGCCAAGAGTTTCTACAATGCCTTCAACCTGCCGATTGTGATAGCCCGCCCGTTCAATACCTACGGACCGCGGCAGTCGGCACGCGCCATTATTCCCACGATAATCACACAGATTGCCAATGGAGCAAAAGAAATCAAGGTGGGAGACCTCACCCCGACGCGCGATTTCAATTATGTGAAAGACACTTGCCGAGGATTTCTTGCACTTGCCACCACTCCGGGAATAGAAGGCGAGGAAATCAACATTGCCACCAATTCAGAAATCTCTATGGCCGACACATTGAAGCTGATAGCTGAAATTATGGGTAGCGATGTGAAATGGGTGACCGACCCTGAGCGTCTGCGCCCGGGCAAGTCGGAGGTGTTCCGTCTGTGGGGCGACAACAGCAAGATAATGCGACTCACCGATTGGCGTCCGCACTACGATATACGCCGCGGACTCACCGAAACCGTGGAGTGGTTCAGCAATACCGCCAATCTCGCCAAGTACAAAAGCGGCATCTACAACCGCTAAACAGCCACACATAATTGATTTTTATTATGATTAAGCGGAAACTAAACATATTGATGCTGGGAGGTGCGAAGCGAGTGTCGCTCGCCGAGCAGCTGATACGCGCCGGGAAGGAACTGGGCGTGGAAGTGTCGATTTTCAGCCATGAGTTAGGCGAGAATGAGCCTATAGCATCGGTAGGCACAATAATTGTAGGAAGTCGATACTCCGAGAAAGGCATTGATGATGAAATTGACCATGTGATTAATAGCCATGGCATCGACGTGGTGTTGCCTTTCATCGACCCGGCAATAGAGGTCGCAGCCCGTTGCAAGAGCCGTAGGCACGAGGTGTTTATTCCCGTGAGCAGCGAGGAAGTGGCGCATGCCATGTTCGACAAAGCTACTGCTGCCGAGTGGTTTGAGCGTGCCGGAATCCCCATACCGACAACATACAGCCCCGACGGCATGAAATATCCCGCCATACTGAAGCCTCGCACCGGCTCGGCTTCAAAGGGAATCATTGTGGTGAACAACGCCGAGGAGTTGGCTCATGCTCCGCTTTCACTCGACGAGTACCTCATACAAGAATACATTGCCGAGCGCGATGAATACACGGTGGATTGTTATGTGGGAACCGTCGATGGCGAGGTGAAATGTGCCGTGCCGCGTGTGCGCATAGCCACTGCGGGAGGCGAAGTAATTCGCACCGAGACGCGGCGAATACCTGCCTTGATGTCGCTTGCCGAGCGCACCCTAAAGGAATTGCGACTGCGCGGACCCGTGACACTGCAATTTATCTTCGACCGCCGTGAGGGACGTTTTCTGCTTATGGAAATCAATCCGCGACTTGGAGGAGGCGTGATATGCTCAATAATGGCAGGCGCCGACATTGCGAAGATGATTATAGAAGAAAGCGAAGAAATGAATGCCTCGCCGTGCCGCGTGTGGCGCGACGGAACGCTCATGACACGCTATTTCCAGGAAGTTATGTTCTACAAGGATAAGTAAAAAGAGAATCAATAATTTTTTTGTGCGCAAGAAATTATGAATAACCATGTGATTATTATAGCTGAAGCGGGTGTAAACCACAATGGCAACTACGACCTCGCAGTGAAGATGATTCACGAGGCAAAGCGTGCCGGAGCCGACTATGTGAAATTCCAGACAGCCGTGCCCGAGCTTGTAATTTCCACTTTTGCCCCTAAGGCCGAATATCAGAAAGAAACTACCGGAAGTGAGGAGAGTCAGCTCGATATGTGTCGTGCCATTCACTTGCCACTCTCGGACTATAAGCGACTGAAAGCTGTGTGCGACGAAGTGGGCATAGGGTTTATGAGTACGCCTTTCGACCTTGTGTCAATCGATACCCTCGAGCCACTTGATATGGATTACTATAAAATTCCCTCAGGCGAAATCACCAATTTGCCTTATTTGCGCAAAATAGCATCGAAGCATCGCCCGGTGATTATGTCGACCGGAATGAGCAATCTCGAAGAAATAGCCGCCGCCCTCGATGTGCTGGAGCAGGGCGGATTGCAGCGCAGCCAAATAACGCTTCTTCACTGCAACACCGAGTATCCCACACCATTCTGCGACGTGAATCTGGCGGCAATGCACACCATCGCCGAGCGATTCGGCACTGCGGTGGGCTACAGCGACCACACCCGAGGCATAGAGGTGCCTGTGGCTGCCGTGGCATTAGGAGCGAAAATGATTGAAAAACATTTCACTCTCGACTGCACAATGGAAGGACCCGACCACAAGGCGTCGCTTGAGCCTGACAGCTTGAAGGCAATGGTCGATGCCATAAGGAATGTGGAGCAAGCCATAGGAAGTGCCGATAAGCATGCCACAGCAAGTGAAACGCCTAATAAAGTAGTGGCGCGTAAAAGCATTGTGGCTGCGTGTGAGATTGCCGAGGGCGAACTGCTCACCGAGCGTAATATCACCGTGAAACGCCCCGGCAACGGAATATCGCCAATGCGCTGGGACGAAGTGCTCGGCACTCGTGCAAAGCGCAATTTCCACTACGATGAGTTGATTGAAATTTAGGTAGAAAGTTAAAGGAATAACCATGCGAAAAATTTGCATCGCCACCGGGACTCGTGCCGACTGGGGGCTGCTGAGTGGAATAGCTAAAGCCCTCAATGCCCGAAACGACGTGAAATTGCAGATTGTTGCCACCAATATGCACCTCAGCGAGCGCTACGGGTTCACTTTTCGTGAAATAGAGCACGACGGGCTACACATCGACTATCGTGTGCCTATGCCCGCCGATACCGATACTCCTCACGACACTGTGGCGGCAATGAGTGTGTGCATGCGTGGCTTTGCCGATGCTTTCGAGGCTCTGCGCCCCGATTTACTGCTTATTCTCGGCGACCGCTATGAGATGCTTGCCGTGGCAAGTGCGGCGATGATTTTCCGTATTCCCATTGCACATATTGCAGGAGGCACTATCAGTGAAGGAGCCTACGATGACTCTATTCGTCATTCAATCACCAAAATGAGTCATCTGCACCTCACCGAAACCGAGGAATGCAGGCGCAGGGTTATTCAGCTTGGTGAAGCACCCGAGCGGGTGTTCAACACCGGAGCCATTGGAATCTACAACATTCTGCACACTCACTTCTTGAGCCGGGAAGAATTGGAAACCGAACTCGCTACTCCCATTCCCGAGAAATCACTCTTTGTGACCTTCCACCCTGCCACGCTCGATGTCGTGCCGCAGAACGAACAGTGTGCCAATCTGCTTGCCGCATTAGAGAGCCGAAGCGACTACAAAGTATTCTTCTCTTATCCCAACAACGACACTGCCGGGCGCATAATCATTGATATGATAGAGGATTATGTGAGGCAAAATCCCGAGCGAGCATACGTGCGTCCGTCATACGGACAGCTTCGTTATTTTTCTTTAATGCGATTTATGAAAGCCGCCGTGGGTAATTCTTCGAGTGGAATAGTGGAGGTGCCATCGCTACACATTCCCACACTCAACATCGGAATTCGCCAAAACGGGCGCCGGCGAGCCGCTTCGGTGGTAGATTGTGGGGTTACACTTGACGAAATCAGCCGCGGACTCCACCGTGTGCTCGGTGCCGATATGCAGCAATTAGCCCGCACGGTTCAAAATCCCTACGAGCAGCCCGATACCTTGCAGCGCATTGTCGATGTGGTGTGTAACACTCCGCTTGAGGGCATCACAGTGAAGCGATTCCACGACCTATTTTAGCTGTCGTAGCACAAGTTATATGATTTCGGGGAGTTAAAGGATAATTATTCGTAATGATTATGTCGGTGGAAATCCGATATTCGTATCAATTTTTTAGAAAACCTTAATTCCGCAACACTATTACAAATATAACTTTTTAAGTACCTGAGCAACAAAAAGTTGCTCAGGATTTTGCCATGTCAGATTTTTCACCTATCTTAGTGTTGCAAATCAAAATATGTATCAAACCCGACAGACATGGCAAAGGTAGCAATAAAATCTGAGAAACTC
>CAMEKH010000175.1 GCA_945921235.1 uncultured Prevotellaceae bacterium | reverse complement strand
CTATTCTTGCTACTGCAGTGTAATATCGGCGTATCTACGAATTGCTTCTCAATTAGCATTCCGCTTGGTGCTCTATGCGTCGGGGTGGTCGTAGACTTCGAACTCTGAGTTCTTCGACTTGAATTCGGGCACGGTGCGCTTCATCAGCTTCACCATCTCCGGTATCGCCACCTCGCGGCTCAGCTTCTCAAGCTCTTGCGCAGCAGCAAGGGCGTCGTGGTAGTCGTATTCACGAACTTTCGCCACACGTATGCGGTCGTGATTCGTTGGCAGTGTGTTCTCTTTCGTCGACAACACTTCCTCATAGAGCTTCTCGCCCGGTCGAAGCCCGGTGTACGCTATCTTGATGTCCTTGTCGGGCTCAAAGCCGGCAAGCTCTATCATGCGCTTCGCCAAATGGCTGATTTTCACCGATTCACCCATGTCGAATACCACTATCTGGTTGCCCGTCGACATCGTCGCTGCCTCCATAACAAGTCGGCATGCCTCCGGTATAGTCATAAAGAAACGCGTTATCTCGGGGTGCGTAACCGTAACCGGACCGCCCTTCGCTATCTGCTCGCGGAATCGCGGTATTACCGACCCATTCGACCCAAGAACATTTCCAAAGCGGGTTGTCACAAATTTTGTCTTTCCTTTTACCTTTCCCTGCTCTATGGCAAGACCAAGCGACTGAACGTAGATTTCTGCCAGTCGCTTCGTGCAACCCATTATGTTCGTTGGATTCACCGCCTTATCGGTCGATATCATCACCATCTTCTCTACGCCATATTCTATGCACTTATCTGCTACATTCCTACTCCCCGCTACATTCACAAACACCGCCTCACACGGATTTTCCTCCATCAGCGGAACATGCTTATACGCCGCCGCATGGAATACCACCTGCGGGTGAAATTTCCTGAAAACATAGTCAAGGCGCGCCGGTATCCTAACATCGCCTATCACCGGCGTAAATCTAAGCTCCGGATATCGCTCCTCTAGCTCAAGACGGAAATTGTGCATCGGTGTCTCGGCATTGTCAAACAGTACTAGCTCTTTTACTCCAAACGTGGCAAGCTGGCGGCATAGCTCCGAGCCTATCGAACCCGCCGAACCCGTCACCAGAACAGTCTTCCCCTTGAAGTTCGCCTTTATCTCATCGAGCGATATCTCTATCTCCGGACGCCCGAGCAAATCCTCTATCTTGATTTCTCGCACCGCCCCTTGGCTCAACTTGCCATCTACTACCTCCTCTACCGACGGCGAATAGCATACCTTGATTTTCTCTGCATTGCAATATCTTATCAACCTGTTCTCCTCATTCCGTGCATCATGCCTATGCGCAAATATCACCGAATCTATGCATTGTGCCTGTACCAAACTCACAAACTCGCGCTCACTATCTACATGAAATACATGCTTCCCATGTATCACATGATTCTTCGCAGTGTCGCCATACACAAGAAACCCGGCTACATTATACTTGTTGCTCAATTCCATGGTCCGCACAAACGATATCGCCTTATTATCCGTTCCATATATCAGCACTGCCTCGCGCTTACGGCGCTTACGAACCTTTATCTGTATAATATCATATGCCAATATCATGCAAACACGCATCATCACAAGCCCCATAACCGTCAAAAGCCCGTCGAGCACAAGCAATGCCCATATATGAGCTGCCGAAAAACCCGACCACGACGTTGCAAATACAACCAACCCAATCAACACCAACTTCCCTAACGCCGACAGCGTGAGGTTAGCTATCTCTCGCAAATTCGAATGCCGGATTACTGCATAATACGTCTTCTGTGTGTAGAACATTACGCCTACTCCAAACACTCCACTTATCAGCCACTCCGCAAGAAACGAAACACTATAGCCTCCGCTCCCCGGAAACAACAACGACAAACTCACCAATGCCAATATCGACGCTATCACCGATAGCGTCATATCTAACGCAAATATCACATATACATTTACATACTTGTCGATGTGTAGCTTCTCCAATAACTTATTCATACCTGTAGAAATTATTTTGTTATTTTTACCACGAACTTACGATTTAGCACAATAGCTTCATTGACACACAGTTACTTAATGTGCAACCGCAGTCAAAACATCACTAAATTTACAAATGGGAAATTCATACTATTCTTTATTATTCATCGCTTCAACGGTCGAAAAATCGCACCGCTTGCGACACAACTTACACGGCAACTCTTTGCAGTGTAACAAAAATCGGCAATTATTCACACGCCGATTCCACAACCGATAGAAACTCCTTGTTGACTTCAGCTTCCATATAACCATTAGTTACAGGAATCTTAATATAGACTTTAAGGGAATCCTTCGATTGCCTGACAACAATCCCTTCTTGTCCCATAAAAGTCCCATCAAGCACTGTCACCCTATCTTCATTCTTAAATTCCGGTAAACCAGCAAGCTCCTCAGGAAAATAATAGCAAATATTGTTACTCGGCACTTCTGAAAAGAGCATAAACAAGCGCATTGAATTGCGTGGTATCATAGCCGGCTTATTACCTCCTGCACAAGGATATACATAACATTTCGGGCGAAGTTCACGACTTAATAACGCTGCATTATCTGCCGAACAACGGAAAAACAGAAGTTTCGACATATAAGCATCGACATTAGTCTTTATTTTTGCACTACCAACCGGAGCAACAAACGTTTCTATATCATCACCATCGAGCAGTGCAACATCGGTTCTCAGCCGTTCGCCCACCACATCAGGAGTTTCATCAAAACAGCGCATCACATACCAGTTGACACTCGGGTCATATATCCTACATGCCACTGTCATCAATGCATCATTAATCTCTCTTTCAGAAGCAACAGTTGCATCAACTATCTCAAGGAATCCTGTCTTCTGTCTTACCGCCAATGCAATCACATTCACAGGAATCTCAACTCGGCGAGCCACGTCAATCCAACAATCAGCAGCCGAAGTCGATGTGATATTATGGCTCAACCGTAATTCCGAAGCAATTACGCCTAATTTTTCATTATATTCATTCTCCGTAATCCTTCGCACACAAGTCAGGAAATCTACAGGATACCTCAAGCTGAATTTCCGCACAATCTCATTCTGCTGCGGCAATAGCAATTTCTTCCCGTCGACCGAAGATTTCACTTCATCGAGTGTCATACCTCCACCATAAAACGCAAACATGAAGATATCCCTCACCTGACGAAACATCGATGCCCCACTATAGCCGTAAATAGCCAAGACATCTTCAAAGGTAGCGGTTTTTGTTGCCACAATGCAATGCGAATCATGCCCCTCAAAAGCCGATTTAAGCTTTGCTCGATTCTCTGCCCCGAATTCGGGCTTAAGCACCGCGCGCAACGCATTCTTATATAGCAATACCGTCTTTGGAGTAAGATTTGCTGCAAGCATCGAATTGCCGAATCCCTTGACAAAACACGAATCGACATTATCAAGCGCCAATACATCGCCACCCACATAGTTACGCAATTGCGATAGCATAGCCACATAGTGCATCATTGTGTTCTTGGCTTTAGTAGCTCTCACACGATTCTCAATATCCGATATGCAAATATCAGGCAATCGCATACTGCTGTAAAAAGTTTACATAGGCTATTTTTAGTACAACACCTCTTCTCCCTCCATTTTCAGCAATTAAAAGCCATAAAACGGAGAGTACTATAGAATATGTAGCAATTTCTCAGCACACTACCAGCTTAGAAATCAATATCGTTCCCCCTGAAAACACTTATCAAGTGTTATAACTTAAAAGGAAACAACTGCAAATATAGCAATTTAAAGCGAAATTACACTATCTTTGCAAAAAATATTATTTGGATTCTTCGGGATTTTATTTAAATTACTATTATGAATTTTTTAGAATTAGCAGAAAAGAGATATTCTGTGCGAGCCTATGATGCCCGCACCGTGGAAAGAGAAAAAATCGAATACGTAATAGAATGTGCACGACGTGCCCCCTCGGCGGTCAATCGTCAGCCTTGGCATTTTTATGTGGCTACAAGTGATGAGTCTCTCCGGGCGCTTTGCAATTGCTACCACAATCCATGGCTCGCCCAGGCCCCGGCAATAATAGCCGTGTGCGTCGACTCATCTGCCGCTTGGACACGCCAAAACGATAGCAAGAACCACGCCGACATCGACGGAGCAATAGCCACCGAGCACATCTGCCTCGCTGCCGCC
>CAMEKH010000174.1 GCA_945921235.1 uncultured Prevotellaceae bacterium | reverse complement strand
ATATGACGCTCGTGTAAATTCAGTCCATGTCTGCCCGTTATCGGTTGAGCGCGAGCATAATATCTCTTGATAAAGCGTGCTTTGCTTCTCATACCACGCAGCCTCACTCGACACAAGCAGTTCTATCTCGCCATTAGGCAATTGCACTGTCTGTGGCTCCCATGTACGCCCTCGCCCCACAATTATAGGATTGCCCCACGTTTCTCCGCCATCTTTCGATATGCAGGCACAAACATGGCAGTTCTCATTGGTTTCAGGGTCACCATTGCCGATAAATGTCAGTAACACCCACCCGTTTTTGAGAAGACGCGTTTCGGGATTCATAATTCGCTTGTAGTTCTTACCGAACTGTGTAGTTTCTTGGTCGAAAATCGTAACCGGCGTGCTCCACGACACTCCATTGTCAATACTTTTCCGCTGATAGATTTTCCCCCATTTCTCGGGATTGCCTCCATGATATGTCAACAAAATGGTATTTTCATCAATGCGACACATTCGGGGGTATTCCACTTGTTGCCCCTCAGGCGACAGTTGCACAAGTCGTCGCTCAGAGTCCCATTCAATAGCATGACTTACGGGCTTCACCGTGTTATCCACCTGATAAGTGGAATAGTCGGTGAATGTGCGTACTATCTTATCTGTCAACAATTCCTTACCATCAACAGTGGCGGTAATGCGAGCCAAATAATCAGTACTCGGCTCAAGCTCGCCAACTTCTGCACTATATTTATTCGTGCCAATAGATTTCACATCGAATTCTTTAAGACTTCCGGCATCTTTCCCTAAATAGAAATGCACTGAGGAATTTGTCGTCTCGGTTCCGGCTATCTCAAATCTCGCAGTAATCGACGATGTGGTAATATGCCAACCCTCACTGCTCCAGTCGGGACCTGCCTGCGTGGCAATGGTACGAGCCGGACCATACATCATCGTGCCATCTGACACCTTGAAATACGGGCGCACACTATATGACATTCCGGGCTTCAATCCTTTACATTCAATTTTAAATTCCGTTCCGGCTGGAAGTTTATCGCCCACTTTCACTCGAGGCATCATGCTATAATTGCGTTGCAATGAGCTATAGTTAGCACACCAGCCGTACTCCACAATATCCGCTCCGGCAAAATCCACATCGGTAATATTCATTACGGCATCGTAAGCCCCTACACTGACAAATGTACTTGTAAACATTACTTTGCGTATCTCTCGCTCCACATTTATGGCAGGGCAAGCATTATCGCCCTCAATGTGAGCACGATATAGCGCATCACCAGTCATCTTGAAAGTGTAAGTGGGTTTATCCGCGCCTGCTATGTCGGTCCATGTAGCACCATTATCACTCGATTTTTGCCACTGAATAGTTCCATAATTATCTTTATTCCACTGCAAATCAAGCGTCACTGCTTGATTAGTGCGGGCATAAGTCACAATGCGCTCACTTTGAGCGTTTGCAGTTATGGCAAATACCACTATAGGCATCAAAAGTAGCTTTTTCATTTTTTCACAATTTTTTTGGTCACTACTTTATGCTCGCTTGTAACTATATTCACAATATGGTCACCTGCCGGAAGTGCCGACACATTAAGCTCTATTTGCTCTTCATCGCCAAAGTCTGCATACACTGCCTCAAGTTGCCCCGCAATAGAGAGTATATTCACCTGCACGGCTTTAATTCCACTAATCACAAGCCGGTCGTCTACCGGATTTGGATAAACTCCGGCAAAATCAGTACCCACACCCTCAACCGATGAGGGTGTAACTATAAACGACACACGCTGCACGCAGTCGCACGTATCATCTATATACAGGTCATATACTCCGGCTTCCTCGATTGTCAACAAGGCATCATCGCCTATCTTATCACTTCCCGAATACCACCGATAGCTGTAAGAGCCACTACCTCCGGTAACCACCACATCGCCACCTATCGTAATCGATGGTGCAACAAATTCCAAGAATACCTCTTTCACTGATACCTCAAATGGCGGATTTTGCTTCACAGGCATAGTTATGAGCGTCTGGGCATTAAAAGTTCCACACGCTAATGACAAAGTGATTAATAATGACACAATTCTGTGCATCTTGCTTCTTTTTTCTGGTTATGAAATTTACTTTCCGTATAAATCAATTGTGTATATTATGAAAAAACGGCAACTAAATTCTTATCTTTCTATATCCTTAAAAAATTTTCGTGTAAAGATACAAAAAACTTATTATTCTGCAAAAATAATAGCGATAGTTCATAGCCCATTGATAAAAAATCGGCTTAAACTATCGCATTTATTTAATTTAATATTCTTATGGCAGCGTGAATTAACTATGCCGCCCCAGAAACTTACTTTCTACACTCGGTAGAAATATCTTTTATCAATGCTACGGCAGCAGCTCCTAACAATAACAGGATTCCGGCAATTACAAGCATATCAACCTCAGGTGCCGAACCACCCTCGGGTGTCAATGCTTTTAATATCGGACCACCAAACACGGCTGCAATAATCTGTGGCAAGCATATTGTGCAATTAAAGAGTCCAAGATAGGTTCCCATCTTCGGATTTCCTTGCAAAGCATTGGTGAACAGAGTGAATGGCAGTGCCAACATACCTGCCCAAGCCGCTCCAATCAGCAGGAAGCTAATCCATAGTACAAATTGATTGGTAACCCAAAATATGGATATAAAGCCTATTCCTCCTATGAGCAAGCTAACCACATAGGCTAACTTGTAGCTCTTGAACTGGGGTATCAGCGCTGCCCAAATAATCGAACCTACTGCTTGCACCGCAAATACCACTCCCACCCAGTTGGCTGCAGCTTGATAGCCTTCGCTTGCCACATCGGTGGTGCCCCAGCACTGCGCCGCAATAGCTCCGGGAGTGTAGGTCCACATATACATAAAAGCCGCCCAACAGAAGAATTGAACCAATCCTATGGAGAAGAATGTATAAGGAATGCTCGGCTTCTTCATATTGCCCTTTGCTTCAGCTTTTTGCTGCTCTTCTGCGGGTTCTTCGCTACCAAACTGCTTCATCTCCTCAGGTGAATACTCTTTAACATTCACCGTTGTGTAGATTACACAAAGTATAAGAATTGCCGCTCCTATATAGAATGAATATATCACTGAGTTTGGTATTACACCTTCAGGGGCAGTGTTCTGTACACCAAGAAATGTGAAAATATATGGGAACAAATAGCCTACAAGCGAACCGGCATTACAAAGAAACGACTGAATGCTATATGCCAAACCTTTCTGCTTGATATTTACCATATCGCCAACCATCATTTTAAACGGCTGCATGGCTATGTTGATTGATGTGTCGAGAAACATTAGCGACATAAGTCCGAATAGCATAGTTCCTGTCAAGCCCCACATAACTATTTGTGTGGTAAGCCCGAGCGAACCGGCATTTGGAAGCATCAACATCACAGCTACTGCTACTATTGCTCCCACAAAGAGATATGGTATGCGACGTCCGAAGCGACACCATGTCTTGTCCGATAACAATCCGATGATAGGTTGCACAATCATTCCCATCAGCGGTGGTAATATCCAAAAGAATGATAATTGGTGCGGGTCGGCACCAAGTGTGGCAAATATTCTGCTGATATTTGCACTTTGTAAAGCATAGGCAATCTGAACGCCAAAGAATCCGAAACTAAGATTCCATAGTTTCCAGAAACTCAAGTCAGGTTTTGTTTTCATGAAAATTTATTTTTGTTTATGTTAAATTTCTATCTGATTATATAGCCACTGTATCTCTTCTGCCCAAATAGCATCATTAGGTGTTTCAAGAATCAGAGGTATGTTATCAAATCGTGAATCATTCATCAAATTTTTAAAAAGCTCAACACCCAAAGCACCTTTCCCGAGACTTTCATGGCGGTCAACTCGCGATGCAAGCCCCTTTTTGGTGTCATTTAAATGCATACCGCAAAGATATTGCATTCCTATCACATCTTCAAATTCTTGCCACACTTTTTCAAAAGAATCTTTCTTTTGTAAATCATATCCTGCTGCAAAGGCATGGCATGAGTCAATGCACACTCCCACTCTACTCTTATCTTCAACCTTATCTATGATATGTGCTATTTGCTCGAAATTATAGCCGAGATTCGTGCCTTGACCTGCAGTATTTTCTATCACAGCCTTTACGCCTCTTGTCGCTTCAAGTGCTATATTTATCGATTCGGCTATTGTATTCAAACATGTGTCGAT
>CAMEKH010000173.1 GCA_945921235.1 uncultured Prevotellaceae bacterium | reverse complement strand
CTTTGAACACCGACCTTGTATGCGACGCTATCAACACGGCTATGCGCGAGTTGTTCTTGCAGATTGTGTATGGTCGTACTCAGTCGGCATTCTCGGAGGGCGGTCTTGTGGTAGGCGCATCGCTTGAGGATTTAGGTAAAGGCTTGCGCAGCCAAGTAGGAACAATGTTCGGAACATTGGCTAAAGGCCCTCGCTACCTTGAAATGGCTGAGGGATACTGCACTCGCATGGCTCTTGATGAGAATAACGAGGTTATCGGATATGAGTTCTTGCACCTTGGCAAGTTTACCGATTTCTTGAAGAAAGGTGAAACCCCTGAGGCAGCATTGGAGAAAGCTAAAGGCCACTACGGACGTTTCGAGGAGGCCGCTAAATATATTGACCCACGTAAAGAATAATAAGGAGGAAATACATTATGGCACTAAGAGAAGTAAAATTTGAATCTCAAGACCGTCGTATCAAGCAGATTCTTGCTGCATTGAACGAGAACGGCATCAAAGATATTGAGGAAGCTAACCAAATATGCGAGGCTGCCGGTATTGACCCTTATCAAACTTGCGAGGAAACTCAGCCAATCTGCTTTGAGAATGCAAAGTGGGCTTACGTGGTAGGTGCTGCTATTGCATTGAAGAAAGGTTGCAAAAATGCTGCTGATGCTGCTGAGGCTATCGGTATTGGTCTTCAGTCATTCTGTATACCCGGCTCTGTGGCCGATGACCGTAAGGTGGGATTGGGACATGGAAATCTTGCCGCTCGTTTGCTCCGTGAAGAGACTAAGTGCTTTGCGTTCTTGGCAGGTCATGAGTCGTTTGCTGCCGCTGAAGGTGCAATCAAGATTGCAGCTAAAGCCGACAAAGTGCGTAAAGAACCATTGCGCGTTATTCTTAACGGTCTTGGAAAAGATGCCGCAAAGATTATTTCGCGTATTAATGGCTTTACTTATGTACAGACTGAATTCGACTATTATACAGGCGAGCTTAAAATCGTAAGCGAAACACCTTACTCCAAAGGTCCGCGTGCCAAGGTTAAATGCTATGGTGCCGACGACGTGCGCGAAGGTGTGAAAATTATGTGGCATGAAGGTGTAGATGTGTCGATTACCGGTAATTCAACTAATCCTACACGCTTCCAGCACCCTGTAGCAGGAACCTACAAAAAGGAACGTGTGCTTGCAGGTAAGCCTTATTTCTCAGTTGCTTCAGGTGGTGGTACAGGTCGTACACTTCACCCCGATAATATGGCGGCAGGACCTGCATCTTATGGTATGACCGATACGCTTGGTCGTATGCATAGCGATGCTCAATTTGCCGGTTCGTCATCTGTGCCGGCTCACGTTGAGATGATGGGATTCCTCGGAATCGGTAACAACCCGATGGTTGGTTGTACTGTTGCCGTGGCTGTAGACGTGGCTACTGCATTGAATAAGTAATCGAAATTAGTCGAATAAATAAAAAACTCCCGTAGCTTTTATTGTTATGGGAGTTTTATCATTTTTTTCTTGCATTATTCTTCTTGCTTTGATGTCTTTTATAATAATTGTCGTAAGGAGACAGCAAGTGTTATTAATGAATTATTATTGTATGAAAAGTTTAAGATTTCTATCGTTCGTTTTGCTTGCATTTGCTTATGTAGGAGGCTCGGGTCAGACTCTTCAACAAACAAAGCCGGATAGCCGATTGAATATAGGCTTAGATGCCGGAATTAGAGCGAATTTTATGCGTTATTCCGACTTGAATAAGGATATTTTCCCAAGCAGAAATGCT
This sequence comes from uncultured Prevotellaceae bacterium, assembly GCA_945921235.1. Classification (GTDB taxonomy): domain Bacteria; phylum Bacteroidota; class Bacteroidia; order Bacteroidales; family Muribaculaceae; genus CALZFJ01. Next base: position 2,456 of record CAMEKH010000173.1, on the reverse strand, counting down.
ACGTTGGGAGGGGTGTTTGGATTATTTGTTGAATATGAATTCGGAAATAATTTGCAGTTTGCAGTTCGCCCTGAGCTTGATTACACTCGGCGTGGCGGCAAATTGAGCGATATTAAGAATAATTTAATCGGTACCGTTGTTGGTGGCGATAGCTATAGGGTGACTGCTAATTACTGGGATTTTCGTGTGCCTGTAATGTATCAATTCTTGGAAGCGGAGGGGAAAATCCGCCCTTATGTTTTTGTGGCTCCGGCGTTTGGCATTACTATGAGTGGAAATGTGCAACTTAAGGGCGTGGGGCAAAATGGAGCTGAAAGCACATATAAGGTAGAAGCCTCGGGTGCCAATATTGCAAAGACAAATTTTGCCCTGACGTTTGGTGCAGGTGCCAAATATTATTTTCCTATTGCTTCTACGAAGGCTTACGTTGGTTTTGAGATTTCCTATGAATGTGGGTTGACCGACACTTATAGCGGTGATGAGAAGAATGGCATTGCTGCAGTGAATAAAGCAATGTTTGGAAGTAACTATGTCGTAAATGGTTCTCGTAAATTCTCTGGCTTGGAATTTAGGGTTACATTTGGAATACCCCTACGTAATTATGGAAAGAAGAAAAGTTCTCCGATGCCCGTGCTTGTGGAAGAACCTATACACGAAGAGAAGACGGCCGATGCCGAAGAGCGCCGCACCATCGCCAATTGTTGTACGCTCGATGATATAATTGATATGATGGCTCGTGGAGAGGCTGTAGAAGGAAAGACTATTTGCGCAGTCGATGATATTCATTTCGATTTCAACAAGAGTGATATACGTGAAGAATCTTTCAGCTATTTGGATAAACTTGCTTCTACGCTGATTAGAATGAATGCAAATGTCGAGGTGAAAGGTCATACTGATAATATTGGCTCCGATGAGGTGAATATGAAAATTTCACGCCAACGGGCAAAGGCTGTTATGGATTATCTTATTGAACAGGGTGTGAACCCAGGCAAGATTTCCTACAGCTATTATGGAGCAACGAATCCGCTTGTGTCGAACGACACACTTGAAGGTCGCCGTATAAACCGACGTGTGGAAATTGAGATTCTAAAATGATAGGTAAATCACAATCAAGAAAAAAGATTATGAAAAAATATGCATATATATTATTGATGAGTATTGCGTGTATGGTGGCACTCAATTCTTGTCTTGGTAATGGCGGCGAAACTATCCCACTGGAGTTTGAGACTCCAAAAGGTGATATTTCTCCTGTTGATGGGATTCCTAATGATGCATTGGCTTCGGCTAATCCTGAAGTTAATGCAACGGTAGCTATGCCCGATTTTGGATATGCTGTGGTTTCGGGAACGAAAAATGTGAAAATTGCCGAGTTGTATATCCCCGGAATTAAGTATCCCGATAGCGAGCAGTGGCTATATCTTGTGGGAACCGGGGGAGCCTATGCAATTCCTCAGAATGTGTGGGTTTCGGTCGATGGTGAGCCTAAAGGATGCTTGGCTCTGAATAACTCAAAGAATGAAGTCAGCAGGCAAATTGATGTGGATTTTGTATTTCTTGTGAACAACTCCAATAATATGGCTGAAGCCGGCGATATTATTTGCCGTGATTTAGCCGTGTGGAGCGATATGCTTTCTATGAATAACCTGTCGGTGCTCTATGGTTGTGTGGGATATGGTGGCGGCGAGAATGTGAAAGGTGTAGATGGGGCAAGTAATTTATCGACATCTGCCGAACTTTTGCAATATCTATCGCGCGAAGGCTGCACGGGGGTAGCTCGCACTAAAGGCTTCAACGGAGCTGATGCTCATGAGGCTATTGCTGTGGCTCGATATCAGAATTGTTCACAAGAATGTGGGGTAGAGGCTCTTAAATTTGCCGATGAATCGTTCACGTTCCGTAAAGGTGCTTGTCGCATGTACTTTAATGTTACTGACGAGGGCAATCAACCCGGAGGAAATCCGCAGTGGTCGGTTGAAACAGTGGCTTCGCAGAATGGTTGGGAAGCCGGAAGAGGTGTAATTCACACTTTGTATAGCGGATATGATTTTAATAATCAGCAGTATGTTAACGAGCAGCCGGGTCTGCTTTCAAGCTACACCGGAGGATACTACACTCATTGTGATAAACAATTGTCGGGAATCGAGCTGATGAATTTGCCTATGACCGGAGCTTTGCAGAATTTCGCAGTATTGCGTTTTGCCAATGTTGAGAAATATATGGACGGGAAATTCCACACGGTTGTTCTAACTATAAGTTCTATGGATAAATTAGTGCAAGCGAGCAAGGCGTTCAGCGTTAAATTTGGTGAAAAGGCAGAATAATCCTAATTCGACCAATAACATTAATAGCAGGATACTTCATTTCGAGTAAGTTCCTGCTATTTCATTTTAGAGAGCGGGGTACGAGTATTTAGCAGTTTTTGGTGGAGAAATTTCTTCAACTGCGGGGGTGATGGG
>CAMEKH010000172.1 GCA_945921235.1 uncultured Prevotellaceae bacterium | reverse complement strand
GGAGGCACGGTGGTAGCCACAACGCCTGAGATTCAGCTTGTGGGCGACGGCATAAGCGTCCGCGGTCCCCAGATGTGGGTGAATGTGGCGGATGGCTTCGCTTTCAGCGACCGCACCATCGGCAACGAATGGCTCGATGTGGTGGTGCATAACAACGTGTTCTACTCGTGCATACAGTCACACGCCAAGAGCGCGGACAATGAACCAGGCACAGACGGCGGTGCTGCCTACTGGAAGGCGACCGAGAAGCAGGAGATAGTGGCAACATACCTCCTCCTCGCCGAGAAAGCACTGATTGAGAATCTGGTGGTGTCGATGCTTGAGACGAGCATAAACGGTGGCTCTTACATCAAGATAGCCGATGGGCTGATGGAGGTGTACGGCAAGCCGGACAGCGTTGGGAAAAAGCACAAAAACATTGACTTCGGTATCGACGATGAGACCGGCTTTGCAGTGCTGCGTTTCTTCGACAATAACGATGTCCTTCGCTATGACCTCGGTCCCCATGGGCTGCGACAGTTCAGTGCTACCCCTGAGCGTTGGGATGATACAATCCTCGCGCCTGTCGGCTCATCGGAAACGGATATTGTCGATGACACCGCAGGGTGGGCATACACCGGCATTCCGGCTGATGGTGTGTGCGTACACTATTACACCTACGTTGCCAATACAATCAATGGTGTGCCGCAGGGTGAGAACAACGGCAAGCTCTATATGCAAGACAAAGCCACGCTCGTATCGGGATGGTTCATGCGGCAGGAAATGCACTCTGTGTATAGCCGCCAGCAGGGCGAGATGGAATGGAGTGTGCCTATCCTACCTGAACCTGAGATGACCGGTGCCAACAGAGATATCCTTGTGACTGCCGGTGCAAAGGCTCTCTACTACCGCACAATGTACTGCTACAGCAACGGCGTGCTTACAAGAACCCAAAACTACTACTTCACCGACAAGATGATATAGGAGTATAAACCAACAACAAGAAGATATGGAGGAAATCATGAACAACATCGGACGGAGTTTATTCTCACTGCTTGGGGCAGTGGTGGCAGTGCTGGAACCTGCATTGCCGTACATAGTGATTTGCACGCTTGCGGTGCTGTATGACTGCTACACGGCGTGGTCGTTGTCGCGGAGAGTTAAACGTGCTCACCCCGAGCGGATAAAGGACGGCAAATTCAAGAGTCACAATGCCGGCAAGGTGATAGTGACGCTGATAAAGGTGTATGCGCTGATAGTGCTTGCGTTCCTTATGCAGCAGCATATCATCGGTGATGCGCTGCCAATCGACCTAACGAAAGTTGCGGCAGGAGCAGTGTGCTTCTGGCAGCTATGGAGTATCTTGGAGAATGAGAGCAGCTGCAATGGAGCCAAGTGGGCAAAGGTAGCGCAGAAAATTCTCGTGGATAAGACCGAGCGGCATTTTGACATTGACCTAAGCGAAATGGAGGAGAAAGAAGATGAAGCACTTCACGATTAAAGAGCTGTGCCATAGCGACACGGCGACACGCAGAGGGATAAAGAACGAGCCGAGCGAGGCGGTGAAGCAAAATCTCACCGCCCTCGTGGAGCACGTTCTCGACCCGGTGCGTGAATGGTATGGCAAGCCAATTTATGTGAATAGCGGCTACCGCTGCAAGGAACTCAATGCAGCCGTTGGCGGAGTAAAGAACAGTCAGCACTTAACCGGCGAGGCTGCCGACATCGACGTGCATGACACGAAGGAGAACCGACGGATATTCACGTGGATAGAGGATAACTGCGAGTTTGACCAGCTATTGTGGGAGAATGGCGGAGCGTGGATTCACGTGAGCTACAAGCGCAGCGGCAAGAACAGACAAATGGTAAGACGAATAAACACAAGATAGCTATGGAAAAGATACGAAGAAAGCAATTAGAGGCGGTTTACGAGACTGCAATCCGCGTGCTGATAGTGATTGCCATCTGCTGGGTAATATCGATGCTGACGAGCTGTAAGAGCGTTGAAACGGTGCGAGTGCCCGAGGTGCATATTGATACGTTGATTCAGACCAAGTGGCGCACCGACTCGGTGGTGATGCGCGACAGTGTGGTGATAACGGAAACCGCTGAAGGCAGGACCAAGTTTGTGGTGCGATGGCGCGACAGAGTGAGGATATTAGCTGATACTACCTACATCTGTCTCACCGACAGCGTGCCGGTGCCATACCCGGTAGAGAAGCGGCTCGGCAAATGGGAGCAGGCAAAGGTGGACTACGGCGGTTACGCCCTTGTCGCGGTTATCATTTTGCTGACGTTAGCAATATGGTTGGCACGAAGATATTGCAGCAACAGATAAAGACGAAGTGCAGAGTATTTGACTGAATTTTGTAGAAGATAAACAGATAAAACTAATCGGATTTATCTGTGAGTTAATTTTGAGATATGCAAACAGTTACGCTATCAATATCGAAGAAAGTAGTCTATAATGAGATAGAGAAGACGACTTCGTATGCCGGGCAGAAAATGGCAGGCGAGGACGCGACTGCATATCAGCGTATGCGTACTGTAGATGATGATAGCACACAGCTCGACCGATTCTTTGATGAGAGCAAAGCCGAGTTCTGCAAGCAGATGAAAGGTTATCTTGTGCAAGAGAAATACGGCATTGACGAAGCAACAGGAGTAACGGAAATAGAGTTTGTGCTTGAATTGTCGGATTCGTTCGACACGGTATTGAAAGAAACGATGCAGCAGGATTTGGTGAGCTTCTTTGTGCTTAATATAATTGCCAAGTGGTTCACGCTTGCCAACAAGACGGACGCGGCAGGCTATAAGGAGGCAGCGAATAATATGCTCATTGGCATACATAAAAACGCCCTGCACCGCAAACGACCGACAAGACCGACATACTAATGTAATAACTTAAAAACAAATAGATATGGCAGAAAGAAAATCAATCACGGTGTCGCTCCAAGTGAAGGAGCTTATGTATGACATCACGAATAAGGCGTACTTGACAGGTAAGGCACGCGAGGCTAATGGCATGGACTATAAGGCTTCGTCGAATATGCAAGCCAGCGAGGACGAGGAGAATAGCTACCAGCTGCGCCGCAGTCTTACCACTGCTTTCAGCGGCTTGAAGAGTATTCTCGGGGAATATCTTGACGAGAACAAGACTACCACAGACAATTTGCTCACAGATGCAGTGGATAGCGATGGTATTCTCACACTTGGCTTTAAGATGCCGAGCAACTATAATTCGTCGTCGGTAGATGCGATGGGTAAAGGTATTCACGCTTATCTGGTGGATTTGACACTTTCGGAATGGTTTGCAATTTCCAATCCGGCAGATGCGAAATACTATTCAGACCATTCGGTGCAGAGCCTTGCAGTGGTAGAGAAGGCACTTTACAAGCGCAGCCGCCCCGAGCGACCGGTGTATGATAATGGCGAATTTGGTGTAACTACATAATGCGATATCACCACGATATAGAAGACATGAGAGCAGCGACGATAACACTGAAACGTGCGGAGCTGCTCTATGACATCGGGCAGGACTCCTACACCGAAGGAGACTTAATGCCCGAGGATTCAGGACATGCGCAGCACTTGACGCAGGATATTGCCGAGTGCAGCCAGATAGACCGCACTACAAGGATAATGAATCTTGCGTACAGCGAGTGTGTGGAATTACTCTATCCTTACACGAAAGTGCAGATAGATAAGGAGGAGGGATTGACGCTCGATGATAAGCTGAGCGAGCCGGAGGAGTATGTTTTTCAGTTGGAGAACTTACCAGCTACGGTATCAGCCACGAGTATAGAGTTGCTTCGGAATCTGCTGCACGAATTCATAGTGTGCAGAGTGCTGCAAGACAGGCTCGACATCACAAAGGCGGAAGTGAGTGGAAAGTGGCAAGCGAAGCTCGATGAGATAAAGCGCGGAATCAGCGGAGTGCTGTGTCGAAGAATAAAGAAAGTGCGGCGAACGTTATCACCGTTTTAGAAGATATTTGTAATGTTTAAAATTGGGAAAGCCGGGAATGTGCATCGCGCACTGCCCGGCTTTTTTTGTAACCTAAAATAACCAATATTACCAAAAAATTACCTATCGGATTCTGTTGGTGTAACGTTGTTCAAATAGTACGGTACAGCCCGAAACGCTTTCGCCACGGCTAAGATTGGCAGTGAAAGCGATACGGAAGAACTTGTAGGGAGTTCCCCTCCATCCACGGAGAAATTCGGAAGTAGAAGAAGAAACA
>CAMEKH010000171.1 GCA_945921235.1 uncultured Prevotellaceae bacterium | reverse complement strand
CAGACGCGAAACTCGTTTGAGCGAACCCTTTCGGTCGAGACATCAGGCTCGATTAACGATAGCCCGACGGCGGTGCCGGAACGCCCTAATTAAATATTAATATATGCTACCGGATTTTGAGACTTAGAGTTTACACAATTCCATACGCATAGACCAATGAACGGAGAATCTTCTACCATTACACCGTCAAATTCATAACGGATTGACTTACCGATGAATGTTTCTGACCTATACCAGCGAATAGGCTTAAACACTGCCTTGACAATACCATGCACGATTGCAAGCACATAATCTGCTTTTTCAGCACGGTTAACACTGAGCCGCCAATAATGGCGAGCACAATCATAAATATCTTCTCTTTCTTTATTGTCGAATGTCTTGCTAATATTTACACAAAGCAAATGGTCGTGAGGCATCGGTTGAATGTATTTAGTGCTATTTGTCATTAGTCCCAGTCGTTTAATTGGTTAATAAATTCTTCTTCGTCGATTTCTTGGTAAATCGGCTGTTGTTCATGGGCGCACTCGCAGCAGTGGCAATGACCATCGCCACTACGTCCGCAAGTGCACTCCGTTTCTTCTGGTGGATCTTCGATATTCATGAGTGTATGTTATTTAAAAATATTAAGTAAGATTCGGTTTACTGATTACCTCTTCTATATAACACATTGGAGCTTCTATCTCCATTCTCTATAGCCGTGCGGATAAGGTTGATGAAGTCGCGACGGAAACCACTATCACGATATTCACGATAAAGTGATAGGTCACGGCTACGTTGACTTGCCATAACTTCATCAACAATTTGTTCAAATCTACGGGTCGCAGCATCGGAGTCAGGATTACCAACAACTTGAGATTGGAATTGCGGAGTTTGCGTAACGAGTTCTGCGATACGAACCACTTTAGCTCTTTGTTCTTCCGGCGTGGCGTCCCAACCATTCATGTGCTGCTCATTGAAGTGCTGCAAAATGATGTCTATTTCCGTTCTTTCATCATCAGTTGGACCGGCATTAACCATTGTTGGAGCCAATGGGTCAAGAATTGTTTCGTCGGCATTAAGTTCAATGTGTTGATTTAATGCAGTACGGCTCAAACAATATGTGTTGAGATTTGCATTATCAAGCAGATCAGACACATCTATTCCGCCATTTTCAGGAACTTTTAATTGCGGAATAAGCAGTCGCAAGAACCAATACATTTTTTCCCACGAAGGAGCATCGAAAGCCATAAGTGCGGCAATGCGTGAGTATATTTTCACGAATTGTTTGCACTTCATCTTGAAATCGGCTTTGCCGTTTTCAGGCCATTCTATTTCTTCGTCATACCGATGTTGTGCACGGTCAAGAATTGGTGCGAGTTGGTCTTGGTCTGCTCCGTGCAAGTATAAGTCGTTAAATTCTTCAACTTCTTCTTCAGTATAAACGCCTAAATCAAGCAATGTGCGACGAAGTTCTGAAAGAACATTCGGGTCGGTCGCTTGTTCGAGCGTGGTAGAAGTATAGAAATCGTCGAATGCTGTTTTCATATCATTAACAGTGTTGAAGAAGTCGAGGACAAAGATGTCTTCATCTCGTTTGCCCAAATCAGGAGCTGTTCTGTTAAGACGTGAAAGTGTTTGCACAGCAAGTACACCGCCAAGAGGCTTGTCAATGTACATTGTGCAAAGTTTCTCTTGGTCAAAGCCGGTCAAATACTTGTTGGCAACTACAAGTATGCGGTTATCGTCTTTATCAAATTCTTCTTTTGTCTTTGTGTCCGGAAAACCATTAAGACCAGCTTCAGTATATTCAACGCCATCAACAACTTTAGTTCCGGAGAATGCTATTAGTATATTGTAAGGTAAATGCTTTTCCTCCGCTAAGCGTCGTAAAACGTGATAGTATCTAATGGCACATTCAATGTCTTTTGTTACCACCATCGCTTTTGCTTTGCCTTTTAGTTTGCGAGAGCGGAACACTTTTGCATCAAAATGACTAATCATTACCTCAGCTTTTGCAGCAATGGTATGCGGCTCACGCTCAACCATCTTCTTCAATATTTTTTGAGCACGAGCTTCGTTGTATTCCGGGTTTTCTTCCGTTCTCTTTATCACTTCGTAGAAACTATGGTAAGTTGTATAGTTTGTAAGAACATCGTGAATAAAGCCTTCCTCTATTGCCTGTTTCATAGAATAGAGGTGGAAAGGCTTAAATGAGCCATCCCTCTGCTCGATACCGAAGCGTTCAAGAGTTTCTCTCTTGGGCGTTGCAGTAAAAGCAAAATACGAAGCGTTCTCGCTCATTTTGCGTTCCTCGATAAGCCGCTGAATGAGTTCGTCGGTGTCTGCTCCGTCTTGGTCCGCATCACGACCGACAGCTGCATTCATTTTATCGGCAGCGATGCCACTTTGGCTGCTATGTGCTTCGTCGATGATGATTGCAAAGTTAGTTTGCCTCATATCTGCTATACCGCCAACAATATATGGAAACTTTTGAATGGTTGTGGAAATTATTCTATTTCCATTTTCTATTGCTTCTTTCAAATCCGAAGATTTGTCGGCATGAACCACAATCCCTTTGGAATTTGAAAAAGCTTTTACATTCTCCGTTAATTGGCGGTCGAGTAATCTGCGGTCGGTAACAATTATCACGGTTTGGAATAATTGTTCGTTGAGTGCTGTTGCTCTTGTTGCGTTCATAGTTGCCGGAGTCGCTTTTATTAGTTTAAAAGCGAGCCATGCTATTGAATTTGATTTTCCCGACCCTGCAGAGTGTTGAATGAGGTATTTGCCTCCTACGCCTTTTTCTTGCACGTCTTCTATAAGTCGACTTACAACGTCGAGTTGGTGGAAGCGTGGGAAAATCAATTTCTTTGCATTTTTCAATATGTGCGCTACTTTTTTGCCACTCTGTGCTTCGCCATAATCAAAAATGGCGTAGTTGGAAATAATGTCGGAAATCACATCTTTTGTTAAGATGCGTTTCCACATATATTCCGTTTTCATACCGTATGGATTTATCGGATTCCCTTTACCTGCACCGTTTGGCAGCCCTTGGTTAAAAGGCATAAAGTAGCTGTCTTTGCCTTTGAGCTTAGTGCAGAAATACACTTCGTCTTTATCTAAGGCAAAGTGAGCAAGACAGCGACCAAACATTAGCAGTGGGTCGTGTGGGTCACGGTCTTCTCTGTATTGTTTTATTGCGTTATATGCTGCGGTTTGGTGTGTCCACGGATTTTTCAGTTCAAATGTGAAAAGCGGTAAACCATTAACGAATATCACCAAATCAATCTCGTAGCCCGGGTGCGAAAGCGAATAAGTCGCTTGTCGGGTCACCGAGAATTGATTCATAGCATATCGGCGATGGCTCTCTGTGCTATCGGCAGCCGTTGGTTTTGGATAGAAAAGGCGAAGTTTCTTGTCGCCTTGCAGGTTATCCACCTCTATGCCTTTGCGAAGCACTTCAAGCGAGCCGCAGCTTTCAATGGTTCGCTTAATCTCTTTCATCACATTAGACCTCACATCTCCCCTGCCTCTCCATTGAGAAAGAATGTCACTTTGAGTAGCTTCAAGAAACGACCATAAGCGGCGAATGTCGACAGCATTTCGCTTGTCGAAATCACTTGGAATGCCCCAATAGAATTGGTCTTCAGTCGGAGCTTGTGCATCGGCAAATGAGGCATTCAGCTCAATGCCCTCTAATGTACGTTCTTCTATAGTTGACCCGACAAGAGCACGCTCAATAAGCCGTTCAAATCCTTCTTCTCTTGTGTTGCTTTGTGTCATATTACTTTCTTTTTGCCGGTTACTACTTCGTTGATAATTATTTGCTTGCGCTCTTGAAGCAAGGAAATCATGCGTTCGCAATTTGCTATTCCATCATCTATTGGATTAATGGATTTGTGGATATAAGAAATAATTTGATTCTGTTCATTTTTAGGAAGAACGCAAATTGGAAAGGCTTTTAGCCATGGAAGACGTACAGAATCTACGGTACTCTTTGCTCCACCTTCTTCGATTTTGTACCTAAAATTACAAATAAGATAGTAATATAAGAACTCACCAATAACACGTTTAAAATTGTGAAAATTGTAAACTCTTTGATGGTAGTCAAATTTGCCATTTACATAGTGGAACACTTTCCCTGCACCAACACCATCGCCAGCCATAAGTACTGCTTCTCCATCGTAAGAATATGTATTTATCCTTTCAATATGAGGAGATCTAACAAAGAAAGGATATTTTCCATTATCGTCACGCATTATTGTATCTTTATCACCTGTTTTCATTTTACAAAGAAAA
>CAMEKH010000170.1 GCA_945921235.1 uncultured Prevotellaceae bacterium | reverse complement strand
TTTTAAGGACGCCGACGGTAATTCTCGCGTTAAGTGCGTTATGAACGGCTCTAAATATTACACTTCGGCTTCTCAAATCGCCTCGCTCACTACCGACGACTCGCAAGAGGACCACGGAACTCACACCTCGGGAACGGCTGCCGGAAGCTACTCGGCTAATAACCTGCAAGGTATGGCGCCCGAAGCCGACTTGGTGCTTTGTGGCTTAACCAACCTTTCCGATGCCAATATGCTCCTCGCTTGCCAGCGTATCGTGGATTATGCTAAAAGCGAAGGCAAACCATGTGTAATCAATATGAGTATAGGACACAACTCGGGCCCGCACGACGGGTCCGACGACTTCAATGTGGCTTTGTCGAAACTTGCCGGACAAGGCGTGATTTTTGTTATCGCTTCGGGCAACGAGGGCGATATGCAAATATATCTCAACAAGAAATTCAAGCCCGAAGCCGAAAAATACGACTCAGTAAAAACCGTTATCGCCGATTTAGATAATGATGGCGATTACTACTTGCAATCACGAGCCGAAGTGTGGAACTTCCAAGGCAAAGTGCCCGAAGTGGAGTTATATGTGATTAATGCTTCCAATAACAGCGTTCTGCTGAAAACCGACCGCATTTCACTGGCTCAAGGCAAGAGCTCTTACTCTTGGTCTCTTTCAAGCAGCTCTTATTACACGAAATTCAAATCCTATTATACATCATACAGCGGATTAAGCCCTAACATATCTGTTACAATGGCTAAAAGCGGCAACTATGGCTCTATTTCCATTCAAATTATGGGCGCAAGCAAATCGGCAGGAAAATACTATGTGGCTATGGGATTGTTCTCTAATGAGGAATCGGAAATTCACGTTTGGGGTGCCGACTCTAACACCGAATTCAGGCGCAATGGCAGCTCGCTATTCACCGCAGGCGACGCTTCTCGCTCTTTCAACCCTATGTGCTGTGGCGATGAGATTCTCAGCGTGGGAGCTTATAATGGTGCTAACACGTACACCGGACTCGATGGCTACAATTATTCTTACCCCGGATACACGCTCAACGACATCACCGAATTCTCAAGCTATGGCGAAGGTTTCAATGGCGAGTCTTATCCCGACATTTGTGCTCCGGGACTTGCCGTGCAGTCTTCTTATAACACTTATCACAAAACCTACAATTCCGACTTAAGCGACTACGTGAACAAACAGACGGTGAATGGCAAAACCTACTACTGGGGCACTATGAGCGGTACTTCAATGGCTACTCCTGCCGTGACGGGCATCATAGCCACTTGGTTGCAATACAAGCCCACTCTCACGGGGTCGGAAATTCGCGATATTTTCTACAAATCGGCTAAAACCGACACCTACGTCAATAAGGCTACTAATTGCTGCTGGGGCGCAGGTAAAATCGATGCCTACGCCGGTTTGCAATGCATTATGGCGTCGGGTGTCAACGATGTGGAAGTAAGCCAAAACCAAGTGCTGGTCTATCCCAACCCTAATGGAGGTCAATTCAAGGTATTCACCCAAGGTGAAGAAAATGGTGCCACACTCAATGTGTTCAGTGCTTCGGGCGCACTTGTCTATACTTGTCGCATCGACGCTTCTCACGAGGCTGCCGACGTTGATATTGCCGGAGTGTTGGCTCCGGGCATCTACTTGGTGCAGGTGGTAGGCGAAAAAGTCAACTACAGCACTCGAATGGCTATTAAGTAATTCCCTTATTTCGGCTCGGGAAGCTGCTTGGTGGCTTTTGCTCCCATCTCTTTCAGCTTCTCAACGCTGCGCACAAGATTTCCATTGCCGGTGCTCAGCTTATTCATAGCTTTTGAATAAGCGTCACCGGCATTGTTTATTGCCTTTTCTATATTCGACATATCAGCCATAAATCCCACAAACTTGTCGTAGAGCTTGCCACTCGCTTCGGCTATAGCTATGGCATTGCGCGTCTGGCTGTCGTGTCGCCACAATTGCGACACAAGTTTAAGCACCGATATAAGATGCGTGGGGCTGATAATAACCACATGCTTGTTGTAGGCATAGTCCCACAGGTTATGGTCGCCTTGCATTGCACTGATATACGCTCCTTCATTTGGCACAAACATCATCACAAAATCTCCGGCATCTTTCACAAAGTTTTGATAACTCTTTGCCGCAAGTTCATCAACGTGTTTCTTCACCGATTGCAAATGTGCGGCAAGAGCACGCTCCTGTGCATCTTTATCATCGCTGTTCACATAATCCACATAGTTGGTTAGCGACACTTTTGAGTCAATCACCAATCGCTTGTTATCGGGGAACTTCACCACCACATCGGGGCGCAGTCGATTTCCACTGTCGTTGGTGAGTGTTTTCCCATTTTCATCTTTTGTCACCTGCACTTCAAATTGCTCACCCTTAATCAAGCCCGACGACTCAAGTATCTGCTCAAGTATCATCTCTCCCCAATCGCCTTGCATCTTGCTGTTTCCTTTCAATGCCTGCACAAGATTGTTGGCATCGGTACTTATCTGCTTGTTGAGATTGGCAAGCATAAGAATCTGCTCCTTCAGCGATGCATGATTCTCACCATCTTTTATGGCTCGCTCGTTGATATCGCGGTTCAGCTTCTCTATATCTTGCTTAAGCGGCGCAAGCAGCTCTCCAAGCCGCAAGTCACTTTTCTTCGTCTTGTCATCAAGTATCTTATTGGCAAGTGCACTGAATTGCAGTTCGGCATCTCGCTTCAGCCGCTCCTGCTCGGCGGTTATAGCCGTGATGCGCTCTCGAAGAGCAGCTAATTCTGCCGTATCTTCTATTATCTTGGCATTAAGCTCTTTATTCTCTGCACGAAGCGAACCCGCCTCGCGCATCATCACATAGCACAGCACTGCAAGCAACAGTATGATTGCTGAAAGAATGTAAATTGCGGTCATATCACGTTTACTCTTTTTCTTATTAATCTATTTTTTCTCTGCAAAATAAGCATATAATTGAGAAAAAAACGTGCGCATAAAGTAAAAAAATCAAAAAGTTATGCTACCTTTGAATCTCAAAATGTATTTTTAATGGCAAAACTTAAAATTTCCGACGAATGGTGGACTGCTCCCGCCGAGGGCGATAACGGTGAACTGATTCTTGTCACCGGACGCCGTAATATGGACGAAATAATGGCTTCAAAGATTTTTAACGACCGTATTGAAGTCACTTGGAACTATGCTCCACAAGCCAATGGATTGCCCGATGAGAGCACCTCAAAACTCATGGAACAAGTACACGATGCTCTGCGTGCGGAGTTCGACAAAGACCCTGTTGCCATTATGACCGGCATTTACACCGGTGCCGGCGAGCGAAACTGGATTTTCTACACCCGTAGCATCAACATCTTTGGCAGAAAATTAAATGAGATTCTCGCTCCTTTCGAGCTTCTGCCTCTATCTATCTATGCCGAAAAGGACCCTGAGTGGAATGAGTATCGCGAGATGCGACTCACCGAGATTGACGATAGCGGAATCTAACCGCTTTTCTTATACTTTTGTTATCTTCCACCAGCTATAATCCACATCATCGGTGTCGAACACATCAAGATTCTCATGAGCTTTCACCTTGCGCACCACCCTTATCGTAACGGGTAGCACCAATACCTCATATAGCGTCTTCAGCACTGCCTGAGTCCATATCAAGGCAAAAATAGTGGATAGCGGCAATACTCCGTAGAATGCTATTGGAAAAAATATCGTGGAATCCACACTCTCACCGAAAAGCGTCGACAAAATGGCGCGTAGCGAGAAGCCCTTGCCTGCCGTTAGAACCTTCATGCGACTCATCACATAGGCATTCACAAGCGAACCGCAGATAAATGCCAAGAAACTTCCCACAAGAATCCTCGGCGTACTGCCAAACACCATTTCCATAGCCTCCTGCCCCGTCCATGTGGCATCACCGGGCAGAATTATGGCAAGCTGCAGAAAAAGCACCACTATCAAGTTCATAAAAAACCCTAACCACACCACAAGCCTCGCACGACTGAACCCGTAGACCTCCACAATACAATCGTTGATAATATACGACACCGGAAAAACCATAAGTCCTGCCGTAGCCGTAAAGCCACACACATTCACCACTTTCACCTCCATAATGTTGGCGAGTATCAAAAACACACAGAACATCACCGTCAACACCACAAAAAGCAGCGACACCTTATTATGCAATCTTGCCATTTTTATTAAATAATATTTAATCTATCAAAATTAATTTGCAAAGTTATCACTATTTTTTAAACTCCGAGAAGCTATGCGCCGTTTTTATCGTCACCTACCGCAACCTCACCTCCTTCAAAAATGCTATTCTCACCAAAAAGCCACTAAAATC
>CAMEKH010000169.1 GCA_945921235.1 uncultured Prevotellaceae bacterium | reverse complement strand
ATGGCACTAACAGCTAAGAAACGCATACGAAGGGACTATGCACCGCTGAATGTGGTGGTAACGGTGGTGAATGACACACCGAATAGCCCGCTTGTGCAGGTGTATGACGGTGACAGCGGAACCTATGAGCCGAACCGCGCTGTGACTCCGCTATTGCTTCGCCCGAACGTGTATGCCAACGTATCAGACG
This sequence comes from uncultured Prevotellaceae bacterium, assembly GCA_945921235.1. Classification (GTDB taxonomy): domain Bacteria; phylum Bacteroidota; class Bacteroidia; order Bacteroidales; family Muribaculaceae; genus CALZFJ01. The sequence goes on along the minus strand of CAMEKH010000169.1, from coordinate 4,241 downwards.
GGAGTCTCTCAGGTCCGCTTAACAACTCCAACCTGAGCACCGGCTTCACGTGGTATCTCAATGGCAAGACGCTGGCATATTGGGCAGGGCAAAACACCGACACGATGATGCAGTCACTCGCAGCCAATGCAAGCGTCGATACATCTTCTTCGGCAACACGCGGCAGCATCACTATCAATACCAACATCACAATCGCCAAGAAGGTGGAGCTGATATTCGAGGGAACTATCAATGACCCGCGAACCGCAACAAACTATACATTCCGCTCGGAGCCGGTAATTCTTTCGACGGTGGATAAGAGCGATGACGGTCACAGCATCGAACTCAGCGACAGCAACCGCCAACTATACAATCCCCTCAATGACACACTCACGCTCCACGACTACAAGCAATCTCGCGAAATGTATGCCAGCACGAACGAAGCCGACATTGCGAAGAAAGCTGCACTCGCCGACATCAACAGCTATCTGCGCACCATCAACTTCAAGGTGATGCGCGGCAAGTCGGCTGCACCGTCGGCAAAATATGTGGTGGAGCTGCATAAGGTTACAGCGAGCGGAATCGGAGAGCAACTTACCACCGATAACTGCGATGAGCTTGTGAGCCTTAGCAACACTTCGGTGACTCTCGACCTTCGACTTGTGGATTACGCACAGTATGCCATTGTAGCATATAAGACCGACTACGTGGCGACCGACGGCAGCACCAAGCGAAAGCTCGTGGCAATGGAGACATTTGCCGTGCAGCGTCACCTCGAACTCTTTAACCCGGATCTGCTTAATGAATGTGATGTTAATGCCGAAGCCACAGTGCACACCAACGAAGTTGTGATTGCCAGCCGAGGCGATGTTGTGAAATACCCCGGAGCATATTTCACAACACAGTGGAAGGCACAGACAGCAAGTTACTCCGACGGCGGCTCACTGAAGAAGTATGCCGAAGGCCCGAGAGTGGAAATGCAGCTCAACGAACTCGGGGTGCTGACCACAAGCGGAAAGGACTGGCTCGAAGTGGCTGCGGAGGTTGATTACAACGAAGTAGCTAAGCTCGCCGCAGATGCGAGTGGCAACGTTTATACCGACGCCGACGGAAATCCTTACATATTCAGATAAGACAATGAGATACGCGATTATTGACATAGGAAAGGCGGCAGCGTGCGGAATACCGCAGCGCGGACACCGCACACTTGGCGATGACAGCATCGTGGTGAACGAGCGCGAACTGCTATTTATCGGCACAATGACCGGAATGCAGCCCGAGGAAATTGCCGCCGAACTTGGTGGTGAACTTTACTCCGAATCCGAGATATTAACGATAATTAATGGTAACCAGATATGAGTAATACTAACTTTTCCGCAACAGGCGGAGTGACTATCAAGCGACTTCGCAACGGTGACACGCTGTTTGTGCTTCTCACTACGGACAAACCGCTGTTTCAGGCGGTCGATACACAGACGGGAGGCGTGGTACCGCAGTGGACTAACAACACCGCAAACCAGCCGACCATTACGCCTACTTGCTACACTGCCAAGGGTATCAATGTGGTGCTGACGCAACACAAATGGTACTGGAACAGTGTGGAGAATCCTATAGAGTTCCCTTCCGGCTCAGCCGAGTGGCTCACTTCGAGCGATGGTCACTTCCAGCTGAAACAGGCGACGGGCGAACTGAAGATAATCAAAGACCTCGCCAGCATGGATAATCCTGCGAATGACACACTCACCTACAAGGCAGTGGCGAGCGTGGCAGGCGTGGAATATCCGATAATGAAATCTATCGACGTGGTAATCCACAGCGCAGGCGAATCGAGCTACAACGCCTACATCTTTGCCGACCGCATGATAATTGACGAAGATAACCCAACGGCTAATCTCACCGCACAAGCAATCTGCGGTCTCTCCGACGTAACGAGCAGCCTCTATTGTGTGTGGACTAAGAATGGAACGAGCACACAAGTAAAGAGCGGAAGCAACACACTCGCCGTGGGACGTGAGAATGTAGATGGTGATACACTCTATGTGGCATCGTTCTATGCGTCGAGTTCCGAGGTCGCGGCAGGCAACGTGCTTTGCCGTGCATATATCCGTATTACCGACCGTGCCGACGAATATGCCATATCGTTCACGCTGGGCGATAACAAGCAAGTCGATACCGGCAAACCGGTGGTGGTGACTGCAACGGTGATGAACATGAGCAAGAACACTGCAGTGGATATGACCGGCAAGTCTCCCGTGTGGGGAATGAAGGCACTCCGCTCCGACACACTTACGGAACTGAAAAGCACCGCGAGCAACACAATCACTATCACCACAGCGGAGACCGACGTAACAACTAACGGCAAGACCACCTACTATGATGTGATGGTGGTGGCAGAAGTTAGTTGGTGAAAGAAATAGACGAAGAAAACAATTAATTGACATAATATGGCAACAAAAAACGATTTATGCGCTACAGCAACGGTGAGCACACTCGCCAACAGTGACTACATCTTTGTGGATATAGATGGCAAGGTGCGTCGCATTAAAGTTGCTGACTTTGTGAAGGCAATTGAGATGCGCAAGCTCGATCTCCGCACTTATGCTTGGGGAGTGCCAATCAAGCAGGCACTCCAAAGCTCACAGGATTGGGGCGTAATAGGCAACACCACGCTGCGCGACAGCTATCTCTCGAAGGTTGGTCGCTATCTCCTCACCAACGCAGGCAAGGCTGCAAAGTGCTCGGCTACCGACAGTACCAAGTTCGCCGACGGTACGGCGGTGGATCAGAGCACGGGGCACATGATGACTATGGGACCGACACTTTACTATGAAGTGGAAATGAGCGATGCCTACGGCTGCCCGGTGCTATGGATGTCGGAATATCCGATAAGCCGCCACTGCATAGAAAATCCGTGTTACGGCTGCTTCCAAGGTTACAACCGTGGCGGTAAGCTTACTTCAATCAGTGGCGTTGTGCCGGCTGCATCGCTGACTATCGCGCAATTCTGGAATCTCGCTCAGGCTAACGGAACAATGTTCGGCTTGTGCGATTATGAGAATGCGTTCAAGTGGTTCACCATGCTCCAGCTCTCGAAGTTCGGCAACCCGAATCTACAGACTAAAATCGGCTACGGCGTGGGCGGTTCGCAATCGCTCGACTTGTGGGCAACAGCACAGAACCTCACAACAGGTGCAACACTGTCGCTCGGTGATGCTTGCGGAGCAATACCTATTGAAGTGGTAAATGGAGATAAAACCGGTGTGAATTGCTCGCACGTGTCACTGTTCGGAATCGAAGACTTGTGGAATCTCCGATATGAGATGATACAAGGAATCTACTTCGGCAGCTCCGCCAACATAGGGCAAGACGGTTCGGAGTGCTTTATCTATAACGAAAACCGCATGCCGACGTCGGCGGAACTCGCTTCTCACCCCACTTGCCCATATCGTAAGATATACCGACCAAACGGCTCGGGATATGTGAGTGAGATGCAGCTCGGGGAGAACTTCGACCTCATTGCGAAAGCGATGAGCGGTAGCAGTACAAGCTATTGGGGCGATTCGCAGTATCACGACACCACAGGGCAGTTGTGCCTTGCTTTTGCGTACGCGATTGGCGGCTCGGGCGCCGGTGCCGTGCGCGTGGCCTCGGCTTACGGCTTTTCGTTCGCGCACTCGAGCTGCGGCGCCCGTCTCGCTTTCTTCGGAAAACCCGTAATCGTAACCGGAGCGGAGCTGATGGAAAGTTAGAAGCGACTAATACAATTAACGCAACGATATATGAAGACTTACATGAGCCGCAAGGCACACCCCGAGCAGGGGATAGAGATTGTCAGGGAAGGTGAGATTACCCGTGTCTATTTCGACTTCGAAGATTCGGAGAATACAATCGCTATGGGCGATGAAACTCCCGTGACTGAAGAAATTACCACCGCCGAGGTAGTAGATGTGGTGGGCTTAGCCGGCTACGGTGAGATAGCCAGTGCTATCATCAACGACCGCTACACCAACGACAAGATGCAGGCGGTAATTGCCAACTGGCTCAATGCCGACACGGTGGAAGACGATGCGAAGCGCAGCGAGTATGCCGCCGAGTATGAGACAATGCAACAGTGGCGCAAGCACGCAAAGGAAGTTGCACGCAAGGCTGTGGCAATGATGCAGCAGTAAGGAGGTCGCATGGCTAAAGCACAGGCAAGCGCATTTATACGCCGTAACCGTGACGGGGCTGATGCGGTGGTGTGGAGCATACAGCCGTCGGAA
>CAMEKH010000168.1 GCA_945921235.1 uncultured Prevotellaceae bacterium | reverse complement strand
TCTGCAAAGTTATGAATTTTTCTTTATAACAGAAATATCACACAATATGTTTTTTGCAGGCTAAGAATAATTGCTTGTTCAAAAACTTTTACAAATTATTTGATATGTTTCTTATGGCTAACTGTTTCAGTAGCCGTTTTAGTGTGCTTTTGAGTGAAAATGAGGGGAAAAATGAGGGAGAATTTGGAATTGACGGTGTGGTGTTGTATCTTTGTGAGATTTTTGGAGTCAGGGTCGGGAAATAGGCTCTGCGGGATGTGTAAATGCATAATAATTAATTAAATAGAGATAAATAGAGAATATGGCACTTCAATGTGGAATCGTAGGATTGCCTAATGTGGGCAAGTCAACTCTTTTCAATTGTCTGTCGAATGCGAAGGCGCAATCGGCTAATTTTCCTTTTTGCACTATCGAGCCTAATGTTGGGGTAATCACTGTGCCCGATGACCGCCTAAATAAGCTTGCAGAGCTGGTACACCCTCAGAAGATAGTGCCTACTACGGTTGAGATTGTGGATATTGCCGGATTGGTGAAAGGTGCATCGAAAGGCGAGGGATTGGGCAATAAGTTCCTTGCTAATATTCGGGAAACCGATGCCATAATTCATGTGTTGCGCTGTTTTGATGATAATAATATCACGCACGTTGATGGCTCTATTAATCCGGTGCGCGACAAGGAGATTATCGACTATGAGCTACAGCTTAAGGATTTGGAAACAATAGAAAGTCGCGTATCGAAAGTGCAGAAACAGGCTCAGACGGGTGGTGACAAGCAGGCAAAATTGCAATATGAGGTGCTTTGCCGCTTCAAGGAGGCTCTTGAGCAGGGCAAGGCGGCACGCACAGTGAAGTTTGAGACTAAAGATGAGCTGAAGGCGGCACATGATTTGTTTTTGCTCACCAATAAGCCTGTGCTCTATGTTTGCAACGTGGACGATGCAAGTGCCGTGAGCGGTAACAGCTATGTGGAGATGGTGCGTGAGGCGGTGAAAGATGAGGGTGCCGAGATACTTATTGTGGCAGCGAAGACGGAATCGGAGATTGCCGAGTTCGACACTTATGAGGAGCGCCAGATGTTCTTGAATGAAATAGGGCTTGAGGAATCGGGAGTTAATCGCTTGATACGTGCAGCCTATAAGCTGCTGAATCTTGAGACATTCCTCACTGCGGGTCCTCAGGAGGTTCGTGCGTGGACGTATCGTAGAGGCAGCAAGGCTCCACAATGTGCCGGAGTGATTCACACCGATTTTGAGAAAGGCTTTATCAGGGCTGAGGTTATTAAATATGATGATTATATAACCTACGGAAGTGAAGCTGCAGTGAAAGAAGCCGGCAAGATGAGTGTGGAAGGCAAAGACTATGTGGTGCAAGATGGTGATATCATGCACTTCCGCTTCAATGTGTAAGTAGATAGAAACTTTTTTAAAGCAATAAACAACCCCTGTCGCATAATCTTTTTTGCGGCAGGGGTTGTCGTTGTGCGTATCGATTGAATTGTCAGTTGTCGTCAGTCGTTGTCGTCAATCAAGAAGAGTTGATAAATCTCGCCCATTGTCTTGTCGTCGTTAGTCTTTATTTTGCTCATATCAATGTCGCTCAGATAGGGAGTGATAGAATAAATCAAAATATCGTTGGGCTGAATGTATTTTTCGATAGGTCTCCACAGCACATTGTAGACAGAAGAGGAAGTGTAGGCGTAGTCGTAGCCTTTGGCTGTCACAATGTTCATGCGTAGCAGGTAATTGTAGGTAGCCGATGCAATTTTATACATCATGGGTTTCTCCATGCCGTAGCGCATAAAAATCACCATTAGGTCGCCCACGCTATCCTCTTTGCATATTGCCACAGCCTCATTTTCTCGGAGGTCGTAGGCAGGGAGTCCTTCGGCAGCCATTGTTACCATTCCATATTCCACATTGCGGCGGCTACTCTTGTCGAGATTTCGGCGAATGCCGTCGATAGCCGATTCATATTTGTTGGGAATACTGGCGATAAGCTGTTTTACCGACAGCTCCCCCTGCAATTTAAGAGTGAAAGAGCGGCGGCTGTCGGTGACTTTTATAATCGATTGGCGTTTTGCTGAAAGCACATCGTTCTCGGTTACGGTGTTACCGCGTTTCAGTATAAATCCATTGCTCTGCACAATGCCGTGGATATCGGTGATACGGTAGCTCTTTGATGCAGCTATTGCATTGGTGAACGATAGCACCATTGCCAGCAGAGTGATAATAACATTTCTTTTCATTTCTTTTTACTTGATTTGTTATTTATGTAATTTTTTATTTTTAAGGGTAGTTTGCAAAGCTCACTGATAGTGATATTGTGCCGCTTGGCGAAGTTTCTTATCTTTTCGCAGGCAATGTTGCAGATATTATAGGTATCTAATGCCCATGGAGCGAAAGCAATGGCAAGCAAGAACCAGCCGCAATCGAGGTAAATGGAATATTCGGCGAAAATTACATAGCTCAATATCATAAGAGTGAAGAACAGTATGTAGGTGGAAGTGCGCACAAAGAAGCCGCTTGTGCGTGAGAACAGTCGCACGAAGAAAATGTTGTAGTACACAAACAATATTATTACCGCAAAAATGATAATTTCGGTGAGTATTGGCGGCAATGAATTGATATAGCGGCTACCGATTACGGTAGATGCAGCGTAGGCGTGCAGATTTAGTCCCAACATCTGCATGTCAATAGAAGAGCGGTGTAAATCGGCTTGGGTGTCTACTCCGAGCATCACTATAGCATCTTTCAGCATATCAGCCCAGTCGGGAATTTCATTGTAGGGGATAGTGGTGATATCGACGAGGAAATTGATATACTCATGTTTGTGTCCGCGCTTTATCAGCTCCTTGACTTTCTCGGGATATATCTGCCTCACGGCTTGGAGCGGAAGGCTGAAAATCGTGTCGGTCCCATTGATAAAGAAAGGGGTGAACGAGCGTATCACGGCATTGTCGCGGTCGCGGTTGTCGAGATTGGAATAACCTCGGCTTATTCCGAGTTCAGCAGCATTGGCAAAGAATTCCGCAGTGTCGGCAAGGCAGTCGAGTTTGCAAGGGAAAACCACGTTGTGATTGGCGCGGATAGCCTCTTTCAGCAAGCTGTCGATTTCAGCGTCTTTTTCGCCACTAAGGTCGATATCCACCGATATTGCAGCCGGATTACAATCGGCCAGCATAAACAGTGCTTCGGCCAGCTCATAGCGAGAGGCATTGTGTGGGAGAGTGACTACCACCACTTTGTTCTCAAAGGGCATAATCCCTTGCGACTGTTGTAACTCGCTATAGATGTCGAATTGGTTGATGTCGGTAATACTCGACGAAGCGAAGAACGACACATTGAGAGGCACATAGGTAATCATGCGCGAAAGCCCCACCGTGATTAAAGTCACGGCAATCACTTTTGCTATGTCTTTTACCCATTGTTTCATTTCACAAGAATTACAGTAGCTTCATTGTTATTCATCTTCGACATTGTAGTGCCGGCGCCGGCATAATAGATTGTGGCATCGCAGATGGTGTAGCGCTTTCCGTCGACGAGGAAATAGTCGCCATTGACCTGTTCTTTGAAGCACACTGCCGATGCGAGGTGTCCCGGATAGTAGATAAGAGCTGTTTCGAGTCCCAACAAGTCGCGAACCAAGCGTGTGAGCAGAATGGCGTGGTCTTCGCAGTCGCTCATAGGGTAGTAGATGGTTTCATCGGGGAAGAAAGCGCGGTCGTAGCCCCAGATTTGCGAGTCGTAGCCATATTTGAACGACTCGATGAAATCCATGATAATGTTCACAGCCTGCAAATCGGTCTTTTCACTTATTGCATTTTGTAATGCCGGATAGAGCGTTTCGCGAGCATTACGGCTCATAGGCGTCTGTGCGTAATAAGTCCATTTCGAGAGGTTATCACCATCGGTGAAAGGCGTGGGATAAGTGCTGTAGAAATTTAATAAGTTCTTATTGACCTTATAGTCGAATTTTATTGAAGGATAATTCACCAATCGCTGGCGTAGCGGCGAGGGTGAGTCGGCGAATTTAGGCTCCTCTTTAATCCACAGAGAAAGAGCTTTCTCCTTAGGCAAAGCGAAATCGCAGATTGACATTTGCATTCCGTTCTTGTTTGGTGCGCCAATCACATAATAACGGCGGTAATTATCTGTGTTGAGCGACACTGATGGCAAGTCGGCGATATATTGCTCGGAGGCAACAAGGAGATATAGCTTGGCATCGGCATCGAAGGCGAAGCGCATCTGGTAGCCCGACATACAGAAGAGATATCCGGTGAGCAGTGTAGCTTCATTACATTCGCCGCCGAAAAATGCGTTGCTCAGTTCGCTCAGGGCAAGGAAATAAGCCCAGTCGCACAAGCTGTATTTTTCGCGCAGGTCGAGACAATCTTGTAGCACAATGCCAAATTTATCGTTTTTGGCGATTTTTTCCATAGCTTTCGCCACGCCGCTACCGGTGTTGCTTGCGAGCTTAAAGCGG
>CAMEKH010000167.1 GCA_945921235.1 uncultured Prevotellaceae bacterium | reverse complement strand
GATTCCTTGGCAGTGATGCCGAGGATTATTTTTTATATATAGTTGCCATAGACTCACTTATATAGTAGCAATAAACAATGTGGGAACTGCCTTTGAAGCAGTTCCCACATTGTTTATTAACTTATTCTAAAAAATCAGCAATTCGCACTAAATCGAAGCATTACAGATTGAGCAATTCAATCATCTTGTCGAGTGCAGCCGACAAGCCGTCGATATTCTTTCCTCCGGCTTGAGCAAAATGCGGCTGACCACCGCCACCGCCTTGAATCAATTTTGCCGCCTCGCGTACAATCTTCGATGCATTAATGCCCTCTTTCACAAGATTCTCCGAAACGAGCAGTGTGAGCATTGGCTTTCCTACCTCATGAGTAGCAGCTACAAAAACCGTATCCTCTGGATATTCAGCCTTCACTGCAAATGCCACGCCCTTCACTACTTCGGCAATACGTGGTCCACTGCAACTAATAATAGTTACACCATTCTTCTTCACAGCCTTTTCCACAAGCTCTTTCTTAAGATTCTTCACACGCTCCTGCAAGAATTCCTCAGCCTGCTTACGTAAATCGGCATTCTCTGCAATCGATTTCTGCAAGGCTCCTATCACATTTGGCGTATTGTTGAGCAACGAGCTTATTTGCTTCAGTGTATCCTCAAATTCATATATGGCATTCTCCACACGACTGCCGGTTATTGCCTCTATGCGGCGAATTCCTGCCGCTATACTGCTCTCGGAAACGATTTTTATCATTCCGATATTGCCGGTATTATTCACATGAGTTCCTCCACAAAGCTCTATCGATGAGCCATACTTTATCACACGCACCTCATCGCCATATTTCTCGCCGAAAAGCGCCATAGCTCCGAGCGATTTGGCTTCGGCAATAGGCATATTGCGATATTCACAACGCTCTATTGCCGCTCTAACGTTTCTGTTGGCAATAGCCTCCACCTTACGTATCTCCTCAGTGGTCAACTTCTGGAAATGCGAAAAGTCGAAGCGCAAGATATCGGGATTCACATAGGAACCTTTTTGTTCCACATGTGCGCCGAGTACTTCGCGGAGTGCTTCGTGCAGCAAGTGCGTAGCTGTGTGATTGCAGCATGTAGCTAAGCGTGCCTCCTTATCGATTGCAGCATGAACCGACTCGGTGACATCTTTCGGAAGTCGCTTTAGTATGTGCACGGGCAGATTGTTCTCGCGCTTGGTATCCACCACTTCCACTGTATCATCTCCACAAACCAAGACTCCACGGTCGCCTACCTGACCTCCCATTTCGGCATAGAATGGTGTACGCGCCAAAACCACCTGATAAAATTCATGATTTTTCTGCTTTACCTTGCGATAACGAAGAATTTCGGTGTCTACTTCTTGAAGGTCATAACCCACAAACTCCGTCTCGCCCTCCTTAAGGACAACCCAGTCGGTTGTTTCCACAGCCGCTGCATTGCGAGCGCGTTCTTTCTGCTTCTGCATCTCGGCATTGAAGCCATCGATATCGGCTGTCATGCCATTCTCCTTAAGGATAAGCTCGGTAAGGTCGAGAGGGAACCCGTAGGTATCGTAGAGCACGAATGCATCTTCTCCTTCTATCTCGGTCTTTCCTGCCGCTTTGGCATCGGCCATCACTTTTTCTATAAGTTTCATTCCCGTTTCGAGAGTGCGAAGGAACGACTCTTCCTCTTCCTTTATAACCTTCTTTATCAACTCGCTTTGTGCCACAAGCTCTGGATAAGCCTCTCCCATTGAGTCAATCAGGGTGTCGATGAGACGATACATAAATGCGCTCTTCAGGTTCAGGAACGTGTAGCCATAGCGCACGGCACGACGCAAAATGCGGCGAATCACATATCCGGCTTTGGCATTCGACGGCAATTGAGAATCGGCAATTGAGAATGCAATGGTGCGCACATGGTCGGAAATCACGCGCATTGCCACATCACATTGCTTATCTTCGCCATATCGCTTACCTGCTATCTCTCCCACTTTGCCGATAAGAGGCTGGAAAACGTCAGTGTCGTAATTCGACTGCTTGCCTTGCAGTGCCATACACAAGCGCTCGAATCCCATTCCCGTGTCGATTACTTTTGCAGGCAACGGTTCAAGCGTGCCATCGGCTTTGCGGTTATATTGCATGAACACAAGATTCCAAATTTCAATCACCTGCGGGTGGCTGGCATTGACAAGCTCTCTTCCGGGTTTTGCCTCACGCTCCGCCTCACCGCGGAGGTCAATGTGTATCTCCGAGCACGGTCCGCATGGCCCGGTGTCGCCCATCTCCCAGAAATTGTCGTGGCGGTTTCCATTGATGATATGGTCCTCCGGTAGGTGCTTTGCCCAATAGCTTGCAGCCTCTTTGTCGCGCTCAAGCCCCTCAGGTGCATAACCCTCAAACACTGTTGCATAAAGATGCTCCGGATTAAGCTTCAACACATCTACAAGATACTCCCATGCCCAGTCAATGGCTTCTTTCTTAAAGTAATCACCGAACGACCAGTTACCGAGCATTTCAAACATCGTGTGATGATATGTGTCAAGTCCCACTTCCTCGAGGTCGTTATGCTTACCGCTCACTCGCAAGCACTTCTGTGAATCGGCCGCTCGCTTAAATTTCGGAGTCACATTGCCAAGAATTATATCCTTGAACTGATTCATACCTGCATTGGTGAACATAAGTGTGGGGTCATCTTTTATGACCATTGGTGCCGAAGGCACTATCTGGTGCCCCTTGCTTCTGAAAAAATCCTTAAAAGATTCTCTTACTTCTTTTGCTGTAAGCATAAATTAATCTATTATTTATTTTATTCCTTTTCTTTTAGACTCAATTGCGTAAAGTTTTTCGCTTTTTTACCCTTTGCGATAACTTTCTCACAAAATAATTTACAAAAGTACGCTGAAAATATTATTTTTGCAAACGTAATGGGTTATATAAAGCTACATTACCTGAAAATAATGCCAAAAAGAGACGAACTCGAGAAAAAATACTACAGGATTAGTGAGGTTGCCGATATTCTCGGGCTTCCTCAGTCTACTTTGCGGTTCTGGGAAAATGAATTTACTATCATTAAGCCGAAACGCAATGAGAAAAACCGTAGACTTTACACCTCTGCCGACATTGAAATAATCAGGCTCGTTTACTATCTCGTGAAAGAAAAGGGCATGAAACTCGATGCCGCGCAAGCCGAAATTCGCCGTAACCGCAGCAATGTGTCGAAACGTGTAGAGGTAATTGACCGTCTGCGCTCCATTCGCGAAACGCTCGTGAATATAAAAAAAGGAATCGAGAAAATAAGATACTGATGTTCGTATTCTGATTTCCTCGATTCTTTATCGTTGCTCTATTCACTTTCAAAACACATAGCCTATTCCTGCTATAAATCCTGCCGATGAGAAATCTTTTATAAATGAGTATTTGCCCTCTACCATAAACTTAAGCGACGATGTTGCATAGATTTCAATTCCTGCCCCAAGATTTGCACCGAAGCGGTTCACATTGCTATGTTCCAAATTATAATTCTCATTTATCATCGGCAAGCGCCAACTCTGATATGTAACTCCTCCGAGTGCATATATGTTTATATCTTCAGTTAGCGGCAATATGAAGTGTGCATTGCCATTGATGTGCATTGCACTCACATCATTTTTCCTGAATATGGCTTGAACATTGGGCGTCAATCGTAACCACGCATTGCACTGATACTGAAAGTACACTCCCGCCAATCCCGATTCGATTTCGGTATTGAATCCGCCAACCACTCCCACACTTTTCTCTCCTCTCTGCGCATTGGCTGTGAGAGGTATCATTCCAAGAATAGCTACAGCCAATATTGAAAAGATTTTTCGCATATTTCTTAGTTTTTCTTTTTTATTATTTTTCAAAAAAATAATTGTGTTCTTTTTTTGATTATTGCAAAGATAATCATTATCGCGAATTATTATCAATCTTTTCGACTATTATACCTCTTTTAGTGCACATTATTCTACAAAATCTCGATATATGCATAATAAGTGCTATCGGCATAAACCGGCGTCAGCGGCAGAATTCCGGCTACGAGCCTATTGCCGTCGGTCACGGCTTGATTCTGCGCAAACCGCGCCTTCATCGCTTGCCGCTCGGCTTCACTCCTACTCATCGTCACCTTGAAAACGCCTACTGCTCCTTCCTTTAAGTATCGCTCGCCGAAAATGGCAGTCACTGCACCCATAGTCATACGCAGATTCAATTCCACACACGGATTGATGCGCACTATGCCCAAATCGTCATAGAGCATCATGTCCACTCCAAGGTAGCCATCGTAGCTCGGCGCAATTTCTTTTGCTATAAATTGCTGCACTGCTTGCTTCACGGAATCGAGTATCGCCGAATCTCTTATCCTACTCGATATCAATCCTCGCAAATATTCTCGGCTCGACACTATGCCGCTATCAAACGAGCTGTGTGCATAGTAGCCCCCCACCACGTCACCGCCCACGAACCCCTATAACTTC
>CAMEKH010000166.1 GCA_945921235.1 uncultured Prevotellaceae bacterium | reverse complement strand
TGCTCTAAAACATATTTCCCCCACCACATCGCCCACAATACACCCTCCCAACCTCAATTTTCCTCTCCTAAATCAATGAGCAGCTCCATATTTTTCAACAATCAGTGACGCAAGTTTTTGTGCCGTCAGCCTTGTTTCAGCTGCATTTTCAATGCGCTCGGAGCAAAATGTGATATGTGCCCTGCTATAAAATGGTTTGCGCTTTGCTATTGCATAAACAACAAACTGCAACAGCTCTTCGTCGGTTTTTTCGGCAATAAGCGGACGCTTTGCACGCGAACCCGGCAGAGCAAGACGCAGAGCAATGCGCTCGGGCGACACAGTGAGGTATATCACCAAGCCATGCGAGAGCATATAATCCATATTGTCGAAATAGCACGGCGTGCCACCGCCACATGCCACCACCACATTCTCAAAGTCGGCAATCTCACAGAGCATTCTGTGCTCCACATCGCGAAAGCCATCTTCACCACGCTGTGCGAAAATCTGCTTTACCGAGGCATGAAATCTCCGCTCTATATATGTATCGAGGTCGATAAACTCTTTTTTCATTTCCGAGGCAAGTGCCTTGCCGAGTGTGGTCTTGCCACAGCCCATATATCCTATGAGAAAAATCGGTTGCATTTTCTATTTAGTATGTTACAATGTGACAAAATTAATGAAATTTCGTATATTTGCCAATAGGCTCTTCTTATTGTCATTATTATAGAGAATGGTAATCACAAAAAGTTTTTTTTGAAATAATACGAAAATTATTGTAGTTTTTACGAAGAGTGAACGTCAAACAGGCACAAAACCGATAAAGAATTATGGACAACAAAGAAACAGAATTTGCGCAAATCGTAAAAGAGCATAAAAACACTATTTACACAGTGTGCTATATGTTCTCAAAAGACTCCGATGAAGTAGCCGACCTTTTTCAAGAGGTTCTCATCAATCTATGGAGAGGCTTCGAGAAATTCCGAGGCGAAAGTAGCGTGAGCACATGGGTGTGGCGCGTGAGCTTCAACACCTGCATCACTTTCGAACGGAAAAAGAAGCGTCAAGCCACTGTGCCGCTGACAATCGACATCGACTTGTTTGAAGACTCCGATGAAGACACTCGGCAAATACGAAAACTCTATAGCCGCATACACAGGCTGAAACCTTTCGACCGCGCCATAGTGCTGCTGTGGCTCGATAATCTGAGCTACGAAGAATTTGGTGCCATTGTGGGCATCTCAGTCAAAAATGTGTCGGTAAGGCTTTATCGGATAAAAGAGGAATTAAAACGTATGTCAAACGATTAAAAAATCACAAACTACAATTATGGAAAATTCAATTAACGACAATATGGATTTCAATGAGATGAAAGAACAGATAAAACTGCTCAGGGAAAAACTCAACAAAGAAACCATCGTCAACGAAGCACTCGTTCGCAACATTCTGCACAACAAAGTGCAAAAGCTCGAGCGTCAACGCCGAACAACTCTAATTATGGGACTTTTGTGGCTTCCGGTTTCGATAGTGATGTGCCGCATGCTACTGGAAATTTCGTGGGCTTTCTGCATTGTAACACTTGTCTACGGCATAATTGCCGCAATATTCACCTTTTGGACTCACCGCGGCGTAAACAGCTATGCTGCAAGCAACGGCAACCTGCTGACAATGGCTGAAAACGTGACACGCATGCGCACTTTAGGCTCCCGCTGGCTATATGGCTCTATTCCATTCCTCATCTGCTGGCTCACATGGTTCTATTTTGAAATATCATCAGTAATCAATCAGTCGGAAGCTGAAGGCGTGTTGATTGGGGGAATTATAGGTGCAATCATAGGCGTTTCAATTGGTACATATAAATACCGTGAATTCAGGCGCACCACCAAAGAAATTCTAAATCAAATCTATGAGCTTAAAGAGCATTAATCCGGCAACAAAAAAACACACAGGCACTTTTTAAACTTCATATCACAGATGCGGCATGTCGCTTACTCTATATCAGCGACCTGCCGCATCAACTTTCACACTGCGTTTCCACATAGAATTACACAAATTACATCAAAAAAACCACAATCTTCGCTACAAAATTTCTATATTTGCATTATGGAAATCGATGAAGAGAAATACCGACAATTCACTGAGAAATTAGAAAAGGAATTGCAAGAACGCCGAGCTATTATGGAATTGGAGAAACTCTCCATAGCTATCTCCGTTTGCGGAATTATTTTCGGCGCAATACCCTACTTCGGGTGGCTATACCTATTCTTTAGTTTCGGCTACTGCTGCTACGCCTTTAAAAAAACTTGGAGTAGCTTAGCATTTACTTCCATAATAATCTGCATACTAATGCTTTTTGTGAAATATTGCTTAGCTACTATCGACTGACAAATAATTCCATTTTGAACACACGATGCCTTGCATAAGTGCTACTGCAACTTTGTTAACGCCCTTTAAGTCAGCAGGGGGGAAGCTATTACATCAAGAGATTGTTTCTTTTTGCTGATTATTGCAGTGAAATAAAGTTCTATCGCCCGAAACGCTTAATCCGGCTGTTGACCATCGTGAGCTTTCCATGCACACTCCGTCAACTTCATATCGGTGAACACAGCTTTAAACGACGACTGCTCGGGAGAACAAGCGTAGATACCGAAACGAATCTTGCCTCCACCTTTGTGCAAGTGACACACGCGCATCTGCGAGAAACGTTCTCCGTCGACCGAACACTCTATGCAATAGTCGTCTTCACGACGCGAAAGTCTGTACCACATCGTTTTGACATTAGCAGGAATCGCAGTTGTAGCCCAATCTGAATAACCATTATTTGTAACCACGCTGCCCAAGTGCTGAAACTCTTCGTTCTCATATTCCACACTGCCTTTTAGCCAATTCTCACCATCGAGATATAACACTACTCCACACTGGTCAAAGCGGTGATGGCTTTCAGTGAAATCAGTCTTAACCACAAAACTAAAAAACTTTTCTTCTGTTTCCATCTGAAACACAGGAGCATTATCATTGCGGAAATGATAATACGTACGTTGCCAAAGGTCTGTACCCGGCTTGGTAACCACCTCAATAGTATCACCCTTTATGACGCAACTCTCAGGCTGTCGCGTCCAGCTGAATTTGTCGATGTCGAGCTTCATTGCCATTCCACTTTGTGCAATATTATCTTGTGCACTGCTATTCTCTTTATTGTCACAAGCCACAAATATTGCAACCATTGCAACAGCGATAATCATCTTCTTCATAATTCATCATTCCTTTAAAAATTATCTTTACTTTTCTTACAATTTAATTTATTTTAAATCACGTACTTCTGTATAGACCACCATAGCCTATAGTGTCGTCCGACAGCTGATGCAAAATTAGTAAAAGTTATAGATATAGCAATCGCTTGGTGTATCAAAGTTGAGTTCTTCGCATTGAAACTCACTCTTCACAAGAAAATCATTGATATTCTCTCATCGGAAAGAAAATAAATCTCAAATAATTCGTTTTTTGCGTCAAAATAACGCAGTATCTTTGCACCGGTAATTGATAATCTATTTGGTATGTACACATATAAATATCCTCATCCTGCTGTAACTACCGACAGTGTTATATTTGGCTTTGATGGGTCAAGCATAAATATTCTCCTCATAGAACGAGGGCTGGAGCCATACAAGGAAACTTGGGCTTTGCCTGGAGGTTTCCTCCGTATGGATGAAACGGTCGAGGAGGGAGCAATACGAGAACTTTGCGAAGAGACAAACATAAAAGACGTCTATCTGGAGCAGTTTCATGTATTTAGCGAGGTGAATCGTGACCCTCGTGAAAGGGTCTTGACAGTTGCATTCTTTGCCTTGGTGAGCAAAAATGATTTCAGGGTTATAGCCGGTGATGATGCGAGCAAGGCGCAATGGTATGAGTGGAATCACCTGCCACCCTTAGCCTTTGACCATTCTGAGATTATCAGTATGGCAAGAAAGAAACTACAGGAAAAACTGAGAGTGTCACCCATCGCTTTCAAGCTGTTGGACAACGAGTTTAAGATGGACGAGCTGCAGCAAATCTATGAGTTGATACACGAGAAGAAATATGACCGTCGGAATTTCCTGCGAAAGATGGAGGCTTCCGGGTATCTGATAAAAAAGGAACAGGAAGATAATCGAATATGTGGCATGAAGCTTCCTGACGTAATGAAAGACGCTGTTTCCACACGTACTCTCTATGTGTATTCATTTGATGAAGAGGCATTTGCGAAGGCGAGCACATCCAAAGAATGGCGTAAATATCCTTTTGACTTTTAATACTATATGATTATGAAAACAATTGGAATCAAACTATTAAAGAATGACAGCCATGAGTAAAAACAGAACAGAAAACCCCAATATAGCCTCAGACAGAATCGACACACTTGAAAAAGATGAGATATTCGTCTTTGGCAGTAACCTTGCCGGTCAGCACATGGGAGGTGCAGCAAGAGTTGCCAATATGAAGTTTGGTGCCGAATGGGGAGGTGGTGTAGGTCTGACAGGACAGACATACGCCATTCC
>CAMEKH010000165.1 GCA_945921235.1 uncultured Prevotellaceae bacterium | reverse complement strand
ACAAATATCGTCCTCGTCACCACCGACCTCGGTTCGCGCGGACTCGACATTGCCGACGTGGCAAATATCGTTCACTATCACTTACCGACATCGCACGAAGCCTACACGCACCGCAACGGTCGCACTGCTCGCATCTCGGCCGACGGCGACATTTACGTTCTTTTAGCACCACAAGAATGTGCACCCGATTACATAACTTTCGATAAAGAACTTTCCCTCAACAACGATTCGTCACTAAGCCTGACTTCAGCCACCGCATCGCTCTATTTCCAAGCAGGCAAAAAAGAAAAAATATCTCGAGGCGACATAGTGGGATTCATAGCTAACAACGGAGGCATTACGGCTCAAGAAATCGGAAAGATTTCACTTCACGACCATTATGCAATAGTGGCTTTGCCACGATGTGCGGTCGACGATGTCCTTCAACGAATCACTCGATTAAAAATCAAGAACAAGCGAGTGAAAATCACACGTATAGGGTAGCAATAAAATAATCCCCTCAGTGAATCAAGAATCTATCTACAATTCACCCGCACCTTGCCGCAGCACCTCAGGCTCCTCACCCGTGCAATCAACAATAGTCGATGGCACCAAACCGCCGCGCCCGGCATCTATCACTATTTCCACATCGGCGATATACCTCTCGGCAATAAGTTCGGGCTCAGTGAAATAATCCTCTTCATTACCCACAGGCACCGAAGTTGTCATTATCGGGTTCCCAAGAGCTTTAACAAGAGCTGCGGATACAGCATTGTCGGGGATTCTCACACCTACGGTTTTTCGCCCTTTGAAAGCCTTTGGCAATTTCGATAGTGCCGGCAATATAAAAGTGAACGGACCCGGCAAATTATCCTTGAGCAAGCGGAAATTGGCATTATCAAGACGAGCATACTTAGCCACTTCGCTCAAATCCTCACAGATTATCGAAAGATTGGTTTTCTCTGATTTCAGACCTTTAAGCTTGCATATTTTTTCAATTGCATTATTATTCAAGGCATCACACCCAAGCGCATATAGCGTATCTGTAGGATAAATCACTACACCTCCTCGCCTCATCACATCAGCGGCAAGCTCCATAAAACGCTCATTCGGATTATCCTTGAAAACCTTTAGTAGTTTCATATCTATATCACTTATTACTCTTAGAATTTATCGATTACGTCACATTCCACATTAGTAGCCTTGGTGTAGCGTTGAAGCAAATCAATGCTCCATTCCATAGTTTCTTCGAGTGGCATCTCCACACCAAATGCATTAATATTCATCTGTAATGTCACGGTGTCAATAGATATTTTGGTGCGCTCCTCATCGCTGGTAGGCGTCGCAACCCCACCAACAGCATCGCGATACACAGGCAAGCCCTCAATATTAAGCACACCACGCCCTATTCCTTCATAGTGTTCTCCAGCCTCTCCCACACCCATAGCGAGCGTGTCGCCCACTATCTTGTCGGCATCAAGCCCGCTAATAGCATATCCGCTCTTCAGCGACACAAGGTTAATAATATCCACTAATGCATTGATGCGATACAAGCCAAGCCCGCGAATCACACGCCTGCATAGAGCCTCACTCGCCACACGATAGCGATTAGGGTCTTTACCTAAAGCCTTATACAAAGCACGAGTCTGAGCCACAGCAGGGCGTTTATTCACCTCAAGCAATTCATATTGAGACACAATAGCCGCACATTCGGCTTCAATCTCACCCCATAGCAAGGTATCGGTGTAGCAATTTCGCACCGATGCCCTAATCATTCCTATTCTCATGTCAGGACACACAGCCCTGATTCGCTCATCAATTATTATCTTTGGTAACACCTCAAAAAATGTTGTTTTAGTATTACAAATCCATAAAACTGCGCTCCCCCCCCGACTGCATTCATCTCACACGTCCGGTGCCGCCACAACGGCTGCAAATTCTTTCAGCACATAGCGATTATATGCATAGTCATAAGCTTGCAGATAGTACACTGAATTTCCATTGCTTTGGTGCGAATATTTATACACACAAACCGGCAAATTAGCTCCCATATAGTAATATACCTTATCGCCTTGAAAAGTAAATCGTTGTCTAAATCCATTACCACTTATAACCGCCCCGTCACCCTGCACCCTTTTAATCAATTTATAACTTTGAGCCAATTCATAACTTTGGGCTTTTGCACTAATTGCAACAGCCATTACCACAGTTATAACAAATAGTATTTTTGAAAAGAATCTAATGGTCTTCATAAATACCGATTCTTTAATTCATTTAACATTAATAGCATTTTCAACAATCCGCCGACTATTCAAATGCAAATTTACAAAATTTTATATATTGACAATATTTTGTTCAAAGAAACTACTTACGACAGATGATTTTCCACAGCATTTCATTAATTTCACCCAAAGTAGCATTCAATATCGCAGAAAATAACTACCTTTACACAAAATATATATATTACAATTAATGGAAATAGGAATAATCGTGGCTATGAGCAAGGAGCTTGCTCTGCTTAAGCCGCTTATGGAAAATACTAATGTAACCGAAATTGATGGCTACGAATTTATAACCGGAAAAATCGGTGCGCACAATATCGTCGCCATGGAATGTGGCATAGGTAAAGTGAATGCCGCAATGGGCACTTATGCACTAATCACCAACTTCAATATCGACTTAGTGTTGAGCACCGGGGTGGCTGGTGGTGCCGACCAAAATGTGAATGTAATGGACGTGGTGGTTGCCGACCAAATAGCCTACCACGATGTGTGGTGCGGTCCGGGAACTATTCCCGGGCAAGCAGCCGGAATGCCCGTCTTCTTCAATTCTTGCCACAAAATCTCGGCTTTGCTGCCCGAATCAGCCAACGTGAGACACGGATTGCTCTGCTCCGGTGATATGTTTATAGATAAAATTGAGCAAATCAATGAAATAAAGCATAAATTTCCAAACGCTCTTGCCGTGGATATGGAATCGGCTGCAATAGCGCATGTGTGCTACAAAAAGAGCATAGAATACTTCTGCATGCGCATCATTAGCGACTCTCCGGGTGCCGGTCATAATAATTCGGTTCAATACGATAATTTTTGGGCTGAGGCTCCCGAGCACACTTTCGAGCTTGTAAGGCAGCTCCTCATAGCATTATGAATTTAGAGTTGATTACTTTTGTCATATTCCAAATTGAATATTATTATATATAAATCCTTCCCTTCATGGAAAAAATAGCAAGTTTCACAATTAACCACATAAAATTACTCCGTGGCATATATGTATCGAGGAAAGACATGCTGCCAAATGGCGATGTAGTTACTACTTTCGATATCCGCATGAAAGAGCCTAACCGCGAACAGGCTGTTGAACAGGCTGCTTTGCACACAATGGAGCATTTAGCCGCAACATTCCTACGCAACCACCCCACTTGGGGAAAACGAATTATATATTGGGGCCCTATGGGCTGTTGCACAGGAAATTATCTATTACTCCAAGGCGACCTGCAATCATCTGATATCATTGAATTAATGAAAGAAACTTTCACTTTCATAGCCGAATTTGAAGGTGATATTCCCGGTGCTAACGCCCACGATTGTGGCAATTATATGCTCAACAACCTGCCTATGGCTAAATGGGAAGCACGCAAATTCCTCATCGAAGTGCTCAACTGCATAACGCCCGACAATCTTTTCTATCCCGCCGATTAACCAACGATAGCAAAATATTGTAAAACTCTCTAAACTTATTGCTGTCACTATTCCATTTTCGGCTTTTTTTCAGTATCTTCGCAATGTAACATAAAATGTAATTGGATATGATTGTCAGTATTGCAAACCCGATTTACGACTCAGTGTTTAAATATCTCATGGAAGATGAGCGTGTGGCTAAAACCATTCTCTCGGCTTTGCTACAACGCGAAGTGGCTGAGGGGGAGGTGCGAAAACACGAATACACCAACGGCAGTCGTGATAAAATATCTATGTTCCGCATAGACTTCGGAGCTAAAGTCAGGCAAGACGACGGTAGCTTGAAACTTGTGCTGATTGAGCTTCAGAAAACGTGGCTCGAAACCGAAACTTTGCGTTTCAGGCAGTATCTCGGCACTCAATATGCAAACCCCGATAATATACTTAAAGATGACAATCCCTATGGGTTCGGCATTCCAATGATTACGGTCTATCTGCTAGGGCATCGCGTGGGAAATATCGAAGAACCGGTTCTATATGTGCGCCATAAATCCTACGATTACGATGGCGCTGAAGTCACAAAGGGTATCCCCGACCCATTTGTGGAGAGCCTTGTTCACGATAGTATTATAGTTCAAATTCCGCTACTTCACGGTCGCATCAACAATCGCCTGATTGAGGTCTTAAGTGTTTTTGACCAATCTAATAAGGATAGACATAATCGACAAGTCCTTAATATTGACGACGACGTTTTTAGTAGCGACTACGAAATGAAGCACATTATTCATAGGCTGTTGGCTGCGGCTTCCGATGCCAAACTTCGTCAGGATATGAACGTAGAAGATGAGTATTTCTCAGCTATTGAAAACCGCGACACGGCAATTATGATGCGCGACCAAAAAATAGCTGAACAAGATGCACAGCTCGAACA
>CAMEKH010000164.1 GCA_945921235.1 uncultured Prevotellaceae bacterium | reverse complement strand
GCAGACGCGAAACTCGTTTGAGCGAACCCTTTCGGTCGAGACATCAGGCTCGATTAGCGATAGCCCAACGGCGGTGCCGGAACGCCCTAATCTATACCATTAATCAGGTTGTAAAGATTTTCAAACTTATCAACAACGCCGTATCTCACTTTCGATGTCGATATGCGGTTGAACAGTTTTTTTGCACATTCCGTCTTGGCTTTTTCCACGCCTCGCAGTTCCATTCCGTCAAGCGAGCCTTTGGTTTCTGCCACGAAGAAAACGTGCCGCACAGTACCATCGTTGAACACAATCGCCCAGTCAGGAGCATAGTTGCCAACAGGCGTAGGAATTTTCAGTTTGCGCGGTAACTTGGCATAAACCTGCACCTCGGTAGCACCTTCAAGAGCCTCGGCAAATTTTCGCTCGCCGTCGCTGTCGAAAGCAATATATGGAGTGATGTGCTTCTGCGCCTCAATAACCTTGTTAATGCTGAGTTTACGCTCCGGAACAAAGATGCTGCTGTCATACTTCCCGGCAATGCGGTTGTAGGAAATATGCTCCACAATCATAGTTGCCTTTTGCTCACGAATGGTTTTGACCACATTGCGGATAAATTCTTCCGGGTTGTTTTTGAACAACAACACTTTGTTGTCGATGCCTTGCAGTATCTTCACCACCGAGCGGCGAGTGAGCCTTGCACCGCGTGCGATGTCGCCAACGAGGTCGTAGGGCACGTTTGAAGTGCTTACGTCGGAGAGTTCGCTTGTAGTGGTTTTTGTGTTGCCAAATTCCGTAACCTTGTCGCTATCCTGTGTGCCCGTAACCTTTACATACTGCAACTTAGTAACAGTGAGGTTTGATTGCAGAGCTACAACAACTTTTTCTATAAGTTCGTTGCTGTCGTAGTGAACGGTATAGACGTACTTGTTGTTTATCTCGTTCCACATCTCTTGGAATCGTTCATTGTCAAAGTTCTCGTTAAGGTTGTTTTCAGGCGTTGTAGTTTCCACCGGCTTCACCATATCATCAAGCACTTTCGGATTGAAGATACCTGCCACGAGTTTCATCACTCCCTCTGAAATAGGTTGCAATTTCGGAGGCAATGGAGCGAGTTCGCCCTTGTCGGCTGCCGAAAGGTATGTAGGCGTTAGTCGTCCGTCATCATCTACATAGTCATTCTGATACAGATAGCCAATGATAGTTGAAGCCTCGGCAAGAGAAATTTTGTGCTGCTCGCCGGAAGCATCTTTCACGATGCGCCCGAGGAAGTAGTCTTGCGATGCCGCCGTAACACGGTCGCGCAGAGCCTCGCGAGTTTCACGTTGAAGTGCCGAAGTGAAGTCGGCATAACTCTCGTTGGCAATCACTGTGAGCACGTTGATAGCGTGAATATCGTCGCCGAGCGTCTGCTTGTCCTGTCGCACGCCGTCTTTGTCAACGCAAAGGCGCAAGCCACGGCCCACCTCCTGTCGCTTGGTAGTGGTTGAGTTGCTGTGGCGAAGTGTGCATATCTGGAACACATTCGGATTATCCCAGCCCTCACGCAGAGCGGAGTGCGAGAAGATAAAGCGAGTTGGTTCGTCAAAACTGAGTAGTCGCTCCTTGTTTTTGAGGATAAGGTCGTAAGCCGAGATGTCGTCCGACAAATCGGAGCCACGTTTCACCGCACTATTCACCGAGCGGCCTTTCTTGTCGATAGAGAAGTAGCCGCGGTGAGTCTCGCATGGGCGGAACCGACGCAGATATTTATCGTAGTCGGTATCAAAAACCGTCATATAGTTATTTACAAGTCGGGCATATTCTTCCTCGAAGATGCGTTGAAACTTACCTTTCACCTCGTTGCCCTCGTCGTCATATTGGCGATAGTTAGCCACCTCGTCGATGAAGAAAAGTGACAGGCACTTGATGCCACGGTTGAAAAGTTCCTTTTCTTTCTCAAAGTGTGCACGGATAGTCTCACGAATCTGTACACGCTGCATCGCTTCCTCGTTGCTGTCGCCAATCACTTCGCCGCAGGAGATGGTAGTGCCGTTAAGGAACGTAACGTAGCCACGACCGCGTGGATTAATCTCCGTCACGGTGAAGCCCTCATATTCAGCGAGTCCGCTTTCGGCTCGCAAGTCGTCGCCCACGTCAAATTTCTTGATTTCACGGCGTATTGCTCCGGCGGCGTTGCGTGTCTCGAGTTCGATGCGAGCCACCGGCGGGTGCTTTGGCGAGAGGTCGATGCCGTCGAGGTAAAGATAATGACTTGTTCCTCGCAAGTTCTTTATCTCGAAGCCTTGCACCTGTATTCGCTTCACGAGGCGTTCTTTGTAGGCATCGTAAGCGTCGAGCGCATAGATAGTGTCGTGCTTGGTTTTGTGCGTAGCCGAGTAGTTGAGCGTAAACAGCGGATTGAACTTTTTGAGTGCGGTCTGCGTTGCTTTCCCTTACATTTTTTGCGGCTCATCCATAATGATTATTGGGCGGTTGGCGGCAATCACGTCAATCGGGCGGCGAGAAGCAAACTCGTCGCGCTTTGAATAGATGATGCGGCTCTCCTTGTTCTTCGCTCCCTCTTTCATTGAGGCGGCAAAGGCTTGGGTGTTGATAATCATTACCGAAATGCCGCTGTCCTGCGAGAATTGGTCGAGTTGTTGCAGGTTGCTGCTGTTATACACAAACCATCGAGCCTTTTTGCCGTAATGCTCCATGAAGTGGTCTTCGAGCATACTGAAACTCTTAGCCACGCCCTCACGAATGGCGATGCTCGGCACCACCACGATAAACTTGCACCAGCCATAACGGCGGTTGAGTTCAAACATCGTCTTGATGTAAACGTAGGTCTTACCCGTACCTGTTTCCATCTCGATGTCGAGGCTCACACGTCCTTGCCCTTTGGCGAGTGAGGTGCTTGGCTGAATGAGTTGTGCCACCTGAATGTCGCGGATATTGTCTAATATCTGCTCATTGGTCAGCACTATCTCGCCATTGCTATAGCCCGAATCAAATTCGGAAAAGCCTATGGTATTTTTGTCTCCGAGGTCGATGCGATAGCCCTTTTGCCCTTGTTGAGCCGGCTGCCCTGCAAAGACATTGACGGTATTCTCAACCGCCTCGGTCTGGTATTGCTGTATCTTAAACTTAAACTTCATTTCTTTTTGCCCTTGCCTTTCATTTTGTCATTAAGTGCCTTTATTGTTTCCAAATAAGCTTGCTCAACAGGCGATAATTCTCTCACTTGGAACAATCTATATTCTTTCTCGGCTTTTTCCATTGCTTGTTGATGGCTTACTGAGCCGGGACCTGAAAGTAATTTCTCTCCTGTAGCTGAAAGAATATTATCAAGTTGCTTTACATAGTCACTCATATACATAGGGATATGTTTCATAGCTTGGACTTCTGCAAAATCAAAATATCCCGAAACAAGATTATTAAGCACCTTGAGTTCTTCCTCACTTAGATAGTTTTTAGCTATGCGTACGTCATTAAGCGTTGGATGATCGCCTTTAAAAGAGGTCAGTCCCATTAGAGGAGAATTTGCGTTAGCACGAGAATAAATAACCTCTGCTGCAGTATGTCCATGAGCCGCAAAATGCAACTTGTTTTGAACAATTTTGAAAAATTCAATCGACATATCGGCACGAGGATCGTAATCTACGGCAGTGGCATATAAGTCAAGCACTTGGCGATACATTACCTTTTCAGAAGAACGAATGTCTCGAATGCGGTCCAAAAGTTCTCTCCAATATGCACCTCCACCATTACCTTTTAGCCGCTCGTCATCCATTGTAAAACCTTTAATGATATATTCCTTTAATCGCTCGGTTGCCCATCGACGGAAATGTGTGGCAATAGAAGATTTAACACGATACCCAAGTGAAATAATCATATCCAGATTATAATATATCACTTCATAGTTTTTGCTATCGGCGGCAGTTGTTCGGAATTTCCGAACAACTGAATATCTGTCAAGTTCTCCCTCCTCAAAGATATGCTTAATATGCTCACTCACATTTGATTTGCTCGTTTGGAACAGATCGCAAAGCTGTTGCTGGGTCAACCAAACAGAATCACCGGTAAACTTCACCTCTATATGGGTTGAGCCATCTTCGCTTTGATATATTAGTATTTGATTATTATCGTCCATATAATTTTTTATTATTTGTGATGTGTACCCGATTTTGCGTTTTCGGGTACATATTTAACGTAACGTGTACCCGATTTGCCGTTTTTTGGTACATATCATTCCATTATGTACTGTTTGATAAAATGACTTTTCATCCGTCAACATTCGAGTCAATGCTTTTTACTGCGCTCATTTTTCAGTTGTTTACAATTTGTAACCAACTGAATTATTATCTGTTTTTACATTATTTTGCAAGTTGTGTCGGGGGAGTAGTTGGCAAAGAGTTGGTCGAAGTTGTCGAGCACGTTGTCGTTGGCGGCACTGGCATCACGCATCACGAAATACACAGGCTTTTGCTTGGCTATTTCGGTGATAGTTGCTTCGTTCACGTCGCGGTCGAAGCAAGCCATGAGGTAGCCACCATCAACGCACCACACCTCTTTGCCGGCGATTTCTGTCTTTTCAATCTTAGCCGAGAGTTCTATGCCGAGGTCGAGCATCACTTGGAAAAGCAAGTCCTCG
>CAMEKH010000163.1 GCA_945921235.1 uncultured Prevotellaceae bacterium | reverse complement strand
CACGGCAAGCCTCACCCCGAGCCTTACTTGAAAGGAATGAAAATGGCAGGGTGCAATGCTTCACAATGCATGGTGATTGAAAATGCTCCTCTCGGCGTGAAAGCAGGCAAAGCGGCAGGCTGCTTCACTGTGGCAGTCACCACCGGTCCTATTCCCGAGCAGGAGATGACAAAGAGTGGTGCCGACATTGTGTATGGCTCAATGAGCCGATTCGCCGATGCATTGCCACAATTAATTGAAGCAATGAGAACTTCGAAGCATTGACAAGCGTTATATTTTCAGTTATGAAGCAACAAAAGATAATTTTCAGCAATAATGTGTCGAATGCTATCGACGACACTCTTGGCACAATGGACTATAATCGTCTGTTTGTGCTCACCGATGTTAACACTCGCCAATTTGTACTTGAGCGTCTTGCCGATAATCATCGACTCGCTGAGGCGCACAACATTACAATAAAATCGGGCGATGTGAATAAAAATCTCGACAGCGCAACCGATGTGTGGCGAGAACTTTGTGCCAATGGTGCCACCCGGAAGTC
The DNA here is from genome assembly GCA_945921235.1 of uncultured Prevotellaceae bacterium. Lineage (GTDB taxonomy): Bacteria > Bacteroidota > Bacteroidia > Bacteroidales > Muribaculaceae > CALZFJ01. The sequence goes on along the minus strand of CAMEKH010000163.1, from coordinate 4,176 downwards.
GGTAATGATTAACTTAGGAGGCGGCATGGTGACCGACCTCGGAGGCTTCGCCGCTTCTACATTCAAGCGCGGCATTCGCTTCATTAATGTGCCTACCACTCTGCTCAGTGCCGTCGATGCGGCTGTGGGTGGCAAAACCGGCATCAATTTCCGCGGTCTGAAAAATGAAATCGGCGTGTTCAACGAAGCCGATGCGGTGATTATTTCTACAAAGTTTTTCAACACACTCCCCGACACCGAAATTAAATCGGGATTTGCCGAAATGCTAAAGCACGGCTTGCTGAAAGACGCCGAAACCTACGACCGCCTACTTACTTTCGACTTCAAGGAAGATAGCCATGAGCATCTTCTCGACTTGCTGAAAGAGTCGGTGGAGGTGAAAGCACAAATTGTGGAACAAGACCCTCATGAGAAGGGTCTGAGGCGTGCCCTAAACCTCGGACACACTGCCGGACACGCATTCGAAAGCCTCGCTATGGACCGAAAATCCCCCATTCCGCATGGATATGCAGTGGCTTGGGGATTGGTGGTGGAACTCACGCTCTCGAATATGCTGTGCGGCTTTCCAAGCGCAAGAGTGCAGGAATATGCGAGCTTTGTGCTCGAAAACTACGGCTCATTCCACATCACTTGCAATGATTACGACAACTTGCTCCAACTGATGAGGCACGACAAGAAAAGCGAACACGGGGAGATGAATTTCTCGCTTCTCGCCGATGTGGGCGATGTGAAAATCAATTGCGAGGCTACTGCCGATGATGTGAAAGCGGCTCTCGACATCTATCGGGATTTGCTCCACATTTGAATAATTTATAGAGGTATTAACTCCTAACCGAAATGCATTATGGACAATATCCTTGAAACTATTGCCGACAATAAGCGCAAAGAAGTCGAAGCAATGAAACACATTGTGAACGAGGACAGAATGTTCTCTCTCGCCTCTCTGTCGAAGCGGCAACCGCTATCGCTGAAGTGTGCCTTGAAAGGGAACTACAGCGGTATTATTGCCGAATTCAAGCGTCGCTCACCCCTAAGAGGCAACATCAACGTTCAAGCCGATGTAGCGGCTATAGTGAAAGGATACGTCGATAATGGGGCTGCTGCTTGCTCGGTACACACTGACTCCCGATTCTTCGGCGGCTCAATCTACGACCTTGCAGTGGCTCGTCACAGCGTGCAAGTGCCCCTCCTGCGTAAAGACTTCCTCGTCGACAAATATCAAATTGCCGAGTCCTACCTCTATGGAGCAGATGCCGTGACGCTGATAGCCTCAATGCTCACTCTCGAAGAGATTGAGTCGATGATGGTAGTGGCTCATTCATTCGGTATGGAGGCTCTTGTGGAGATTCATTCCGATAGCGATTTAGCTAAAATACCGGCTTGCACCGACCTTGTGGGTATCGATAATCGCAATCTCAGCACTTTTGCCGTGAACCTCGACACTTCCTATAATCTTATTGGTCGCTTGCCTGCCGGAATTGCACGAATTGCCGAGAGTGGCATCTGCTCGCACAACGACATTCACCGCTTGCGCACCATAGGATACGACGGGTTTCTTATCGGCGAAAATTTTATGAAAAAGGACAATCCTGCCGATGCTATCGACAAGTTTATTCACCCGCCGAAATACGACAACAGTCATATTCACCCCAACAAGCTATAATGAATGTGACTCATCTGCACATTTCCATTAAGTACAAAACAAAAAAGCCTTGCCGCAAAGTGATTCTTCGGCAAGGCTTATTATTTATTAGAGCGCGTTCCTTGGAATTCGGCTCTCTATTAGAATGGCGTGAGCACAAATGTGAACTCGTAGTCGCTATATGGCACCAAATATTCCGGCATAGGCATACTTCCCCAACTGTTCACACAGCCCAATCCGGCTTGAATCTTGTCGATGCACAGATTAGTTACATCAGCTTGCTCAACTTCGGGAGAGTGACGCTGACATTTCGACAATCCATCGTCGAGCGACTCAATGGTGTAGTGCAATGCCGAAGCCGAGAAGGGTGCTCCTGCATGAATTTTCAAGCCGTGACCTTCGGCATTGGCAATGCGCCACCAGCGTATATCACTCTTGGTGCCGCACTCCTGCGGACGTATATAGGGATAGAACTGCTCCGTCACCGTCTGGCTGTATAGTCCTATGTTCATACTGCTCTTGCGGTCGGCATAATTCTCCACAGGACCTCTTCCATAATATTCTATATTCTCGAAAGAACGAGGCATCGGCATCTCCACCCCGAAGCGGAACATATCTGGCACTTTAGCCTGCTTATCGGCTGTCATCTTCATAGTGACGCACACTGCACCTACATTATTTATCAAATATGTCATGGCGAGCTTAGCTTTCACTGCCGGTAATTCATATTCAGCCGATACAATAGCCTGATTGCCGGTGGCATCGTGCTTAAGCGACAGCAATTTTGTTTCCGGACTCTTCCACACACGATAGCGCTTCTGCATTCCGGCTCCGAAATCATTGTCGGTAGGTGCGCGCCAGAAGTTTGGCGACAGCGTAGCCCCTTCATTGAGCATATCCGTGCCCATAACCTCATATTTGCTCATCAGTCCGCTTTTCTTATTAAATTCCACGGTGAATCCGCAACCGCTGACAATGAGATAATTGAGGTCATTATCGGCTATTACGGGTGGTACAAGTTCTTCATTGCTGCCAACAACATTTTTCAGCTCCACCGATGCGAATTTATAGGGGTTTAGCACAATCTGCTGCTTTGCCACAGTGAAGCCTGCACTGAGCAATCCCTCACGCTGCTTCAATTTATACGACACATTGAGCAGATACTCGGCACAACGGCATATATCGCCTATAGGCAGCGTAATTTCAGCCGAGCACTGCGGAGCCACTTCAAGATTCTCCACACGCCCGCACTTCACCGGCACGCCATCTTTTGTCACCTCCCACTCAAGGTAATAAGCCGAAAGGTCGCGGAAGAAGTTCTCGTTGTGTACGCTCAGCACGCCCTTTGAAGCATCAACAGCCGAAGTCCATATATTCTGATAGAAATATCCCACTTCATAGAAATGAGGATTAGGCACGCGGTCGGGACTTATCAATCCATTGTCGCAGAAGTTCTCATCGCTCGCATCGAAGCGATTGAAATCGCCGCCATAGCCGTAAATCTGCACACCGTTTTTGCCTTTCCAGCGCACCGATTGGTCGACGAAATCCCAAATAAAGCCTCCTTGATATTTCGGATATTTGCGTATCAAGTCACAATATTCCTTGAACCCTCCCTGAGAGTTACCCATAGCGTGGGCATACTCACACTGAATGAGCGGCTTCACACGTTTCTCGTCCTCACAATATTTTTTGCACTGGTTATAATCGATATACATCGGGCAATACACATCGGTCTTACCATTATATCCCGCACGCTCATATTGCACCAATCGGCTCGAATCCTCGGCTTTCACACGGTCGTAAGCAGCCTCGAAATTCACGCCGTAACCCGCCTCATTACCCAGCGACCAGAATATAATCGAGGGGTGATTAAAATTGCGCTCCACATTGCGAATATTGCGCTCAATGTGAGCCTGAGCATAATCCTTGCGGTGAGCAAGCGACTCCTTGCCATAGCCCATGCCGTGACTCTCCAGATTAGCCTCAGCCACCACATATATTCCATATTCATCACACAAGTCATACCACAGATTATCATCGGGATAATGACACGTGCGCACAGCATTCACATTAAACTTCTTCATAAGCTCAATATCTTGAATCATTCGCTCTCGGCTCACCACATAACCGCCATCGGGGTCAAGCTCATGGCGGTTTACGCCCTTAAAGAGCACCGGAGCACCATTCACCAGCACTTGAGCATTCTTCAGCTCCACCTTGCGAAATCCCACCTTCACCGGAATCACCTCCGAGCCACACTCGGCATAGAGGGTATAAAGATATGGCATTTCGGCACTCCACTTATGCGGATTGGCAACATTCATCGACACCGATGCCGAGCCGCGCACCTGCGAAGCAGCCACCTCAGTGCCGGCAGCATCTTTGAGCGACAATTTCACCGCAGCGCCACCTTTCACCGTCACAGCCACCTTCAGCGAGCCATTGCGATAGTCGGAATCGAGGTCGGGAGTGACACGAATATCCTCCACACGCTGTTTCTCGCGCACATATAGATAGCAATCGCGCCCCAC
>CAMEKH010000162.1 GCA_945921235.1 uncultured Prevotellaceae bacterium | reverse complement strand
TCCGCCGAAGCTACCTCCGCCGAAGCCGCCGAAGCCTCCACTGCCGAACTCTCCGCTACTGCGACTGCTGCCACCGCCGAAGACGGTGGGACCGAAGAACACACCGCCACTGCCCATAGTGCCGCTGTTGTTCCCATTATTGTCGCGCTTGCCGAATATGGCTGTGAAGACTATGAATCCTATGACAATTAAAAACAACAAGGCGAAAACTAAGGCAATCTCGTCGTCTTCCTCTTCGAATTGTTCTTTTGAATACTCACCGGCAGCGATAGGCTTTATGACGCTGAGGGCATCAACTACGCCGCTATAGTAATCATTGCGCTTGAAGTGAGGAATCATACAGCGTTCCACAATGCGCTTGCAAGTGGCATCGGGCAATGCACCTTCAAGTCCGTAACCTGTAGCGATAAACACCTGTCCTTTGGTGCTGTTCTTGGGCTTAACGAGGATTACTACGCCATTGCGGTAGTCTTTGCCTCCCACGCCCCATTTCTCGCCTATTTCGTAAGCCATCTGCGAAGGCTCCATACCATCGAGGTCGCTCATGGTGACCACGGCGATTTGGTTAGATGTCTTTCGTGCGAAATATGCAAGAGAGTCTTCAAGTGTCTTCACTTGCGAGTCGCTGAATATGCCTGCAAAATCATTAACAAGCCGTGGCGGATTAGGAGCATCGGGCACGGCAGCTAAAGAGGCAAGGACGCACGATGCCACAAGAATCATTGCCAAGCCGAATCGGCGCAACGCTTCATTCGCCAAAAGATATTTCATCGCTTTGTTCATTGATGTCATCGTCTTTATGAGGAAAATACAGAGAAAGGTTGTCGCCCACTTCGCTAATCACACGGCAAATGCCTTCGGCGGCTTTTCCCTGCTTCAAGAATCCGGCAAGAGTGGTTTTCGCACCTTCCCAGAAGTTGGCAGGCACACGCTCATCTATGCCCTTATCGCCTATAATGGCAAATTGGTGCGAGTTATAGGCTATGTAGATTAGCACACCGTTTCGCTCGCGGGTTTCATGCATTTTCAGTAATCCGAAAACCTCTACGGCGCGGTCGAGGGGATTTGCGACTTTGCAATCAGGCTCCACGTGTACGCGAATTTCGCCCGAAGTGCAAAGTTCAGCCGCCTTAATACTCTCCACGATAGCTTTTTGGTCGCTCTCTGAAAGAAATTTCTTCAGTCCCATTGCTTCACGATAGGTTAAAACTCCACTTTCGGGGCTTCGTCGGCACCATCTTTAGCTTCGAAATAGGGCTTGCGGTCGAATCCGAACATTCCGGCAATGATGTTGGCGGGGAAGTGGCGTATTTGAGTGTTATACTCCTTAGCCGATTCGTTGAACTTCTGGCGTTCCACGGTGATGCGGTTCTCTGTGCCTTCGAGCTGAGCTTGAAGCTCCTTGAAGTTCTCGTTGGCTTTCAAGTCGGGATAGTTCTCTGTAATCATGAGCAGACGTCCGATAGCATTGCCCAATTCCCCCTGAGCGCTCTGGAATTTCTTCAGTGATTCTTCATCGAGCTTAGTAGGGTCGATTGACATTTGAGTGGCTTTTGAGCGAGCGTTTACCACGCCTTCAAGGGTTTCCTTTTCATGAGCGGCGTAGCCCTTCACTGTAGCTACAAGGTTGGGGACAAGGTCGGCACGACGCTGATACACGTTCTCTACCTGCGACCAAGCCGATTCCACGCTCTCTTGCTTGGTTACAAGCCCGTTGTAGGTGCTTTTTACCCACATAAATATGCCGAGTACCACCACGGCAACCACAATAAGAATAATTACTCCTTTTTTCATGTTCTTCTTTTTCTATTTTTATTAATGATGTAATAAATTATTTTTTTAAGAGCGATTTTTTATATTAGACGCCTCTTGCGCTCCATTTGTTACACTCAATCCGTGCAAAGCTATAAAAAATAATGATAATTAACACAACAACCATTGTGAAAATAGCTAAATGGGGCTTTTTGTCTGAAAAATAACTATGCTTTTTTCAAATATTGAGGCAAAACAGCCGAAAAATTGTGTATGTCATAAATTTGTAGTAATTTTGTAGTTGGAAAGCGATTTCCTTCATCACAAATTATTTTTTGCGTTGCCCCTGTAGTTCAACGGATAGAATAGAAGTTTCCTAAACTTTTGATAGGAGTTCGATTCTCCTCGGGGGTACGGTTAAGTCGATGTGGAGCACGAAAGTGCCGCATCGGCTTTTGTTTTGTAAGCCTAATAATAAATAATTAGCTCATTGCGAAAAGGTGTTTTAACGAAACTATAGCATAAAAAAATAGGCTGCGTATCACTACGAAGCCTACTGAAACCTTAATCTTAATTTAATACTATGAAAAACACGATACAAATGTACTCATAATTTTTTAATTTATGCATATATTCCAAGAATATACATATTTATTTAACATTAATTATGAAATAAATACGAATTATTCGTGAAAATATATTTCTTAGTGACAACCGCCACAGTCGCCGCAGTCGCAAGAGTGGTCGTGGTCGCAACCACAGCCGCAACCGCTATGAGGCATATCATCGGGAGTGGCATCGCGCACGGTTTTCACATATCCCGAGTAACCTACGGTTTTTCCCGAGAAGGGGTGATTGAAGTCCATAATCACTTTGTCATCGGAAATTTCAGTCACCATACCTTGCACCTGGTAGCCGTCTTCGGTCATCATTGGCAGTATTTTGCCCACAGCCACAGTGTCGCTGTCGAACTTTCCGTCGATGGTAAAGAGTGATTTATTAAGAGTCATCACTGCTTTTTCATCTCTTTCGCCAAATTCCTTGCGAGTTTCATCGGGTGTCATAGTCAAGTCGATTTTTGCACCTTGTTCCATGCCGAGCAGTGCATTCTCGAGTTGCTGAATTAATCCTCTTTCCACGCCATAGACGAATTTGTCGGGACGTTGTTCGGTAAATTCCATTGTGAAAGTGTTGCCATCGGCATCGACGGCAGTAACTTTGTAAACAAGCTCAACGAATTTTCCGGGTTTAATAGTTTCCATATTTTTTTCTTTATATTAGTAATGAATAATCGAGTGAATTTGTTGATGTCGCTTAGCTGAAAAATGTTCCATTTAATAATTTTTAGCGGTTGCGATTAAAGTCGGTGTACTTATTGCCGGTGTAGATTTGCGGGTTCATAAACTCGTCTTCCTCCTCTTCCTCGGTCTTGTTCTTGTCGCGGTCGTCTTCGCCCCAAGTTTTCTTCTTTTCGGGTTTGTTCTTCTTTATCTTTTCGGGTTTCTGCTTGTCGACAGGCGTGTCAAAGATGTCCCACGACTGCTCAATGTCCCAATTCTTCTTCAGCTTGAGGGCTTTAGGAAAGTAATACACCTCCTCGGGCTGCAAGCCGGAGTCGAAGTTGCCGGTGTCCCACACTCCATTCCCATTTCGGTCGATAACGATTCGGGCATAGTATTCGCCCGGATTCACGTTGACGAGGTCGGCAGAGCCATTGATAATCTTAGCAGTCCTTACCACTTTGTCGCCGCCGTCGAGCAGTTCCACGAAAGCACTATCGCCGGCATTCGATATATTGAAAAAGAGATTGGAATATTCTTCGAGAGATTTCACCTTGAATTTCTGCTCCAAAGGGTCGTTCCACAGTCCGTAGATGCCTTTCACGGTGCAAGAGTCCACGGTCAGTTTATACGAACCTTCAGGTTCCCAATTGAACGATAGCGAGTAGGATAGAGGGTTGAACTCATTCTCGAGTCGCACAGAGTCGATTTTCAGTTCGTTCCACACCGAGTCTTTCTCTATAAAGAGGTGAAATCCGCGTTGTAGCACCGAGTCCAACGGTTCGGAACAAGAGAATATCACCGGGGCATCAACGTCGATAGTTCCCGACGTTTTAATAGCAAAACCCAGTTGAGGTTTCTTCTTCACTGCAGCGCTGTCAATAGCCGTGGTGCTCACGTCCACCGAGTCGATAGGCGGCAGGTCAAGACCGCTATTTCGCTTCAGCGAGTCGCCGGCATTGAATTTCTCGAATTCTTTCTGTTCCTTACGACGGCGTGCAGCCTCCTTCTTGAGTCGTTTTTCTTTTTGCTTTTTTTCGCGTTCAAGCTCTTTCAGCCGTTCTTTCTCCTCTTTTTCCTTCTGCTTTTTTTCGCGCTCCAATTTTTTCTTGTAGGTATTTTTGAGGATAAACGACACGGTGTCGGTAGTCAACGAGAGATTGTCGGTAGTGTCGGTTTTCAGATACTTCACTTCGGCAATAATCGAGTCGCACTTAATCATATTGCTGTCGGTGAGCCAGTACACGAGCGAATCGAATTTCTCAGTACGCTCCATTCTGAACCAATCGTCGCGGTGCGATTCGGGCTTAAGAATCTTGATTTCAGGCAGCGAGTCGGCAGGAGCGGCAAATATCAGGAGCATTTTTTTGTCTTCGGGGCGGTCGTTGGTTTTCAGGTACTGCGCCCTATATCCTTCGTTGAACATGCTAAGGAGCAAGTCGTTAGGCGTGAACACCGTGTGATGCCCTTCCACAATTGTGTCGATAACGTTCTTTTGAGCGAAAATGGTGTCCATGGTGACGGTGGGGTGCGACGAGGGCACTATCACCTCAGAGAGGAAAGCAAGGTCTTCATTGCGGGCAAATTTATAGTCGCGGTCCAAGTCGTTCAGCGCATAGATGCGGTATTTTCCCGGCTTAAGGTTTCGCAGGGTGAATTGACCGTAGCTATTGGTGGGCCCGATT
>CAMEKH010000161.1 GCA_945921235.1 uncultured Prevotellaceae bacterium | reverse complement strand
ATATATGGTAGCGATTTTGTCTTACCGCAACCAACCAAAAATCTGCCACAACCGGAAAATCAAACTCTTTAGAGCTAATCTGAGAGGCATAGTCGATAATAAATTTTTCCTCTTTCGCATTGCAAAACTTTACGTCGACCAACACAAAATACAAAATAACTACTGTGCCCCGATTTTACCTAATTGATGCCAAACTCCTATTTTATAAAAAAAGCTGTAGAAGAAAACAGTGAAAAGCACAACGCATAAAAGCAAGGGAGCAACATCGTCATTACCGCCGAAATCGCTCCCTCTTTCCTAACAAATCAATCTTTTATACCTCATGGAAAATGTTTTACACCATTAAGTCACTTTCCATATTGTTTTTTCTTCGCTCTTTATGCTATTTATTATTCTTTTAGCGTAAACGTCTTTGTTTGCACATTCTTGCTATCGCAACCCACCATCACTCGGAATTCTCCCGGCTCGCACACATACTCAAGCGAGCTGTTGTAGAACTTCAGCAAATCGGCATTGATTTCGAATGTCACATCGCGACTTTCGCCTTTCTTCAAGAATATGCGTTCAAAGCCTTTCAGCTCTTTCACCGGGCGGGAAATGCTTCCCACCATATCGCGGATATAGAGTTGCACCACTTCGGCGGCATCATAATTGCCTGTATTTGTAACCTTCACCGTAGCCGTAATCGTAGCCGAAGGTTCCATGACATCGGAGCTGAGAGTGAGGTCGCCATAGGTGAATGTAGTGTACGACAATCCGTAGCCGAAAGGATAAAGCGGCTCATTATCCACGTCCAAGTAATTGCTACGATATTTCGAGAACCACTTTCCTGCCGGGCGTCCGGTGTTCAGATAGTTATAGTAGAGCGGGAGTTGTCCCACCGCTTTCGGGAAAGAAGTGGTAAGTTTGCCTGAAGGAACCTTGTCGCCGAAGAGAACATCGCATATAGCATCGGCAGCCTCACTGCCGCCAAACCACACTTGCAGAATTGCCGGCAGGTTGTCGTTCTCCCAGTTCATCACTGTGCTACGACCGGCAAAGTTAAGCATCACAATAGGCTTTCCCGTCTTCTTCAATGCCTTGAGGAGGTCGAGCTGAGCATCGGGCAGGTCGATGTTGCTTCGCGAGCTAGATTCACCGCTAAATTCCGATGATTCACCGCCGGCAAACACTATCACATCGGCACGCTGAGCCACACCGAGAGCCTCGGCAGTGAGTTGCTGCGGGCTACGCGGGTCGCGCATCTCACGCCCGAACATAGTGGCATTAGCCTCCAGTGTGGCATCATAGCAAAGGTTGCAACCCTTGGCATAGAGCACTTCGCCCTTATCGCCCACGGCATCTTTCATGCCTTCATAGAGCGATTTGTAGCGCTCGCTCACTGCCGCCACGCTCCATGTTCCCGGCATGTTTGCCTTAGTGTCGGCAAGCGGACCGATAAGAGCTATCCTACCCTTGCGCTGAAGCGGAAGCAAGTTGCCTTCGTTCTTCAGGAGCACAAAAGTTTCAGCTGCAATGTCGCGTGCCGCGGCACGATTCTCGGCAGTGAAAATATCATTCTTCGGGCGGTCCACGTTGCAATACTTATAAGGATTCTCAAAGAGTCCGAGTTTATATTTAGCTTCGAGTATTCGGCGGCAAGCCTTGTCGATATCCTCCTCGGTGATTTTTCCCTCTTGAAGCGATTTCTCGAGTGTTCCGATGAAACCGTCGGCCACCATGTCCATATCTATTCCTGCTTTCAGTGCGAGAGCCGACACCTGCTGCAAATCGCCCATTCCGTGGTCAATCATTTCGGAAATGGCAGTATAGTCGGTCACCACAAATCCATCGAAGCCCCACTGATTGCGAAGCACATCGGTCATAAGCCACTTATTGGCAGTAGCCGGAATTCCGTCGACCACATTGAACGACGACATTGCCGAGCCTACGCCGGCTTCCACGGCAGCCTTGTAAGGCGAGAAGTAGTAGTTATACATAGCTATGCGGCTCATATCCACAGTATTATAGTCGCGACCGGCTTCAGGAGCGCCATATAGAGCAAAATGCTTCACGCAAGCCATAATCGTGGTGCTGTCCTGCAAGTTATCGCCTTGATAGCCTTTCACCATAGCTTTTGCAATGGCTGAACCGAGGAACGGGTCCTCACCCGAGCCTTCCGACATGCGCCCCCAGCGAGCATCACGGCAGATGTCGACCATTGGGCTGAATGTCCAGCAAATGCCGTCGGCACTTGCCTCTTTGGCGGCAATCTGAGCCGATTTTTCTATTGCAGCCATATCCCAGCTACATGAGAGGGCGAGCGGGATAGGGAATACCGTTTCATATCCATGAATCACGTCCATTCCGAAAATTAAAGGAATTTTCAAGCGGCTTTCCTCCACTGCCACACGCTGCACTTCGCGAATTTTCTCCACGCCCTTGAGATTGAAAAGTCCGCCAACTTCACCTTTCTTTATTTTTTCAGCCACATCGCTGCTTTTAGCCTGTCCGGTTACGATTTCGCCCGTTACAGGCAAGTTGAGCTGCCCGATTTTTTCATGGAGTGTCATTTCCCCCATAAGGTTATCAATAAACTTGTCCATCTCGGCATCACTGCCGCCCGAATTGCTCTGACATGCAGTGAGCGATGCTAATGCCACTGCTGCCGACACAAATAAATACTTTACTCTCATAAAAATCTTGATTGGTTATTGGTTACATGTTAAATAATATAATTCGGCTTTGTATATAAATAAATTACACTTTGCATCGGAAAACGGCTTCTAAGTTAACAAAAAATATTGACATAAGGAGACAATAAGCCGAAAAACCACATGTTTCCATGCACATTTCTTCACTATTTCACTCATTTCCGAGCAATCGATTTCGCCTAATGCCTAAATTGCTTCACATGCTCACTCTCCTCGCTCCGCTCGCTATTATGCAAAAAAAATTGCCCTCGGGCGGTGAGAACCGTCGAGGGCAAATGTATATGGGTTTTATTTTAACCTCTCGTTTCTATTAGAGGGCTACCTTAACGGCTTTGCCACCAACCTTCACGATTGTGATACCCTTGGCAGGCACGCTGATTGCCTCATCGGCACCCTTGTAAAGAAGTTGTCCGGCTGCGTTGTAAACCTCAACATCGCCTTCTGCTCCTGCCACGTTGATTACACCTCCATTAGCAAACACCTTAACGTCCTCAGCGTCTACGGCTTCTACACCTGTTGTCTCAATCTCCTCAATAGTGGGAAATGCATTCCAACCCAAAGTTGCTGCATATGCGTCTTTTGTGCCCTTAGGAACATACAGAGTGGCAGTTGTAGAAGTATTGAAAATACCCCAGTTTGCAGTAGGTGGTGTCATAGCCTTGCAAGTAACTTTCGACACTTTGGGGCAACCCATAAATGCATAGGAACCTACTGATGTCAATGTTGATGGGAACTCCACTTCAGTGAGCTTCTGACATGCTCCGAATGTACCAAATCCGTCAATTTTTTCAAGACCTTCGGGGAATACTACTTTTGTAAGATTTGTTGCATAGAACACCTGTCCGCCAATAGTCTTCACTGAGCCTGTAATATTAAGCTCATCCATTATAGCCTGTTCAAAAGCATTGTCGCCAATCACTACGTCTTCGCCGGCAATTGTAACCTTGAGAGGAGCAGCTTTGCTACCGGTGTATTTAAATGAAAAACTACCAATCTTTTTAACTGTAGCCGGAATAGTTACTTTTCCACGAAGGAAGACCGCGCCATTGAAAGCATCGTCTCCAATCTCAACAAGAGTGTAGGGAGTTTCACCATCATACACAATCTCGGGGAATGTTAATTCCGTGCAGCTGAAGCTGGTTCCGTTCTTGGCAACTTTACATGTAGTGCCATCGATAGCTTCGTACACAACGCCTTTGTACTCAAACGCACCGGCGGTAAAAGCAGACATAAGAGCTGCAACGAGCATTGAATTTTTGAGTAAAGATTTCATTTTCATACGTTTGTTTTTATAATTAATGTAAAAAAATATATATTAGTTGACTAACGCGACAAAGATAATGAAAAATCTCGAATAAACAACAAACCTGATGTATTTTTTATTCAAAATATTTCATTTTGGCACTTAAAAGTGCATATTGTTTAACTTTTACTATCATAAAGCCCATCGAATTCACTTTTAGGCAAAAATATGAGCCTGAATCTCCACATTAATTAATTATTATATATACTTTAGCCGTGATAATCTTAAAAAATGCTTTTTTGAGCATGATTTCGCATTTAATCACTATTTTTGCGGTGCAACATTCTTAAATAATGCGCACCACGACGATGAAACACATACTTATTTGCATAATAATAGCTTCTTTGGCATCGCTTGCCTCAGCAAAAGACAAGGCTGAATATGCCGAAGCCACATTCGCCACCACCGAAGCCGACCTCGGATTTATCCGCGAGGAAAAAGGCGTGGTGAAATGTGAATTTGAGTTTAAGAACACAGGCACATCACCGCTCATAATCATCGATGTGAAAGCCTCATGCGGTTGCACCAATCCCGACTTTCCTCGGCAGCCAATTGCACCGGGAAAGAAGGGTAAAATCAAGGTGAAATACAACCCTGCAGGCGTGTCGGGCGGATTCAGAAAGAGCCTTATAGTGAAAACCAATGGCCGCGAGAAGCGCACTTCGCTCTACATCGACGGCTCGGTAATTCCCCGAAAATGACACGCACTGCACTGCTATCGGCTATTCTCAT
>CAMEKH010000160.1 GCA_945921235.1 uncultured Prevotellaceae bacterium | reverse complement strand
TTTATCCCGATGTGCCGCAAGGGCAACTTGCCAAACTGATTGGCGTCTCACCGGCTTATATCTCGAAGATAAAAAGCGGAAAAGCAGGTTAAGGTTAATTTGCATGTAACTCACTTAAATTCAAAGCGAAAAGTATTGATAAGGTATTAACCATGTATTAACCAAATGAATACTCTACAAGGTTAACGACAAGTTAATACCAAGTCAATGCCAAAACAATTGAAAATCAACAGAAAAGATATAGAATTAACCTTAACCTAATTTTTTGACAAAATGAAATCATTTAATGAAATAGAAATCACCGTGTATCGTGGCGTGAAAGACCGCATCGGGCATATATCAACGCTTCACGATTTCCTTACGGATGTTGATGTGGCGGCAATTGCTGAGTTGCGTTCGTGCACGGATGCCGAGCGAAAACGGCAGATAAAGATGTCGCTGCCGCAAGCAACGATTAGTGGTGTGTTTTCGCCCTCACGTTCTGCCGAAAATCTTGTGCGGCATAGCGGACTAATCTGCATTGACATCGACCGCAAGGAGAATGAGCATATTGAGAATTTTGATACGCTCATAGAAGATGTGTTGAGCCGTATAGAAGAAGTGGCGTACGCTGCTCATTCCGTAAGCGGCAAGGGCTACTTCGTAATCATTCCGCTACGCTATCCGCAGTTGCACAAGGCACAGTTTGAGCAGTTGGTGCGAGTGTTTGCCGATATGGGCATCTACATCGACCGCGCTTGCGGTGACGTTTGCCGACTGCGGTGCCAGAGTTGTGACGAACATCCCTACATCAACTTCGATGCAAAGCCATTCAGTGGCATCTATCATGAGCCGAAAAAGACTCGTGCGTGGCATCAATGCTGTTATGTTGAAAGTGATGTCGAAGAGAAGGTGGCACGACTTTGCCGAGAGGTAGCGATGAGGCATATAGACCTCACTGCCAATTATGAAGATTGGGTGAAAATCGGCGCCGCCTTGTCATCGCTTGGCGAGAGCGGAAGGCAATGGTTTCACCTGTGCAGTTCGCAGAACAGCGGATACAATCCCGCTGAGTGCGACCGGAAATTCAACAACCTGCTTCGCTCCACTCGCCAAATCGGTATAGGCACATTTTTCTACTACTGCCGGCAATATGGCATCGAATAGCCTAAAAATAGCACTATCAAAATATCTCGTAAAAATGAGCGATACTTGCAGAAGTCCACCGACCCGAATAACACCGACCCGAAAAGTCATAGCAAGAGATAACATCGCCAAAGCTGCACAATCTCAACGATGTTATAAACTTAAAGGCGGCATTACAGGATTTTCACGCCAGTAAATGACTGAAAATGCTAATCGGCTATTTCATAGCCGATTAAGGGGTGCAGGGGAAGTATTCCACCTGCTACCGTCTTTAAAGACCCCCCACCGCCCTCAATCGTTTTTCCGCCCTCGCCCTTGTCCTCCGGGCGGAATATGCGAGCGATGCGCGGTAAAATCGTTGTCGTGAGAGCCAAAATCGGCTTGCCGATATTGGTTTCCACGGCAACACCTATCTCTTGCCAAAGGCAAGGATTAACACAGCGATGTGCGGTGATGACGAGGCTATGCGAAATGGAGATGATGACGGTGAGAGCGGAGCTGATTTGGAGTTGTTCAGGCAATTAGTGGCGATACCGCCGAAGAAGTGTCTTCGACCGGCTTGCCGCGTCGATGTCACTGTGCGGTGTCGCCACGTTAAGACTGCCCGAACAAAACTCGAAAGCAGTGCAGCGGCAGCCGTCATAGGCGAAATGGAGCGTGTGCCACGTCGCACCGCACTGTGTGACAAAAATGCAAAAAATGAATCTAAAATGAATTAGGACATATTATGGCACGTTTTTTGCCAAAAAATAAAATATGGAAATATTAAGAAATAGCGCCGGAGAGGCGCTCAAGGATGCGGTAAATCGAGTACCGCAAGAAGACGCACTGAAGACCGTAAAAGTCTTCGGTATTTTAGGAATAGTCTATCTTGGATGTAGAGCAATTTCGAAGCTTTAAATCATTTGAATCTACCTTGAAAAATATCTGCCTATGGAAAGCATAGGCAGATATTTTATTTTGCGTTCATGCGAATAATGCGAGTGCGGTATCGCAGAGGCGTAGAGGCTTCACATTGCTACACTCTCTTGTTCCGATGCTCCGACCGGGCGGCTTGCCGCTGTTCTAAGTGCAAAGGCAAAAGACTTCCGTAGAGGGCGTAACGGAGAACGTAGAGAGATATCGTCATCGGTTTCCGGTTGGAGTGTCTAAGATGAGCACTCGCCGATGCCTATCTATTTCAAATAGTCGTAAATGAATATCGGGAATGAATTAAGTACAGCAATACTATCATTGTTGTTTACAAACAATCGTAGTTGACCATTGAATATAGCTAATTGATTGGTATCGGATTTTGTTTCAGGTATAGCATAAATGCCTTTTACCAGCAAGTTTGCTTTACCGACATTCATTGTCTTCAGATAATCCCAATTGCCTTTAATCTTTAGATATTTTTCTTTTGTGGGTTTTTCACCCTCTTTGAAAAGTATATGGTCAAAACTGTCATAAAAAGAAAACTCGCGAGCAAGACGTTTGAAATCATGGCATTGAGAACGGGTCACTGCGTATTGATGATAATCATCATCGGGCAACTCCTTTGTGTAGCGAATGGATTCCACCATCGGATAGTTGATGTATAGTTTGCCATTGCCGGTTTCATCGTCAAACATATTCAGCATCACCTCCAATCGGCGGTTTATCTCATCAAGAGGCAACTGCGAGTTTTGGAAATCATAGTCAAAGAATAGAAACACTTCCGAAATGTCGGAACTTCGTATCCCGTCAAGGGTTGCATCGCCTCGATTAGAGAGAATTTCTCTCATTATCGACACGATATCGCCATCGCCTTCATACTCCACCATCGTGTTGTAAAGGTCGTAGATGTTGTTCCCGAAAGAACAAATGATATTATCGTTTGCTTTCGGAAAATAGAGCCGCTCAATTGTCTTATAAACATGCGGCTCACGGTCGATGCCTTCAAACACAAAGAGTATCATAGACTGAAAGTACCTCCTCGGTAGAGTTTTTCAAGGTTATGTCCAAAACGCAGTTCCTTATCGGTCAAGTCACAGATAGCTTTGATTTTATTGTCTTGTAAGATGAAAAAACAATCGGGTCGTAGCAGGTCGTTGCTCAGCAAGAATGTATCGTGAGTGGTTACAAACAACTGGCTGTTGCTTTCAAACAAACGTTTGCAAATTTTATACGACAATTCGTAATGGTAGAATGCATCAAACTCGTCAATGAAAACAAACGATGCACTGCCCATCTCCTTCAGCCAATAATATTGTAATTCCAAATTTTTTGTACCTGTTGAAGCCACCATTTGGAAAGGAATTTTCACATCTCCCATTATGCAAAACAGTACATTTTCGCCCGGCACAGTTGGTGCAAAGCGGTAGTCTTGTCCGCTGACTTCTTTGAGATATGCCGAAAAGTCGTCGGCAAGATTGTTTTTGATGATATATTCCTCAATATTGCTACCACCTTCCTTCAAACCAATAAACTCGCGATTGTCCAAACTTCTGAAGAATAGCATATTCTCAACAAAAACTTGTAGAGAAATCATTGGATGCTCTTTGGTAAATGGCACGGCACCAAGCAAATAATTGACAATAGAGATATTGTTTGCACTCTCCTTGAGATTTCGGATAGCCATCTCACTCAACCCGAATTCCTGTGCGACATACAAAGAGTCTTTATCTTTGTGGATAACTTTCACGCCATCGATAATTAATTGCTCCCAAATGATTACTCCCTTGAGTTCTGATGCCACTTTCCCATAATTATAATTGACAATATGCCCGTGAAAATTAAAAGTGTATTCAAATTCTACAGGCTGCTCATATGCCATAGCACAAGCGTAGTTAAGGTAGTAGTCGGGCTTTTTCCACTTGTGCGACAAGTGGTTGGCAATATCAAAAATTGCCAAACCGAAGTTTGACTTTCCCGACCCGTTTGGTCCATAGATAATTCCGTTTTTTACCACACTATTTTCCACAGCAAAGCTGTTAAAAGAATAATTACTCGGATTTGACAAATCCCATTCAATTCGTTCCTTAAATCCGCGATAGTTTTTTACGGTGAATCTTGTCAACATAATAATTTGGGGGTTGAAGAGTTTGATTTCTGCTGCAAAAGTAAAAAAAATATTTTATGCCGTAAAATATTTACGGCATAAAATGAGGATACAACCTAAAAATTAAGACATTTTAGGTAAAATAACATCATGGTCGTCAAATTTTTACGGACAGAATATCCTTTCAATTATTTAATGCGAGTGCACCGCACTGTGGGAAGAAGGCGATGACAGTAACTATCCTGCTCACAGTGGAGAACGTAACGAGCGGACAGCAGCACAAGGCAGTTGGAGTATAGGTCGGTGTCGGAGCGGCTTGCTGGAAGGAGTTTTCGACGAAGTGGTAACGGCTCAAAGACCGGGCGACGGAGCGATACCGTAGGAGAGCAGCGAGTACGGTATCGTGTAGGCGTATAGGTCAAAGAGTTGGCGCAATATCCTGTTCCGACCCCGACCGGCTACTGCTCGTACTGCCGTGCCGTAGTCCGCTGTGGAGGGCGAAACGGAGGACGTGGAGTGATTGCATCATCGGCTTCGGGTGGGAGGGTCAAAGATGAGCACTCGCCGATGCAAAAGACACGAAAAGTGGCAACACCTT
>CAMEKH010000159.1 GCA_945921235.1 uncultured Prevotellaceae bacterium | reverse complement strand
ACAAGGTGACTGGAGTTCAGACGTGTGCTCTTCCGATCTCACTACCTCAAGGTCGACGATATAGGCATCGTGCCGGGCATCGGGGGCATTCAGTAGCAGTGCCCATGCCTCTTGTAGGCGGCAAGTATCGTAGGTGGTTTTATAGCGCCAGTTTTTCTTGTCGCCGAAAACCGGACGGAAGCATTGCTGTGTCCCTGCAAAAGAGTGCGAGCGCATAATGTAGATGTCGTTGTAGAGAATTTCCCATGCTCGGCGCACATCGGAGCATACTGCCCCGAAGTGGCGGTCGGCAATGCTGTGAGCTATTGCCGTAGAGTCGGTTTGCTGAAAATTCCACGCTTTGGCGAGCACCTCTTCAAAGGGAAATTGCTGAATATCGAGTCCCTCGAGCGTAGAGCCTATTCCTTGCATATTTTTGCCCCCTTCAGCCATAGTGTTTTCGCAAAGTGCCAATGATTCCTTCACATTGCCGAGAATTGGGGTGTTGCCGCCGAAATTGCCGAGGTAGCACCATATATATGGCTGATTGTGAAAGCGTTCGGTGGTCCTCCACAGCTCCACTTTCTCGCAGTAGTAGTCGAGAAGCAGCAAGCGGTCTTGCGGCACACCGGTGAGCAGTGCTTCCACACGAGGCGCAGTCCATTTTTTGCGCCCGTAATAGAATAACCAAGTCATTTGCAGCCATATAGCATCACTGTCCACAGCCGTAAGAGTGCCATACATGTCGGCAGCCACGCGCTTCAGGTATTCCGGCTCCCAACTTGGAGGGTCTACCTCGTTAAAAGGGTCAACACCGTAGATGTGGTCGGTGCCGAACAGGCGGGTTTGCTCCGTCAGATAAAGTTTCTGTATTTTGGCAAAAAGCGGTTCCGATGGGTCAAGAAAATGGCAGCGGTAGCAGTCGTCGAATTGCGCCCACCGCCCGAGGTACTTGATGTTGGCGTCGGGGAAAATCTCTTTCAGCTCTTTTGGCACATGTCCGGCAAATGCCGGGAGCACAGGGCGCATATTCAGCTCGCGCTCGCGCTTCAAAATCAGCTTTTGCAGCTCCACTTGCCCGTCGAGCCACGATTTCGGCAGCGGACCGTTCCAGCGGTCGATGTTTGCCATTCGGTGCCACGGCAGATAAGTCGGACCGGTGAAGTAGGAGCGAACTTGCTCGTCGGTCATTCCCATAGAGCGCCACACGTTGTACCACACGGCCTCCTGACCGGTTATAGCCAGCGGCATATTCACGCCGTTGAGTGCCATCCAGTCGATAAATCGTTCCCAATCAGCCCATTGCCAGAATGGCATAGTGTAGCCGTAGGTGCAGTAGTTGAGGAAGAATCTAATCCCGGTGCGAGCCGCAATATGCTCTTTTACACTCACTGTCGGTAGCACCGCAGGCAGTGTTATCGGTGTCCCGGCATACCACGACACCGTGGTGAGGCAATATTTCTTCAAATAGTGATTAAGCCCCACCGCCATTGCGTTGGCTGAGTTGCCGCTCACCACTATCTTGCCGTTTTCGCTCCACAGTGTAAAGCAGTCGTTGCCGCTTGAGTCTTTTTGCTCCTTGCGGAACTCAAATTTGTTGCAAACCTCAGGCAAGAGTCTTGCTGTAAGAGCCTTAGCCGCAGCTACATCGGCGTCTATCCCGGTTTTTCCACTTGCATAAATTGACACTGAAGATAATGCTAAAATAAGGGTAATGGCAAATATTTTTCTCATAACAATTTTGTGCTTCTTAAATTTTTTTCAAAAATAGGCAATTATTTTCTTAATTCCTAAATTAGTTTGCTTTTCAAGGTTTTTTAATATATGGTGAAGGGGAATATGCTTAATCGAAAAAATTCGTATATTTGCAAATCAATTTCAGGTGCATAGCTTATAGGAATTTAGCTGTTATTAGGGCTGATGACCGACAAGCATTCCGATTGAGAAAAATATTAATTTAAAATCAACTAATATAAAAAGTAATAAATGAAAAAGGTATTCGTTTTAGCGGTTTTGGCTGCCGGAGTCGTAAACTCGGCAAGTGCTTACGAGGGCAGACTGCTGCGATTCCCCGCCACTAACGGCTCGGAAGTGGTGTTTTCCTATGCCGGCGACTTGTATTCGGTGCCTATCGAAGGTGGTAATGCACGGCATCTTACTACTCACGAAGGCTATGAGATGTTTGCTCGTTTCTCGCCCGACGGAAAGCAGATTGCTTTCACAGGGCAGTATGATGGAAGCACTGAGGTATATGTGATGCCTGCTGAAGGCGGAAAGCCCGAGCGGTTGACTTTCACTGCCACTAATGAACGTGATAATCTCGCCGACCGCATGGGTCCTAACAATGTGGTGATGTGCTGGAGCCGCGACGGCAAGTCGATTGTATATCGCAACCGCATCAGCTCGGGATTCGAGGGCAAGTTGTTCACCGTGTCGCCGCAAGGTGGCATGTCGACTCCTATTCCACTGCCCGAAGGCGGTTTTTGCAGCTATTCGCCCGACGGGAAGAAGCTTGCCTACAATCGCGTTTTCCGCGAATTTCGCACTTGGAAATACTATAAAGGCGGTATGGCTGACGACATCTGGATTTACGATGCCGAAGCCGCTTCGGTGGTAAATGTTACCAATAATGTGGCGCAAGATGTGTTCCCTATGTGGATTGGCGATGAAATTTTCTTTGCCAGCGACCGCGATAACCGCATGAACCTCTTTTGCTATAACACCAAGACGGGTTCTACCGAGAAAGTGACGGATTTTGCCGACTACGATGTGAAATTCCCGAGCACCGATGGCAAAATCATCGTATTTGAGAATGGCGGATATATCTACAAGTTTAATCCCGCCACACGCAAGTCGGAGCGTATCCACATTGAAATGAGCGACGAGGGCAATGGCGCTCGCCCCGAAATACGCAGCGTGGGCGCTTCGATGCGTTATTGGTCGATTGCTCCCGACGGCAACCGCTTCCTAATCGGTGCACGCGGCGAGATTTTCAATGTGCCTTCAGAGCATGGTGTGACACGCAACATTTCTCGCACATCGGGTGCGCATGAGCGTCAACCCGAATGGAGCGCCGACGGCAAAAGTGTGTTCTACATCGGCGATACTACCGGCGAAACCGAGCTGTGGATGCGTCCTGCCGAGGGTGGCGTTGCCACTCTGTTAACCTCCGGGACCGACACTTATATAGATTTCTTTGAACTTAGTCCCGACGGGAAAACTATAATCTACGGCGACCGCAAAAACCGCTTGTTCAAGCTCGATGTAGCTACAAAAACAAAGGTGAAAATTGCCGAAGAGCCTCTTTCGCGGTTCTATGGAGTGAAATTCTCTCCCGACAGCCGCTGGATAACTTACACTCGTCCTGCCAAGAACAATATGGGTGTGGTGTATATCTATAATCTGACTGATGGAAAGGAATATGCCGTGACCGACGATTGGTATGACTCGTCGGCTCCGGCTTTCAGCTCCGATGGTAAATATCTCATCTTCGCTTCGGCGCGCGATTTCAATCCTATCTATAGCAATACGGAGTGGAACCATGTCTACACCAACATGGAGGGCGTGTATGTGGCTATGCTCTCGGCTGCCACTCCTTCGCCTTTCATCGTGAAGGACGATGTAGTGAAAGTGGATACTCCGAAAGCCGAAAATGAGAAAGCTGATAAAAAATCAGGCAAAAAACAGAGCGGAAAGGGTGCTGATGCTGCAAAAAGCGACAAAACTGCTTCTGTAACCAAGATTGACGTTGAGGGACTTGCCGACCGCATAGTGAAATTGCCTTTGCGAAGCGGAAATTATGGCAATTTCTATTGCGACGGCAAGAAGCTTTGGCTCATAAACGGCGGCGAAACTATGGTATTCACCTTCGATACCCGCAAGTGTGAGTCGTTCGGGCGCGGACAGCTCACCGTGTCGGCAAATGGCAAGAAGGCGAGCTTCAAAAGCGGTAATAAGGTATATGTGATGGATTTTCCCGCCTCGAAGCTCTCCACTGAAAAGATACTTGACCTCTCGAATGTGAAAGCCACAATCGATTACACTGAGGAGTGGGCGCAAATCTTCGATGAGGCTTGGCGCGCCTATCGCGACGGTTTCTATCTCGAAAATATGCATGGCGTGGACTGGAATGCCATGAAGGAGAAATATGCCGCTCTGCTTCCTTTTGTGAAGTGCCGTCAGGACCTTAGCTATGTGATTGGTGGTCTTATCGGTGAATTGGCTTGCGGTCATGCCTATGTCGACCCGGGCGACTTCAAGGGCGTGAACATAGTGAAAACCGGTATGCTCGGTGCCGAACTGAGTGCCGACAAGAGTGGTTTCTTCCGCATCGACAAGATTTTGAAGGGTGCAAGCTACAGCCCTTCGCTATTCTCTCCGCTCACCGAGATTGGTCTGAACGTGAAGGAGGGTGACTTCATTGTGGCTGTTGATGGTGTGCTTTCCAACTCAGTGAAAAATATCTACAGCTTGCTCGAGGGCAAGGCGGGCGTGCCTACTGAACTTGCCGTGAACTCCGAGCCTAAGGCTGAGGGCGCACGCAAAATTGTGGTTACACCTATTGCCGACGAATATCCGCTCTATCACTATGCATGGGTGCAGAAGAATATTGAAACTGTGGAGCGTGCCACTGGCGGCAGAGTGGGTTATATCTATGTGCCCGATATGGGTCCTGAAGGATTGAACGAATTTTGTCGTTACTATTATCCGCAGCTCGACAAGGAGGCCCTGATTATCGACGACCGTGGTAATGGCGGCGGAAATGTGTCGCCAATGCTCCT
>CAMEKH010000158.1 GCA_945921235.1 uncultured Prevotellaceae bacterium | reverse complement strand
TTAAGGGCATAAAAGGAGCAGGGCACATTCCTCAAAAGGATATGCCCTGCGATTTGTAATCAATAACACATTGAAATTATCTGAGTCAATACTCTTCTCAAGTATCGAATAGGAAATATATTTTCATTAAAGAATTATTTTCGCACTCTTGGCGCCTTGACGCACAATGTAGAAACCGCGTTGCGGAAGCTCAATGAGGCATCCTCCCGCCACAGCATTGTTGCGGCTCACGAGTACGCCACCGGCAGTGTAGACCTCCACGGCGTCTTCACTCTCGGTGAAGACGCGAATAGAAGTGCCATCAGCCACCACGACAAGACCTTGAGCAGCTACATCTGCTGCCACATTATCCACAGCCGAGAGTCCTGATTTTCCTTCAAATTCAATAGTTATATCATCGATATAGCAGGCTTTTGTCGACTCAATTTTGAACATAACATGGTCGGAAGTGCCTACTTTATAGCGGAATTCATAACCCGAATAGCCATATTTCACCACAGCCGACACTGAAGTTCCTTCGGGATAGATATCGGTCCACGTCTTGCCGCCGTCGGTAGAAATCGACACATACACAGTGGCTGAGCTTAGCGAGAAATTCCACGTCTTGAACCTAAAGACATCAATATTCTCAGCCCACACGTCGGTAGTCATAGTGATAACACCATTCTTGCTGAACTTCACCGCCTGTGCTCCGTTGCCCACGGTGTTATCGCCTGAAGTCGACGACACCACGGCAGCATTAGAGAAATTCCACATTGCAAATTTTCCTTGCACACCCGATTTGCTGCCGGTGAATTGCTCCATCGACTCAAAGTCTTCAGCCTTTTCTCCAAAAGAGTCTTCTCCCACAGTGAAGTGTATCACACCATCGGCATCTTCAGCAATATTCGAAAGGACTAATTTTGTGGAACGTCCCGACCACGACTTGAGATTGGTGGCAGTGTTGTTGGTAAGTTTCGTCACATTTCCTGTACCCGGGAAGGGGTCGCTCGCCGAGGAAAGGCCGTTGGCAGGTTTTGCCCTCAGCATTTCATAGTAATTGTGGGCAGGATTCGCATTCACTGTGTTACGCGACCATGGAGATGTGCTTGTGGAATCCACACGGAACACAAGCATACCTTCGCCCGGCATATATTTGTTCCATTTGTCGCTCAATCGGCGGTTCTCAAAGAGGAAATATTCCTTGTCGACAGCCGACTTGATGAGGTATCCATCGCCCGATTCGGCAAGGGAATTCAGTGTGTACTCTCCCGGCTCGCTGATAACGGCAGGAGTGATGAATCCCGACTGATAACGCTGGAAGAGTGAATATCCACATGGCGTGCGGCTGTTATTGAGATAACTTCCGCTTGCCATAATTGACCATATCTGCGGGTCGAAGCTCTGACCTCCCGAACCTTCATAATCGACATCATACTCATCGACCAAGCCAAGCACATGGCTGAACTCATGGCAAATAGTACCGATTCCGTCGATAACTTTAGTACCTTCCAATCCGGCAAGCTCGGTAGAGCATGCATAACGGCTGGTGTAGACGCCATCGACAAGTGTATAGTTAACCGATGCATGCGGCCACACGAAATTATCGTTATTTCCGCTGTAATTCGAGCCGTAGCCGGCGAATACTATGTAGAACATTTCCACATATCCATCACCATCGCGGTCATAGTCCTTAAAGTTTACTATTGCATCAGCAGCCTTTATCACCTCCTTTATCAACGTAGGAACATTGGTGAAGCTATTGCCTCCGGCATATTCACACGAACGGTTCACCGACACAGGACCTACGACATCGAATTCGGGGTCGAATTTACCGAATGAGTTGTCGTAGAAATAATCGCGCACACTACCGGTGCACTCGGTGATTCGCGCGGGGTCGTTCTCGCTCGGCACGCCTTTATAGTCCTTTTGCGTAATCATATTGGTGAACACATCTTTTATGTCGCTACGCGAGAATTTCTTATCGCTGAACTCGGCAAGAATCACAAGTCCGCGGAAGTTCTTGTAATCGTAGGCTTTAGGCTTTGCCGCGACGGCAAGAGGCGAAGCCTTGTAGCTCTCTTCGGCTTTTATGCGAGCGGTTTTCGACACTGTTACGTCTTCATCGGCAACCAATCGCTTGGGCACCGACTGCAAGAATTTAACTTCGTCGGCAGTACGGCTGTCGACATCGTGAGCTACGATAGGTGTGCGCAAAAGCACTCCATCTACCTTCTCCACATAGACGTAGTAGCCACTTTCATTGCGTGCTATGGTATAGCCATCTACAGTAGTGGTGAAATGCAAATACTCATCGCCCACGAGCTTCACGGTGACGTAGCTACCGTCGGGCTGGAGAATCTTCGTTGCCTCAGGGCAAGCCGGCACTGCATAAGCGCTGAGAGCGCAAGCCACTCCGGCAATAATAGATAAAATTGTCTTCTTCATATCTTTTATTGATAATATTATCATAATTTATTTAGCAAATATCCAAAATTTTCGGGTATCTACCAAATTTATGTAGCATAATGTTACGAAATCGCCTGTAAATTGCGACTTTTTAGCGATTAAATACATAAATATACAACGTAATTTTGCACTCGGAGGATAAAACTATGGAAAACATTTTCACTGAAAATTCAAAACTTGCCGTGAGCCTTATTTTTGCACTTTCAGAATATCTGTTGGTGCTTTTATCGGTGATTGCCGACCTTATCAGCGGGCTACGGAAAGCAAAACGCCGGGGTGAGGCTCGCCGAAGCAAAGCCTTGCGCCGCACTGTCGACAAGCTGTGTCGCTACTACAATGCGCTATTTGCGCTATCGGTAATCGATGCTATGCAAATTATTGCGGTGCTCTATCTGCAAGCCGTGAACGGCTTTGAGCTACCTGTAGCGCCCGTTTTCACCTTTCTCGGTTCAATATGCATTGCTTTAATAGAGGTGAAAAGCATTCATGAGAAAGCCGAAGAGAAGGCGCAAGACGATGCCGAGAAAGTGGCTCGCTTGCTATTGAAGCACTTGCAACACTTTTCGAAAAACATAACACTATGAAGCATTTCACTATTGCCGAATTATCGGCATCTGCCACGGCACAGTGCCGAGGTATCGACAACACTCCCACTGCCGAAGCTGTGGAGAATCTTACTCTCCTTGTGGAAAACGTGCTCGACCCGCTACGCGAGGCATTCGGTAGCAGAATTCTAATCAACAGCGGATACCGATGCCCGGCTCTTAACAAAGCGGTGGGAGGCACAACCAAAAGCCAACATATAAGCGGCGAAGCTGCCGACATCACGGCAGGTTCTAAATCAGCCAACCGACGGTTGTTCAATCTTTTGCGCTCACTAAGGCTTCCGGTTGACCAAGTAATCGATGAACACGATTTCTCATGGATTCATGTGTCGCACTCTCGAGTTCGAAACCGCATGATGTTTTTCTCGGCTTAGCACACACAAGAAGCGCATCATGCATAGGCAGATGCTCTTAGACCATTTAAGGCTCGCTTCGCTCAAATCAAGGTGAAACGAGCTTTCAGCTCCTTGCTGAACCGCCGCCCTACGAGCACCTCATCGTCGTTGAACGGCGGATATAAAGTGCATTGAGTGGAACCGATAAGTGTGAGATAGCGCATATTGACTATGTAGGATTGGTGCGTCTGCACAAACTGACTGTTGTAATTCAGTATATCGGCAGCGGATGTTCCCTTTTTAAGTTGCACAAACGAGTGGTCACTCAGAGCCACTTCCCACACCTTGCGGCGCGTGCTATATCGGAAGTAGCCAATCTCGGCAGGACGCATTATGCGCATTTCATTGGTGTAAGTAGTGGCTGTGAATACATCACCAAGCCCGAAATCGGTGTTAGGCTTAAGCACATGCTCGCGCTTGCCGGTAATCGAACGGCGATAGCGTTGCACCGCCTTGTCGAGCTCATACACATTGATTGGCTTTAGCAAATAGTCGGCCTCACTGCCTCTAAATGCCTTATTGGAATAATCTTTATAATAGCCTGTGAAAATCACCACATACATTTCAGGGCATAAATCGGTAACTTCCGCAAGAAATTCCAGCCCATTTCCATCGGGCAGTTCTATATCTAAAAAAAGCATATCGGGCGCCTTTTCCGCCACCATTCGCTTACCCTCATCGAGTGTAAGGGCATGCGACTCCACTTGCAGGTCGGGATAATCCGAAAGCATTTCCGTAAGTTTTTCCACGGTTTTAACGTCATCGTCAATAATCAATACTCTTGACTTAACACCCATATTTTTCTTTCTTTATAAATTACACAAATTTAAATTCTATGGTATCACAAATATAAGTATTATTTTCAAATGCAACAATTAAATAAAGGCTATTCCGTTACTATTAGGCTCTATTTTACTACTATTCGGCTAAAATAAGTTACTAAACGTTATGAAAAAAGATGCTCACCATCTTCGGCGAACATCTCTCGAAAATCTTATCAGTAAATTATTACAAAAAACTTCATTTTACCAAAATCGTCTGTTTTTAGAAATAGAAAATCAATATAACAGCACTCGGAAATGGTTCATATCAGTGTTGCAAAATTAAGCATTAAAACGCTCACGGGCAAGCAGTAGAACAGGCGTTGACAGGTTTTGGCAACTATTCTGCTTAAATTCACAACTAAACGTGCTAAATATGGGATTATTTGTTTTTGCACAAAAAAAACGGCACAGTGGGCTTAAACTTTTTGCATTGTTTTTTGTCATAATGATAAAGAAACTTATTGTTGAACCTCTAAAAACCGACTCAACATGAATGCAACTTTACGAAACATCTTAATGGCATCATCATTGGCAGCAGGCTTGATTTTATCACCATATACTTATTCGCAAATTTCTCGCCCTGCGCCTCAATTCAACAACAACCGCCCCGGCAATAACAACGGCAATAACAACCGCCCCGGCAACAACAACGGCAACAACAACCGCCCCGGCAATAACAAC
>CAMEKH010000157.1 GCA_945921235.1 uncultured Prevotellaceae bacterium | reverse complement strand
ATTTTTTCAAATACAAGCCTTTTCTACGTTTTTTTCAAAAAAATTTTTATTCGAGGCTCAATTCAGGCATCTACAGTTTGTTGAGCTGCTCAATATAGCCAAGTATCGCATCACGTCCGCGCCCATCGACCGACGACGATTCGAAAATCGGAGGCAGCTCCTCCCAATATTCAAGCAACGATTGCTTATACAGCCCTATATTGGCTTTGCCAACGTTCAGTCCCAACTTGTCGAGTTTTGTAAATACTATGCTGAAAGGCACGCCATTCTCTCCAAGCCACTGCATAAACTCCATATCAATTTTTTGCGGCTTGTGGCGAGAGTCGACAAGAACAAATAGATTAGTCATCTGCTCACGCCTCATTATATAGCTTTCTATTATGTATTTCAACTTTTCGCGACTTTCTTTGCTGCGGCTGGCATAGCCATAGCCGGGAAGGTCTACAATATACCACTCATCATTAATCAAGAAGTGATTGATTAGAAGCGTTTTGCCGGGAGTCTGCGAAGTCTTGGCAAGGCTCGAATGCTGAGTCAGCATATTTATCAGCGATGATTTGCCAACATTGGAGCGACCGATAAATGCATACTCATGGCGCGTACCCTGCGGACACTTCGTAACATCAGTGTTACTAATCTCAAATTTTGCACTTTTTATTATCATCGTTCAAGGCTATCATGTTTAGTGTCAAAATGGCGCGGCTTCCCGGCTAGGAGGTCGCGCCACAAAAACAAATATGAAAAATTTCTATTATTATTTCAAGTTAGGATTAATTTCACCCCACTTCGAAATTTCAGGAACAATATTCAATGTAACAAGCTCATCGCGCATCTTGCACAGGTGCTCATAGCTTGCATCGAGCTTAGCCATTTCCTCAGGAGTTCCCACCGGCATCTTATAAGTGCAACCATTGGTGTCGAGAGTAGTATCCATGGCCATCATAATGTTGTGATATTTCTCATTGTTCACGTATGTTCCTGCCGGCCAGCGGAATGCCTCGCCTCCCATCACGGCGCGAATCATCTCTACCGAGCAGTAGGCAGGACTCTGCCATGAGCTGCGTCCGCGAAGCTCGATAATCTTTGCTCCACCCTTAGTTACGTCGACCTTGAGCTGCTCCCAATCTTCGTTAGTGCAAGCATCGGTGCCGATAAGCTCGGTAAGAGGCTTACCTGCTACTTTCACTGCGCTGCCAAATACTGCCATTTGCTCTCCATGACCACCGTATGTGGCACAGCCTGTTACCTCATATTGCTTTACACCGAATTTCTTGGCAATAGCGCTCTGCAAACGTGTAGAATCAAGAGCGGCAAGTGTTGTAACTTGCGATGGCTTCAAGCCCGAATAAAGAAGTGTTACAAGACCTGTCAAGTCAGCAGGATTGAATATTACTACCACATGCTTCACATCAGGACAATAAGCCTTGATATTCTTTCCAAGCTCCTCTGCAATCTTGCAGTTGCCTGCCAACAGGTCCTCGCGGGTCATACCTGCCTTGCGAGGTGCACCACCCGATGAAATTATGTATTTTGCATCCTTGAATGCCTCTGCAACATCTGTTGTAGCTGTGAGGTTCACACCATCATAACCGCAGTGGAACATCTCTTCCATAACGCCCTCCATTCCGGGAGCATACACGTCATAAAGACACACATTTGGAGTGAGCTTCATTGTCAATGCGGTCTGTACCATTGTGGAGCCGATTGCGCCACCGGCACCTACAATCACCAATTTTTCGTCTGTTAAGAATGCCATAATTACTTATTATTTTTAAAGTGTTTGTTTTTGAATTTCTTTTTTATATCCTTTTTCGTATGTTCTGAAATTGATACCGCAAAAATAATGTTTTTTTTTGAAAGTAACAGCAATTGAACTTATAAACAAATCAAATTTTCCTTTTTTTATATTTTCTATGCCCGCATAGCATATTTTGTATGTTTAAAACTCATCTGTCCGACTTCATGCTCCACACAAAAAACTGCACCTTTCAGGCTTCTTTCACGCATCTTTGCATTAAAAACATATAAAACGGCTGTTCCTTTTCAAGTTTTTACTAATTTTGTGCCCGAGGGGCATTGCCTCACTACTTAATAACTTTTATAACTTTTTTTTAATTATGGAAAGTTTTCACGATTTATTGGTGCGCCGACGCAGTATTCGCAAATACACCGACGAGGAGATTGCTGCCGAAGACGTTCAACTCATACTCGAAGCCGCTCTCATGGCTCCTTCTTCAAAAAACTGCCGCCCTTGGCACTTTGTAACTGTAGAAGACAAGAAAAAACTTGAATTGTTGAGTCATTGCAAAGACTTTGGTGCTGCTCCAATCGGCAAGTGCAGCCTTGCTATCGTAGTAAGCGCCGACCCTGCTATCACCGATACTTGGGTGGAAGATGCCACTATTGCCGCCACATTCATTCAATTGCAGGCTGAAGCCCTCGGACTCGGAAGTTGCTGGATTCAGATTCGCGGCCGTTTCTCCGGCGACGACGAACCTGCTGAGGACTATGTGAAAGCTCTACTCGATATGCCTGCCGACCTCCCTGTGCTCTGCATTATCACTCTCGGACACAAAGATGAGGAACGAAAGCCTTTCAATCCTGAGAAAATGCTGTGGGAACGCGTACACATAGGCAAATGGATTCCACAAGAAATTGAGTGACAGCGAGAATATGAAAATAGTAATGATTGGAGCCGGCAACGTAGGTACTAACCTCGTCCGCGCTTTGTGCCATAAGCATGAAATCTTGCAAATCTACAGCCACTCGGCTGCTAATGCCAAGTTTCTTGCCGATGCTATCGGGTGCCCGAATGCAACTAATGACTTGTCGACTCTCGCCGATGATGCCGATATCTACATTATTTCCATAAAAGATGATGCCATAGCCGACGTTATTGCATCTGTTCCCGACAATGGCGCTTTGTGGGCACACACATCAGGAAGCATACCTATGAGTGTTTTTGCCTCTAATCATAGTCGCTATGGTGTGTTCTACCCTATGCAGTCATTCTCAAAACAGATTGAAACCGAATTCAGCGATGTTCCTTTCTTCATCGAGGGAAATTGCCCCGAAAGTGCTATAGCTTTGACCGAACTTGCAAAAACTATATCAAATCATGTATATGCCGCCGACAGCGACACGCGCCGTCGTCTGCACATCGCCGCAGTTTTTTCCTGCAATTTTGCTAACCACCTTTGGGCGCTTGCTCACGACGTTCTGCGCGAGGCGGGATTACCTTTCGACGTTATGAAGCCTCTCATTCGCACCACGGTTGAGAAGCTCGACACCCTTTCGCCGGCTGAATCGCAGACGGGTCCTGCCATGCGACGTGACTATGATGTGATAAGCAAGCACTTGTCAATGCTTTCGGGCGACAAGCATGAAGTCTACGACATGCTTTCTCGAAGCATTATAAAAAAGCATTTTAATTCCAACAAACCATAATATTACACATACAACGTGAGTTCAATTAACTACGATTTGACGAAAATTAAAGCGATTGCATTCGATGTCGATGGCGTGTTGTCGCCTTCTACTATCCCTATGTCGACTTCAGGTGAGCCAATGCGTATGGTAAACATTAAAGACGGATACGCCTTGCAACTTGCAGTGAAAATGGGCTTTAAAATAGCTATCATAAGCGGTGCTCGCACCGAAGCTGTTAAGGTAAGGTTCCGAGGTCTCGGAATAGAAGATGTGTTCACCGGTATTTCCGTGAAACTGCCTTGTCTGCTCGACTGGATGAAACACTATAATCTTGCTCCAGAGGAGGTGGCTTTCGTGGGCGATGATATCCCCGATATGGAGGTCATGAAGCACGTGGGACTTCCTATTGCGCCTGCCGATGCCGCTCCCGAAGTTAAAGATATTGCTCTTTACATCACCCCTGTCAACGGCGGTTATGGCTGCGGAAGGAACGTTATAGAGCAAATTATGAAAGCCCAAGGACGTTGGCTCGCCGACAAGAGGGCTTTCGGCTGGTAAATATCTGTTTTTTCGTATTTTATGCAATTAGCGTTAATTATGAATCCTCTATCGAATCTTTCAAAATATGAAGTGCTTCTTGCCAGTAACTCCCCCAGGCGAAAACAGCTACTTGCCGATTTAGGCATTGATTTCGGCGTATGTGCTCTCAATGGAATCAATGAAAGCTATCCTGCCGATACCCCTACTGAAGATGTCGCTCTCGTTGTTTCGAGAATTAAAGCCGATGCCTACCGAGCTCTGATAACTTCCAACCAGCTTATTATTACTGCCGACACAGTGGTAATTTGCGACAATCAAGTATTGGGGAAGCCTCATAATGAAGCCGATGCTCGCAATATGCTCCGCTCTCTTTCAGGAAAAACTCACAAAGTGGTGACCGGCGTCACCATAACTACCGCCTCTCACAGCATCTCTTTTAAGTCTGTAACAGAAGTGGACTTTGCCGAACTGTCCGATGATGAAATTAATTTCTATGTTGAAAAATTCCATCCACTCGACAAGGCAGGAGCCTATGGCATTCAGGAATGGATTGGCTGTGCGGGAATTCGTGGAATTCGCGGTAGTTTCTATAATGTAATGGGGCTTCCCTTACATCGTCTTTACACCGAATTAAAGAGGTTTTGACTCCCTCAAGCACCGTCAATAAAACTATAGTTGTTTTATGATTATTGCATCTCATTTTAGCGTGCAAGAGTTAATTAAATTAACACTTGCACGCATTTTTTCCTGATTCCTGTAAATTTCGTTAATTAAGCTACATTTTTTGCTCAGAAATTATGTTGTATAACATATTTCCATTACTTTTGCATCAGTTTTCATGGTAAATGTTTAAGGTAACTGAAAAACATTGTCGCGATGACAATTTCGTAAGTTTTTAGGTTTATGTTAATGGTATTAGAAGGTTAATTAAGTAAGCGATTCCTTGGCAGTGATGCCGAGGATTATTTTTTATATATAGTTGCCATAGACTC
>CAMEKH010000156.1 GCA_945921235.1 uncultured Prevotellaceae bacterium | reverse complement strand
ACATTAGCAATTTGCTCCTCTGCCCATTCTACACCGTGCAAGAAAGCATCGTAACACTTAATGTCGTTACGGTAATACTTCTTCGCCTCAATTATAGCATCTTCATCTCTTGTCATATTTCTGCCACCGGGAGTGATACATTTATCTGCAAGTTTGTATTTCTTTCCAGTTTCCATAAAACTTTATAGTTTTGGTTCGTGTTTTTTTGCTAATTTGTTTCGGCTTATTCAGCCCGGCGAATGCAAAGGCTGAATCGAGTGAGTGGTCGAGAGCGCCATCATCGAGCCATGCAATGAAACGTTCGCGACCAAGAGCGCGATAGACCGGCAGGAATCGCGAGTCCACAAGGTCGGCAGGCTCGCCCGGCTCTATGGCTTTATCGCGACCTTCACGCTCAGCGATTATGCTGCACTCAAAGATGTCACGACCTTGCTTGTCGCAGATGACGTATTCCACGCCATTGATTTTGATACGCCCATAGTAACGTGCTATGGAGAAGTAGGTATTAGCCCAATACTCCTCAGTCATTAGGATTGTCTTGTTCATATCCCTGAAGAACTAAAGCCACCGTCACCGCGAGCGGTTTCGGAGAGCGACTGAATATTAGAAAAGTCCACTTTGATGCGAGGGAGGAAGACGAGCTGTGCGATGCGTTGCCCCTTGCCCAGACAGAACGAGCAGAACTCGAAAGACTGGAGGGTAAGGTTCAGCTCACCCCGATAGTCAGTGTCGATGATTCCGTCAATGATGTTGGCGTTGTATTTGCCGCCATATTTTCCCGGCATGCCGTTCAGCCCACAGCCGGAGCGACCTTTGATGATACAGAACACATCATCGGGCATCTCTAAGGCGAAGCCGAGAGGGATTTTGGTTCGTGACTTGGCGAAGATACATACATCTTCGGGGAGAAACACATCGTAGCCGACAGATCCATCGGTTGCGGTGGTGGGAAGCACTGCGCCTTCGCGCAGCATCTTGATTTTAATTTCAGTATTCATATCAGTCGATTAGATTAAATTGGAGACGTAAGACACGATTAACGATTATCTTCAAGCCGGTGACGATTGTAGTAGCCTTTTCCTGCTCCACATCGCAGCCATAAGTCATGTCACACAGTGGTTTTTTCATGCGGCGCATGTAGTCGCGAGCCGTGTTGCCATCGGTGATACCCAGACGAGACTCAAAGAGCCGAGCCATCTTCACGGTTTCGGCGAAGTAAAACTCTATGAAAGCAAGAGCCATCATCGCATCACACACGATGCTGTATTGCTCTGCGGAGAGGTAAGTGTAGTTGCGCTTGATTTCGCTATTGAACGCCCACCAGAGTTTGGTGAGGTCGTCGCGATTATCGGATATAAACTCACGTACCTTCGACTTGAAGATTTTAACGGAAGATTCACTCACCATAGAGTAGGTTTCGTGCTGGTATTCCTCGACAAGCTGTTTTAGCAGCCGAGCTTGCTGAGGGAACACTTTGCGGTGAATAGTGAGCATGTGGATTTTACAGGAAATGATTGCCTGATTGATGTAGTGGCAGGCAAGCTCCTGAATCACGATAGGGCGATAAACAGCTGTGAGAGCTTCATTGGGAGGCATAAGGCTCATTATCTCCTCCGGGGTTAATTCTTTCGGAGGGAGAATGGTTGCCAGTCCGGCAGAAGCCAAGTTCTTGTAAGATTGATTAAGCATAGTGTTGATTGATTTAGTATTGTCCACGGAAAGACGGAGATTGGAACACGATTTTATGTACCATTTCGTTAAGGCGGTCGGCAATGCGGTCGCCATAACGTTCGCGGATAGAGTTGCCGAGGTTGGTTGTAATAGCCGTAAACAGTCGGCGGTCGTAGCGGTGGTAGATTAAATCGCAGATAGGAGTAGCGAAGTTGCCATAGCGTCGCACATCGACATTCTCCTCACCAAGCTCGTCGATGCCGAGCAGCGGAGAACCGCAAAGTTCGCGGAACTGCGTCGGGTTGTCCTCCCACATCTGCACTATTGCGCTTGCTTTATAGACAGGCATAGAGAGCCAGCCGATGCGGTTTGGGTTGGAGCGGTCGGGAATGTTAAGACGGCTGATTACACGCTGAATGGCACGCAAAGCCGTTGTTTTGCCATTACCGACAGTTCCTGCAAGTACGATACCGAAACGCCCCTCGGGATTCACCAGAGCACCGGCAATGCAGCTGAGAGCCGTGAGAGTATCAGTGTTAGTGCGATACTGCTGCTGGCGTTCGAGCACTTGCCCGGTGTAGGCAGCGAGTAGAAGGCGATAGGCTTCATCGACTGAGAGATTTAACCGGAAGGCTTCCAGTGTTCCCCTCGGTGATTTCAGCGATTCTTCGAGAGATTTTATCAGTTCGGGATTCATAGTTATGTGATTTTAGCCAACCGACAAAGCCACGTCGGGCATCGAGAATGCCATAGTGTGTGCGGTTGATACCTGTGCAGTAGTTGCGGTAATTCTCAAACTCCTTGCATATTACATCGAAACATACGCCACGGAAGGCGGATTGGTACTGAAGCCAATCCTTCTTGCGCCAGATAGCATCGAGATAAATATCAAAGACGTGACCATTACCGGCTATACGGAAGCATTGTGATTCATCGACGTCGATAAGCAGATACTCTTTCTGGTAGAAGCCGGAATAGATACTGCGGCTTATCATACGCATTCGGTAGTAGTGCTGCTGAATAGACTTCGACGTGAGAATGAAGAAACGGTTGAAAAGATAACCATCGAACAATCCCACGTTGATACAGCCATTCACTACACTGTACACGTAATCGGGAGTCAAACCGAGTTCGTTAGCCACGATATTGGCAAGTTCTTCACTCCAAGGAATATAGTAACCATCGGAGCGGTTGATGCGACATAAGAGGTCGAGATAAACCGTAGCAGCGTTGCAGCCGAAGCAGTTGCGCAGACAGGCGACCTTGACATCATTGAAGAAATCAACATTGAGCAGTACATAGCGTACTCCGCTTTTCTTATGACGTGCCATAAGCTTCAGAATTTACCTTCGTAGCCATTAGGATCGGTAGCAGTGAACCGAGCAGCCTTACGACCAATCCCGGCTGATTCGCGCAGCTTGATGCGTAGCCAGCTGATGAAATGTTGCTTGCTGTCGCTGATGCTTGTGTGCACCTTATCGACCATTTTCTGCTCGTCACGAAATTGGTTGAAAAGCGAAGTAATGCGCTCCATTCCACCACCGATGTGCATATTCTGCGCCACGGAAGCCAGCCAAGATTTGTCATTGCCAATGACGTTTATAAAATCAACCTTTGACGATTCCTGTGACGGTGACGAAGTCGCGCACGCGGCAACGACATCATCGACAGATGATGGAGTTTTTACTTTACTTTCCTTTACTTTACTTTCCTTTGTGGGAGTTTTCTCGGAGAAAACCCCTATTTTCTCCGTGGAAACCCGAGTTTTCTCGGAGAAAACTACGGCATTCTGATATTTATCGGGAGATGCGAAAAGTTTGTAACGCGGATTAATCGTGTCGGTATAAGTACGCCTGTTCTTTTCTTTCGCTTCGACATAGCGACGCTGGATAGCAGCAGATGTAAGGATATTTTCACTCTCAAACAGAGCCTTGTCGAGAAGACCGAAGTTGAGGCAGCTCTTAATCACCTCCTGTATGTACACCTCATCAAAACCCGGAAGTTCTTCCGCAATAATGAAGGGCAATTCCTCGTCCCACTTCATGTAGTAGCCGTCTGACCCATAAATTCTACAGAGCAGGGAAATCCACACAGCGATAGCTTTGCCACCTTGCGAGCGTTTTAGCTTACAAATCTTTATATCCTGCAAGAAATCGACATCTTGAGGAAAGTAATCCAGATTGTTTTTTGTAGGGCGTGCCATATCAAACCTCCTTAATCCTAATCCCATGAACGAAAAGCATGAGCTTGCGTTTTATGATATATTCTTTCGTGCGGAAGCCTTTAGTGTCCTCGACAATGGTGCTGCCATCGGTGTCGGTATAGACGAAGTCGGCTTTGTAAATCAACGCACGTTCGATTACTTTTCCATCGGGTCCTCGCTGGTTGGGAATAAGCTCGAACGGCACTTGTTCGCGCAGGTTGCTGATAAGTCCGCTGCGCTGCATTGCTTTGAGTAGGCAGCTGCGCTGATACTCCTTGTGGGAGTCATAACCGCCTACTTTTTCAGCATGATACTTGTTTTGTCGTGGGAATGTTGCCATAATACTTAGTTAGTTGTCGGTCGAGTAAAGAAGCGAGCAATGCAATTCTGCGCCCGCGGTTCTGGTCGCCGGTCTTATAGGCGTGCGAGCGGTAGAAACGTGCTGCATCTTTTAGGTACTTAATGGTTATTTCCATATTGGAAACAGCCATAGGAATGGGAGCTTTACGAGCCATTTGCAGTGTGGATTAAAGCATTAACAATTTCATCGAAATACTTCTCATCGGTGGGAATGTCGTCGTCGGAGTTCATAATCTCGTTGGCTACGGCTTTCTTGGTGTTCACCAGACCATAGATAACGCGGTCGATAGTGCCATTACCCAGCAGATAGTAGCAAGTGACGTTATCTTTCTGCCCGATGCGGTGGGCGCGGTCTTCACACTGACAGCAGTCGGCATAAGTCCACGGAATCTCAAGGAAAGCCACCGTAGAGGAAGCGGTGAGAGTGAGACCTACACCGGCAGCCTTGATAGAGCAGATAACGAGCTTGCAATGACCTGCCTGAAAGGCATCGACGGCAGCCTGTCGGGAAACAGCGTTGTCGCGCCCGGTGATGGTGAGAGCTTCGGGAAAAGCCTGCTTCAGTGCATCGACCACATCGTGCAGAGCACAGAACAAAATAAGCTGTTTGCCCGAGGCGAGGAAGTTGCCGATGAAATCCACGGCATTGCCGATTTTGCCGATAGTGGCAAGGCGTCGGAGGTTGCCGAACTTCACAAGAGCTTCCATTCGCATCTTGCGACGTATCTCCCCTTCGGTGCAGTC
>CAMEKH010000155.1 GCA_945921235.1 uncultured Prevotellaceae bacterium | reverse complement strand
TCAATTCGCAAGTCGGGGTGCCGCTCTCGCGGTGGGAAAGCGGCGAGAACACATCGCTTGCCATAATTGAAGCCGGAATATCGCTGCCGGGCGAAATGTCGACTCTTCAATCGATGATTCGTCCCACGATAGGCGTTTTCACAAATATAGGTAATGAGCATAGCGAGGGCTTTGCATCAATAGAGCAAAAAGCTAAGGAGAAAGCCACACTGCTCACTGCGTGCGATTGCATAATATATAATCGCGACTGCCCTGTAATATCATCGACCGTGGAGCCTATTCTCTCGGTGGCTCAGGAAGTGTCGTGGTCAACAACCGATGCCGGCGCTCCGCTGTTTATCTCAGGAGTGGAAAAGAGCGGTACAAAGACGCACATTACTTACTCCTATATGGGTGTGCCCGGTGAGGTGGAAGTGCCGTGTGCCGACGATGCCGATGTGCAGAATGCCGTGTGCTGCTTGGCAGTGATGATTTATTTAGGCATTTCACCTGAGGTGATAGCACAGCGCATGGCGCAGCTCTCCAAGGTGGGCACTCGCCTCAATGTGCTTGAGGGCATGAATAATTGCCTGGTGGTTGCCGACAGCTACACAAGCGACTTCAATTCGCTGGCTCCGGCTCTCGATTTTGTGGCACGACGCTCCACAAGGCGCACGTCGACAACGGTCATACTGTCGGACGTGATGCACGAATCGCTACCACTTGAGGAACTCTATGGCAATGTAGCCGATTTGCTACGACGCAAGGGCGTGAGTAGGCTAATCGGTGTGGGTAGAGAGATTTCTCGCCATTCACATATCTTCGATGTCGATGCGCAATTTTTCGGCACTACTGCCGAACTGCTTGAGAATATGTCGCAAAGCGATTTTGAAGATGAACTGATACTGGTGAAAGGAGCACCCGAATTTGAATTTGACAAAATCACCGATATGCTCGAGGCTAAGCAGCACCAGACGGTGCTCGAGGTGAACCTCGATGCCGTGGTGCATAATTATAACTTCTTCCGCTCGCTAATAGCCCCTTCCACGCGCATAGTGTGCATGGTGAAAGCTTCGGGCTATGGCGCTGGTTCCTACGAGCTTGCCAAGACTCTTCAAGATGCCGGTGCGGCTTATCTTGCCGTGGCAGTGCACGACGAAGGCGTAGGGCTGCGAAAGGCTGGAATCACTATGCCTATTATGGTGCTTAATCCGAGTGTGGTGAATTATAAGGCAATGTTCGCCTACCGACTTGAGCCTGAAGTGTTCAGCCTCGAGGAGTGCCGTGAGATAATTCGTGAAGCCGAGAAATTCGGCATTACGGACTATCCTGTGCACATTAAGCTCGACACGGGAATGCATCGCCTCGGATTCTTGAAAGAGCAACTGCCGGCATTGTTGAAGCTGCTGCACTCGCAAGATGCGATAAAGCCGGTCACCGTGTTCTCTCATCTCTGTGTGGCCGATGAACCTGCGCAGGACGATTATACCCTAAGTCAATTCGCTTATTTCGATGAATGTTGCAAGATTCTGCAAGGCGGCTTCAAGCATCACATCATGCGTCACATTCTGAATACGACCGGAATTGTGCGTTTCCCCGAACATCAATTTGACCTCGTGAGATTGGGAATAGGACTTTATGGCATTTCGACCACTACCGATGGCTCTGAGCGCGATTTGCGCCCTGTGTCGTCGCTTCACACTGTGATAATATCCATCAAGGAATGGCAAGCCGGCACCACAATAGGCTACGGACGCCGAGGGGTGCTGACTCGTGATTCGCACATTGCCACTATTCCGGTGGGATATGCCGACGGTCTCGACCGTCACTTCGGCAACGGCAATATAAAGCTCTATGTGAATGGCGTGCTTTGCCCCACGGTGGGCAACATCTGCATGGACGTGTGCATGATTGACGTGACTGATGCTTCGTGCAAGGTGGGCGACACTGTGGAGATTTTCGGCTCGCATATCCCCGTGGAGGAGCTTGCCGAGGTGCGTGGGACGATTCCCTACGAGATTCTTACTTCGATTTCGAGTAGGGTGAAGCGAGTGTACTATAGGGAGTGATGCCGCAATGGCTGAAATATTAAATTAGCGAAAACATTATTTATAAAACACGGAATATTAATTATGAACAAAATAATGACATTTAAAGTAATGATTTGGGTGTCGGCATTGCTGACCGGAATGGTTGCAACGGCTGACGATTTTGCTACCGGTGGGCTATACTACAGCATAAATGCCGAGTCGAAGACGGCTACGGTGACTGCAGTTCCTGCCGGTGAACCTGCATATTCGGGCGATGTGATTATACCCGAAAGCGTGACCTACGGTGGCGAAAAATACACCGTGAATGCTATAGAAAATAAGGCTTTTATGCGCTCTGGTGTGACTGCGGTGCAGATTCCACCCACTGTAACTGCTTTGGGCGACAGTATATTCTATTTTGCCGAGAACCTTGCCAACGTGTCACTTTCGGTGAACTTGAAGACCCTGCCGCGAAACACGTTCTCGGGGTGTCCGATAACTGCCGTTGCGCTGCCTGAGGGCATCACCTTGCTCGGCAATGGCGCATTCCAGTCGTGCTCTTTGCTGCACACGGCATTATTGCCTTCCACAATGAAAACTATCGAACCCTACGGCTTCAATAATTGTCACAGCCTTGTTGAGATATATTGTGCGGCAACAACACCACCGAAAGCTACCGGCTGGGCTATTTTCATAGGACTTGAGGGCATAGATGTTGTGGTACCCGATGCGTCAACCGACGCTTATTCCTCCACTGCACCATGGAGCGACACCGGAATATTCACAATATATCCGTCGGAGCCTGTGGAGGTGGGCGTGAATGTGAAAGGCGTGAATAAAGGCGGTTTTGATGATATTACGCTCGGCGAGAACATCGCTTACAGAATTTATGATGACACCGACCGCCTGATAGCAGTGACTGCTGCAGAGCATTATTTTCTTCCTGCCACCGGCGCGAAAACGACGTATAAAATAGTGCCTACCAATTTCTTCAGCGATGGCGAGCCTGTGTACTACACGGTGAGCGATGCCGGAATAGATGAAGCGAGTGCAGATAACCGCCGCGTGAAAATCTATGCCGATGGCGAGGTGATTCGTGTGGAGGCTAACGATGGCGCTGAATTGGGTGAGTGGGTGAGCGTCTACGATTCGTACGGACGCTTGCGCTACAGACAGAAAACCGAGCAGGGCGATATTGCAGGTTTGCCGAAAGGTCATGTCTACATTGTGTGCTGCGGAAGTGTGGTGAATAAGGTTTTCCTGCATTGATTATGGCTGAAAAGATAATTCCCGCCAACGATGACGAGCGATTTATGCTTGCCGCCATTGAGGAGGCAAGGTGTGCAGCCGAGCGCGATGAGGTGCCTGTGGGTGCCGTGGTGGTGTGTGCAGGGCGCATAATAGCTCGGGCGCATAACCTCACTGAAACGCTCACCGACGTCACGGCTCATGCCGAGATGCAAGCTATCACGTCGGCTGCCGCCTATCTTGGCGGAAAGTATCTCACCGATTGCTCTCTCTATGTGACTGTGGAGCCGTGCTTGATGTGTGCCGGTGCGCTCGGTTGGAGTCAGATAAGTAGGGTGGTGTATGGCGCTACCGACGAGAAGCGCGGATTTCACACTTTTTGTGCTAATCCATTTCACAAAAAGACGCAAGTTACTGCCGGCGTACTCGAAGAGCAGTGCGCCGCACTGATGACAGCTTTCTTCAAGCGCAAGCGATAGAGAAGACGGCGTTGCAAGGTCTTGCAACGCCGGGAAACCGTGAAAAGGCATATTTTTTATCGCTGTGCCGTAGCAATAGCGCGATGTCTAAATCGTCACTTCGCCACAGAGCGAATAGCTCATGTACTTTTTTACATTTTCACTTGGCAATCTCATGCCGAAGTGATACATCATCTTGGTTATGACAGCCTCGCTCGTAATGTCGTGACCGCTCACCACGCCTGCTCTCGTCAATCCGTTGCCTGAGTCGTAGAGAGTGGTGTGTACGCCTCCATTCACGCACTGTGTCACATTAAGAATCACAATGCCTTGTTCCACGGCATCGCGAATAGCTCCTGTGAACCACGATTCCATAGGACCATTGCCTGCACCAAACGTCTTCAGCACAATGCCTTTCAGGTTGGGCGTGTGCAGCAAGTATCGAAGCGTGCTCTCGGGCATTCCGGGATAAAGGTCAATGAACATCACGTTGGGGTCCATATTGTAGCGCACTTTCAGAGGTCGCTTTGAAGGCACGCGGTAGAGGGCATCTTCATTAAAGTGAATGCCGAGTCCTATTTTAGCCAAAGGCGGGTAGTTATTGCTCTTGAAAGCATTGAAATTGTCGGCACTCATCTTGGTGCTTCGGTTTCCGCGCCACAGGTAATTCTCGAAGAGGATAGCCACCTCTTGCACCATAGGTTCGCCGTTGCTATCGCGAGCAGCCGCCACTTGCAGTGCCGTGATAAGATTCTCCTCGCCGTCGGTGCGAACTTCACCGATAGGGAGCTGTGAACCGGTGATAATTACCGGCTTGTGCAAGTTCTCGAGCATAAAGCTGAGAGCCGAAGCGGTGAACGCCATAGTGTCGGTGCCGTGCAAAACCACAAATCCATCGAAATTATCATAATTATCCTCAATTGCCGCCGCCATGTCGCTCCAGTGCGAAGGACCCATGGCTGCGCTATCAATAGGCGGGTTGAATTGTATGTTGTGAATGTCGTAGTCGAGCATTTTGATTTTCGGCACATTATCAATAAGGTGCGTGAAATCAAAAGGTTGTAGTGCATGAGTCACCGGGTTCTCAATCATGCCGATTGTGCCGCCGGTGTAGATGATTAGAATTTTTGGCTTTATGGCATTCATTGTGCGGATAATTAATGAAATGAGATTACAAATTTACAACAAATATATGAATTTTTAATTGCTGCAAGCCAAAAGTCGCATAATTTGTCATTTTTCAGCCTGAAATGTAGAGTCAACTGGCAAGTGCAAATTTAGCAAAAATGCCTGAAGAAACAATT
>CAMEKH010000154.1 GCA_945921235.1 uncultured Prevotellaceae bacterium | reverse complement strand
AAGCACCACAGCCTTTGTCTTTGCCGGCTTGACGGCGAACTTCACCATCTGCTTATACACTGCTCGCTGTGCAACCGAGAGTTGCATCACATAGTTTTTTCCCGGCTGGATTGTGGTGCGCAGGTCGTAGCGATGAATGGGCGCATAGCCGTTGCGGGTGATAGTCACCGTCTTTGCGTTTTTTTGCACATAGAGCCACAATTCGCCATCGTGCTCCTCTACAATGTGCTTAAGGCTTCCAAAATTGAATTTATACTCCCGAAGGTCGTCATCGGGATTATTTGATGTAACTTTCACTATGGCATAGAGCGAACCGCTGCCATCGGTCTTCTTATACTGCGTGCTTTGCGCCGACAAGTCGGTCACATCTTGCTCAAATGCCGCTACCGAAAATCGGAGCTTCGTCTGCGCCGAGGCGGGCAATGCGCACAGAATCACAAGTATTACCCACCCCAATTTAAGGACTAACCTATTCATTTTTCAAATAGTTAAAAAAATAAATATTAGAATCTATTATTATTTCACAAAAACACTCGTCCACCCGATGCCTACACTGTAGTAATTATCTCTCATCGCAATGAATAATGCAATCCATAAACCATGCAGCATGCGTTTGCACGAAAAATGCGGCAAAAAATGTTAATTCGCCAATATTATCTGCAAATTTATAGATTTTTCCCAA
The DNA here is from genome assembly GCA_945921235.1 of uncultured Prevotellaceae bacterium. Lineage (GTDB taxonomy): Bacteria > Bacteroidota > Bacteroidia > Bacteroidales > Muribaculaceae > CALZFJ01. The sequence continues at coordinate 4,349 of CAMEKH010000154.1, read as the reverse complement.
GTTACAATAGTTTTTTCAATATTTTTTCACAATGCTATCGGTGCTACACAACGCTGCACACGGCGCTGCCGTGCTCGGTCACGCTCACATGTAGTTGACTTCAAATTCAAATCCGTTCTCCTTCAGGCATTCTATCAATTGCTTGGTTACGGGCATCTTATATTTCGATAGCAACGTCACACTATGCTTCCGGTCCACGTCGACCAACTTATAGTAAAGATTAGCTCTATTCTCGGTAGACTTGCCAAGATAATCTTTAAGCAGCTCGGAAATGCGGTCATTCAAATCATCGACATTGATTTCAATGCATATTGAGTGAATCATTTTCCCTTTATAATCCTCAAGCAAATCCATCGATAGAATGTTTAAATCCACACTGTCATTGAATTTACGCTTTTGATACATTCCTCTCACAAGAATCGGAGTGCCCGGCTTGCCATATTTGTCGTATTCAATGAAATTTTTGCCGAAAAGTCTTATTTCGTAAGAGCCGGAATAATCCTCAATCTTCATTATGCCGAATTGCGAGCCTTTTCGGCTGATTTTGGTTTCATAGCCCACCACAAGACCGCCAAACGTCAGCTCCTTGTCGAGAGCCTGCTCACTCTCCGACAAATCCTTCAGCCGCACATTGCAGCCGTAAGCCAATTCAAGATAATAGGGGTCGAGCGGGTGAGCCGAAAGATACATTCCCACAAGCTCCTTCTCCTTCTCGAGCTTCACAATCATAGGCCACTTCTCGCTATGTAGCAACTGAGGTCGCGTAGTGACAACCTCATCGCCGCCAAAGAGCGAAATGGTCTGCGAATTCTTGTCGAGCTGATATTTCTGTCCATATCGCACAAGAATTTCTGAGAGGGTTTCATCTTTAGTGTTACGAGCAAAGAAATCCTCGCGCAACACCTCGCTGAAGCAGTCGAAAGCACCGGCAAGGGCAAGCGATTCGAGCGCACGGCGGTTACAAGCCGAGAGATTCACACGCTCCACGAAGTCGAAAATCGACTTATACGGTCCGTTTGCATCACGCTCATCAATTATTGCACTCACCACATTTGTGCCAATACCTTTCAAGCCCGAAAGCCCGAAGCGTATATCGCCAGTCTTGTTGGCACTGAACGAGCGGAAACTCTCGTTGATATCGGGACCTTTCACCGCAATTCGCATCGACTTGCACTCGTCCATGAACTTGGTCATCTTATCGAGGTCGCCCGAACGGCTAAGCACAGCCGCCATGTATTCCGATGGGTAATTAGCCTTTAAATAAGCCGTCTGGAATGCCACCCAGCTATAGCATGTGGCATGACTCTTATTGAATGCATACGATGCAAATTTCTCCCAGTCTTTCCAAATTTTCTCAAGGATTTCAGGGTCGTGACCGCGCTCCTGACCGCCATTGATGAATTTCGGCTTAAGCGATGCCAACTTATCAATGAGTTTCTTACCCATCGCCTTGCGCAATCCGTCGGACTCACCGCGAGTGAATCCGGCAAGCAGTCGCGACAGAAGCATCACCTGCTCCTGATACACCGTGATGCCATAGGTATCCTTGAGATACTTCTCCATAACCGGTATATCATATTCTATAGGCAATTCGCCATGCTTACGCTTGATGAAATCGGGGATATAATCCATTGGACCCGGACGATAGAGCGCATTCATGGCAATAAGGTCCTCAAAGGTGCTGGGCTGCAGCTCGATGAGATACTTTTGCATTCCTGCCGACTCAAATTGGAACGTACCTGTGGTGCGCCCCTCGCAATAGAGCTTGTAGGTCTTGGCATCGTTAATGTCGATATTATCGATGTCGAGTTCAAAACCATGCGTCTGCTTGATATTATCAATGGCATCTTTGATAATCGAAAGAGTCTTCAGCCCGAGGAAATCCATCTTTATCAGTCCGGTTGACTCAATCACACTACCCTCATACTGGGTGACGAGCATCTTGTTGCCATCTTTGTCGGCTGCAGTGCTCACCGGCACCCAATCGGTAATATCGTCGCGCCCTATGATTACACCGCAAGCGTGCACGCCCGTGCTACGCACATTCCCCTCGAGCTGCTCGGCATATTTTATGGTTTCCACCACCAATGGGTCACTGCTATTCAGCTCGGCTGAGAACTCGGGGAAGCACTTCAAGCAGTTCTTTATAGTAATCTTATATTTTTTCCCTTTTTCATCGGCAGGCATATCATTCGGCTTGCCGGGAATGAACTTCGAGAGTCGGTCGCTCTCGGGAATAGATAGATTCTCCACTCGCGCCACATCTTTCAATGCCATTTTTGCCGCCATTGAGCCGTAAGTGATGATATGAGCCACCTTTTCAGCACCATACTTTTCAGTCACATACTGAAGTACGCGGGCACGCCCATCGTCGTCGAAGTCAATATCAATATCAGGCAATGAAATGCGGTCGGGGTTAAGGAAACGCTCAAACAGCAAGTCATATTTTATCGGGTCAATCTGAGTGATTCCGAGGCAATAAGCCACTGCCGAGCCTGCCGCCGAGCCACGTCCGGGACCTACCGACACCCCTATCTTGCGAGCTGCCGAAATAAAGTCTTGCACAATCAGGAAATAACCGGGGAATCCCATATTCTTTATGGTATCAAGCTCAAAGTCTATGCGCTCTTTGTGTTCATCATCAAGCTCGGGCCATCGCTTCTTTGCGCCCTCATACACCAAATATCGCAGATAATCATTATTGTCGGTGAAGCCGTCGGGTAGCGGGAAGTTAGGCAAAATAGGCTCATGGTCAATTGAGTAAAACTCCGTCTTGTCGAGCAATTCCAGTGTGTTACTCAAAGCTTCAGGCACATCGGCAAAAATGTCGTTCATCTCTTGCTGTGTCTTCATCCACTCCTGCTTGGAATAGAGCATTCGCTTCTCATTGAGCTTCTTGCCTGTCGACACACAAATAAGCCTGTCGTGAGCCTCGGCATCTTCCTCATTCACAAAATGCACATCGTTGCTGCACACCACTTTCACATTCAGCTCCTTAGCTATTTTCAGCAATTCGGCATTCACCTCTTGCTGCATAGGATATGTGTCGTGGTTGGCATTAGGCACCGTAGCTTTATGCCGCTGCAATTCAAGATAATAGTCATCGCCAAACACCTCTTTGAACCACCGCACCGATTCGCGCGCCTCATCGAGCATTCCGGCAGTAATAAGCCTCGGAATTTCACCGCCAAGGCATGCCGAGCACACCATTAGTCCCTCATGGTGCGCCTTCAAGCTCGCCTTATCGGTTCGAGGGTGAGAATAGAAGCCCTCGGTCCACGCCGTCGACACTATCTTAATGAGATTATGATATCCCACTGAATTTTTGGCGAGTACCACAAGATGTCGCCCCGTGTCGTGCTTTGAGGTACGCTCATGGAGCGATTTCTCAGCCACATACATCTCACAGCCGAATATTGGCTTAAATCGCTTGTTCTCGGTGCTCTTTATTTCGGCTTTCAGCTCTTCAATCTTAGCACGATTCTCCTCATTCTCGGCGTCAAGCTCTTTCAGCTGCTTCTTCAGCTGCTTTATTGTAGCATTGAAATCACCGTTTTTCTTGTTGCAATAATCATGAAATTCCTTTATTCCGAACATATTGCCATGGTCGGTCAATGCCAGTCCGGGCATTCCGTCGGCTATTGCCTTATCAACAAGAGCCTTCACCGAAGCCTGTCCGTCGAGCACTGAATATTGCGAGTGAACGTGTAGATGTATGAATGGTTGCATATTAAGATAATGTCATTTTTTTGTGACTTCAAAGTTACAAAAAATTATTCTGCCTCTCACTATTCATCGGGCACAAAAGTTATTAACACCCTCCGGATTTATTTGTGAGGATTTTTCTTACCTTTGTGCCATTGTTCTCTTATATATATGATTTTGAATTATGGAAACCGATAGAATTTTGCTACGCAGATGGACGGAAGATGATGCCGACACGCTATTCAAATATGCATCGTGCCCCGACGTAGGTCTGCGAGCCGGCTGGGCACCTCACACCTCGGCAGAGGAAAGCCGCGAAGTTATTAGCAACGTGTTCGACAACCCTACGACATGGGCTATCGTGCTGAAAGCTACCGAAGAACCTATTGGCGCAATAGGCTACGGACCGTCGTGCGACTGCGGATTACCCGCCCTGCCCGATGAGCCCACCATTGGCTATTGGGTAGCAAAGCCCTATTGGAATTGCGGAATCTGCACCGAAGCTCTGCGCCTTATGCTCCACCACATAAGGCATAACACCAATATCACTTCTCTCATCAGCGGACACTTCACCGACAACCCGGCTTCGGGCAAAGTGATGGAAAAGTGCGGTTTCGTTGCCACCGGCGAAGTGTGAACCGCGC
>CAMEKH010000153.1 GCA_945921235.1 uncultured Prevotellaceae bacterium | reverse complement strand
TTTCAGGCGGTGAACAAGCAGCTTGAAAACAACAACGTGACACCCGACTGGACTGTTGCAGCCAACCAGCCCACTATCACGCCCAAGTGCTACGCTTCACGCACAGGAATTACCCCGATACTGAGCAACCACAAATGGACATACAACGGACTGGAGTTGCAGTTCGGTTCGGTAGGGAGCGATAACTGGTGCCAGTGCACAAACGACAGCCGCTTCAAGATGTACGTGAAGAAATCGACTCCGCAAAGCACTGACCCGGCTGATGGTGCATTGAAGATTGTCGGCAACCTTGCAAGCAACACCAACCCTGCCAACGACACCATCACCTACAATGCCACCGCTTCGGTCGATGGTGTGGAATATCAGATACAGCGCAGTATCGACGTAATAATCCACGAGGCAGGTGCGTCGAGCTACAACGGCTGGATTACGGCTGATGATGTGAATCTCACGGCTGAGAAAGAGGAGACTGTGCTCACTGCTAATCTCCTGCATGGTCTTGAAACAGTCAGTGATTACTACATTGAGTGGTCGAAGTATGGTGACAGTGAATTTACTAAAGCCGGAGCTTCTAAGGACTGTAAGAGCATCCCTATTAACCGCTCACATGTAGATGACACAGCTATCTTCATTGCAAGATTCTTTGAAAACTCCTCCGCCTACAACGGAGGAAAGGGAACGCCTCTCTGCATGGCTTCAATCCGTATTGATGATATTGCCGATGACTACGAGATTATCTTTAATACCGATGGCGATGCAGTGGGTGAGGGAAAGCCGGTTACTGTGACTGCATGGCTGCGCAACGCCACAACCGGGAAGAAGGTTGAGCCTGACGGCGCGGTATGGGGCACCCAGATTCTTCACCCTGAAACGCTTGCTGTGATTGCCGAAAGTGCAAGTAACAGTATTAAGGTTACTACAGCTCACACCGATACCGACGGAACTCAGCACGATGTTGTAGTTGTAAGTGAGGTTGAATGGTAATACAATTAAGAAACAATAAAAATACTTAGATATGGCAGAAAGAAAAGACTTAGGCACTACCGGGCTGGTAAAGTCAATGCTCGGTGACGATAATGTGCTTGTGACTATCGACGGTAAGGTGCGGCAGATTCCTGCAACGGCACTGATGCAGTCACTTGACCCGATACGCATTGAGAATCTTCCTGAACTATCGAACTCGGAAGACCCTCGCGGCGTGTGGCTTGAGGTGATTGACAGCAACGGTGAGCCAAAGAAGATGCGAATAAGCTCAATCCCCCAGACCGCGCAGAACGAGGCTGCGCTCGCATACGGTGTGTCGCGCAAGAGCTATCTTGAAGGTACTACCGAAATGACACGAATAGGTAATCTTGACCTTCACAAGTCGCTCCCTGTGCAGTCACTGATGCGTGGCTGTTTGCTCGATGACAATGGCAAGCCAACGCAGTACCTTCCCGATTCATCGTGGGTTGGTGCTACACGTGACGGATCTGCCGGGCAGGTAATGGTGGAGATTCCGGCTCACTATGAGATTGAGAAACGCATCGGGGTGGAACGCCAATACTGGATGTCGCTCTATCCGATTGCAGGCTACCACTATGTGCCGAAGATGTATGTGAGTGCTTATCAGGCATCGCTCGACCGCACGAACATGAAGCTCGCGTCGGTGGTGAATACAACTACGCAGTATCGTGGCGGTTACAATATCTCCGATTGGGATAGTACGGACAAGACACTACTTGGCCGTCCTGTAACTGCGCTTTCTCGCTCCAACTTCCGTGCATGCGCACGCAAACGCAAACCGGGCAGCACTGAATGGAACTTGCTTACCTACGATGTACAGCGCACTCTCTATGTGATGTTCATGGTCGAATATGCTACTACGAACTCGCAGAAGGCTGTGAACACTGCGCTCACTACTGAAGGCTACCGGCAAGGTGGACTTGGTAATGGAGTAAGCACTTTGATTTCAAATAACTGGGGTGCGTTCAACAGCTATAACCCATTCATTCCTTGCGGCTACACTGATAGCCTCGGCAACGGTAGCGGCGAGATTGCTTACACTATGCCCGACAGCTACACTACGGCAGCAGGCGCAGCTCTCACCGTGTATGTAAACCGCTATCGTGGAGTGGAAATGCCGTTCGGGCACTTGAGTATGCACTGCGACGGCTATAATATGATGGTGTCGGCTGAGGTTGAAAAGGGTGGAACAGGACAGACGCTTGCATACGTATGCAGCGACCCCGACTTGTTTAGTGACACTTCGGTGGAAAATTATCGCTTCGTATGTGAGAGCACTCGCGGTGGCTACGTCACTGCAATAGCCGGAGGCGACCTCATTGACATTGTGCCGATGAAGGTGAGTGAGATAGCTTCCGGTGGCAGCTCAACCTATTTCTGCGACTATCACTATCACTCAGCTCCTGACTCAGGCTCAGCGCTACGAGCCCCGCTGCTCGGCGGTTCCTCGTCCCACGGCGCGTATTGCGGTTTCGCCTCCGTGTACTCGCCCTACGCTCCCTCGGACTCGAATACGAACTTCGGCTCTCGCCTTTGCTTTATCCCGAAAACCGCCGAGTAACGCGCCACGCCCTCAGCCCTTGTGGCTGAGGGTCACGCTACGCGGTTACAGCCACAAAATACTATTATTAACAAAATTATTTATTTAACAATTTTAAACATTAAAGTTTATGGATAATATCAAATCACTTAAATCGCTCTGCATAGAGCCTGACAACGAGAACAAGCACTTTCATTGCCGCGAGACAACGCAGCAGAAACTCATCAATACCTCATTCGTGGTGCTTGACTACATCGATGGAGTGAAGACGAAGTTTGGTGGCTCTCGCTACATAGTCAAGATAAGGCTTGACGACGGCACTGAGCAGAAGTTCTTCACCAACTCGCAGGAGATAAAGTATGTGCTCGGCAAGGTGAAGGAGAAGAACGCTTTCCCGGTGCGCGTGACAATGCTTGCTGAGGGCAGCCGATACTTTCTTGAGTGATTTGATGATTCCATAACCCGACATAAAAGGTTGGCAGTTCCGAAGCCCCGATGCTCGGCGGTAACTCGAACAACGGCGCGAATTGCGGTTTCGCCTACGTGAACTCGAACTACGCTCCCTCGGACTCGAATACGAACATCGGCTCTCGCCTATACTTTACAAGACAACACTCTCCACACTTGGGACTGCGACCCCGCCACTTGGCGAAAAATATATTGTATTAAAAGGGCATTGGTAGGAATTAGACCGAAAATCCCCAATATATAAAGCAAACAAAACGATGAAACGAATAGGAAACCTACATTGCAAGATTACGGACAGAGGCAACGTGGAGCTTGCCGACCGTAACGCACGCCGTGGCAAAAGCAGCAACTACGGCGTGAGGCTGCACGACCGCAACCGTGAGAAGAATATCAACGAGCTTATTGCAGCTATGGGCGACCTCACAATCCGCACTTCACCTTACACTGAGGAGACTATCAGCAACGGAGCGAAAAAGCGTAATATCTCGAAGCTGCCATATTATCCCGACCTTATCCGCACACACGCAGAATCGCAAGTGCTTGCTCCGCTGTGGAGGAAGGTCTATCCTTACAACACTTATAGCTGCATACCGGGTCGAGGAATCAGTGCGTGCGCTGAAAGGGTGAAGAAGATAATCCGCAAGTATGACGGAAAACCGCTGTATGCACTGACGACCGACATTCAGAAATTCTACCAGAGCATTGACCACGAGACCATGAAGCAGGTAATCCGCAAGAAACTGAAATGCGACGGTGCGCTTGCGCTGCTTGATGAGCAGATAGAATCGCACAGCGGAATGGTGATAGGCGGCTACCTTAGTCCGCAGATGGCTAACTTGCTTCTCAGCTACCTGATTCACTATGTGAACCGCGTGATGAAGGTGGACTGCGTGGAATATGCCGACGATATAGTGTATTTCAGCGACAGCAAGCAGCGGCTGCGCGAGGTGCTTGAAGTGGTGATGGAATATTATGCCGAACACAGCCTTACGCTGAAAAGCAACTGGCAGATATTCCCAATTGCAGTGAACCGCCAAGACCGCAACGGTCGTGCACTCGACTTTATCGGCTTCAAGTTCTACCGCAAGCAGACATTACTCAGAAAACATATCAAGCAGAATCTTTGCCGCAAGGTAGCCCGACTTCGCAAGAAGGGCGTTCACGGCAAGGAACTGCGAATCAGAATATCGGCATGGCTCGGCTGGGCTATGGCGTGTGACAGCAAACATTTATTAAAAACAATACTGAAAGAAGACTATGAGAGCGTATTACGACCAAAAGCCTGCTAAGGTTTATCACTTGAAGCAGGGCGTTAGCCGGTATGTTTATGACATACAGGAACACACAGTGGAGCACGGTGAGGATATGCCGCCAATGACACAATGGAGCGGTGAGGAGGTTGATGTGGCTGAACCACTTACAAGCAATCGTATCACTCAGGCTGTGATTGCAGCCAAGTGGAGTGCCGACTACGAGCAGAAGCTCATAAATGAGTACAATGCGGTGCAGCTCGGGGTGATTAAGGGTGAGGAGGCTGAGACAAAAGTTGCAGCCTACGAGACTTTCCTCCGCGAACGTGCAGCACTGAAAGCACAGATTGACGCAGACTGCGCGGAACTCGGAATAGCATAGGAGGCACGGTATGGCACAGGCGCAGGGTAGCAAGAGGATTTACCGTAACCGTGACGGAGCCGATGCGGTGGTGTGGAGCATACAGCCGTCGGAAAGCGTGATCAAGAAGAACGCTGACGGCTCGGTTGGCAGCGACATGAGGGTCACTGCCTACAAGACTGTAGGCTCTACTACCACCACCTATGATTGGGCTAACGGCATTGTCATTCCCGGGCAGCCGCGACCTTACTACAGCATAGACGGAGGCGCATGGACGCAGTGCAAACCTCTGTCGATGGATGTCGGTGACGGCTTAATGGTCAAGGCTTATCTTGGCGTGACTAAAAGCACACTCGCCAATGTCGGTATCGGCATCCGCTTCAAGCTGATGTATAATGGGGCTGATGTGGCTTTCTCGCCGCAGCTCCCGGTGGTAAAGGACGGTGCCGACGGTGCGA
>CAMEKH010000152.1 GCA_945921235.1 uncultured Prevotellaceae bacterium | reverse complement strand
GCGATTTGTTTATTGTAGGAACCATAATGATGTTTGCCGGATTTTTGCTCAATTACGGCTTGCCAATCAACAAGAATATATGGTCGCCCACATTCGTTCTCACCACTTGTGGACTTGCCGCAAGTTTCTTGGGGCTGCTGATATGGATAATCGACATCAAGGGGTATAAGGCATGGAGCCGCTTCTTCGAGTCGTTTGGAATCAATCCGTTGTTCCTCTATGTACTGGGAGGCGTGCTCAGCATACTTTTCGGCAGCATAAAAGTGCCGATGGCAGGCGAGATGATTTCCATAAAGTCGATGATATATAAAGAAGCGTTGTTGCCGCTCCTTGGCGATGCCACCACGGCATCGTGCATTTATGCGATACTGTTTGTGTGCTTGAATTGGAGCATAGGATATATATTGTACAAAAAGAAAATTTATATAAAGATATGATTTTAATTGCAGATTCAGGGTCGACCAAAATAGATTGGTGCGTACTCGACGGAAAAGAGATGGTAGCACAAGTGTTCACCTGCGGAATGAACGCAATGATGCTCACTGAGGAGGAAATGTTCGCAACAATAGAGAAGGAACTGGTTCCTCATATTAAGGGTATGACGATTACCGAAGTTTATTATTATGGTGCAGGTTGCCTCTTTGAGAATGTGTGCAACAATGTGCGCAATGCCATAAAGCGCAATATTCCCACAGCAGATAAGATAGAAGTGGAGAGCGATTTGCTTGCAGCAGCGCGTGCACTGTGCGGCGATAAGCCCGGCATAGCTTGCATTATGGGCACAGGGTCCAATTCGTGCTACTACGATGGCGAGAAGATAGTGGACAATGTGTCGCCGCTGGGCTATATACTTGGTGATGAGGGTAGTGGAGCCGTGCTTGGCAAGCTACTTGTGGGTGATGTGCTGAAGAATCAGCTTCCGCAGGAACTTTGCGACAAGTTTATGAAGCAATTCGACCTTACGCGCCAGATTATCATAGAGAACGTGTATCGCAAGCCGGCAGCCAACCGCTTCCTTGCTTCGCTGTCGCCATTCCTTCTTCAGAATATCGAGGAGCCGGCAGTGCATCGCTTGGTGCTCAATGCATTCAAGGCATTCTTTGTGCGCAACATTGAAAATTATGCAAACTACAAGGAGATGCCGGTGAGCTTTGTAGGCTCGATAGCCTGCTACTATAAAGATGTGCTCAAGGAAGCTGCCGATGCACTTAACATAAAGCTCGGCACTATCATCAAGAGCCCTATGGTGGGACTAATAAAATATCACTCGAAATAATACATACAAACAATTACACGCACACAATTAACTAATTAAATACACAATAAGATTATGGCATTCGTGAAAATAAGTGAGCAATCGTCGCTCTACAATGACTTGGAGAAGAAGTCGGTGCTTGAAATCCTTACCGACATCAACACCGAGGACCACAAAGTGGCTGATGCCGTGCAGAAAGCGATACCTCAGATTGAGAAACTCGTGACCGGCATAGTGGAGCGAATGAAGCGCGGAGGACGAATTTTCTATATGGGAGCCGGCACATCGGGGCGTCTTGGGGTGCTCGATGCATCGGAGATACCTCCCACATTCGGCATGGACCCGTCGTGGGTGATAGGGCTTATTGCCGGTGGCGATGTGGCACTACGCAATCCGGTGGAGAACGCCGAGGACGACACCGCTCAGGGCTGGAAAGACCTTGAGAAATTCAATGTGAACGAGAAAGACACCGTGATAGGCATCGCCGCTTCGGGAACAACACCCTACGTGATTGGTGCACTCAAGGAGGCTCGTGCACATGGTTGCCTCACAGGCTCGATAACGAGCAATCCCGATGCTCCTATCAGCGAGGCGGCAGAGATTCCAATTGAGATGATTGTGGGTCCTGAATATGTCACCGGAAGCTCGCGCATGAAGTCGGGAACCGGGCAGAAGATGATTTGCAACATGATTACTACCTCGGTGATGATAAAAATGGGACGCGTGAAAGGCAACAAGATGGTGAATATGCAGCTGTCGAACGCAAAACTCGTGGACCGTGGCACTCGTATGGTGGTGGAAGAACTCGGATTGCCCTACGATGAGGCTAAGCGATTGCTACTGCTTCACGGCTCGGTGAAGAATGCCGTCGACGCATATCGTGGAGTGTGATATCATAGGATTACGGCATCGCCGGCAGGAAACAATGCTTTCCCGGAGATGCCGTAACTTTTTTCTATGGAACAAACAATGAAATACAAAATGAGAAAGACGCTAATGGCGATAGCCGCATTGTGCGGAATGTGGAATATGGCATCGGCACAAGAAAAATATCAATACAATGAGTTCTACTATCAGCGCAGCACGCTCTTTGAGGCTTTGCCGGTGGGAAGCGACGACATTGTGTTTTTCGGCAACAGCATCACCAATGGTTGCGAGTGGCACGAGCTTTTCGGCGACTCGCGCATCAAGAACCGCGGTATTTCGAGTGATGTGATTCAAGGGCTTTACGACCGCTGTGAGGTGATGATGAAGGGGCAACCGCGCAAGGTGTTTGTGATGTGCGGAGTGAATGATATTTCGCACAATCTCAGTGCCGACAGCATTGCCACGGCAATGGAGAAGCTGATTGTGCACATGCGAGAGTTGTCGCCGCAAACCGAGATATACTTGCAGAGTATTCTGCCAATCAACAATGATTTTCGCCGCTATAAAGCAATGCTCGGGAAAGAGCCTGTGATTGTGGCGTGCAATGCTCTATTCAAGCAGATAGCCGAGCGGAATGGCGCTACTTGGATTGACCTGTATTCGCTCTTTGTCGATTCAGAGGGCAAGATGCCGCGTCGCTACACCAACGACGGCTTGCACCTGCTCGGCCCCGCTTATCTCGTGTGGCGCGACGCAATAGCCAAGTATGTGCGCTGACCCTCGGCGAACGTGACGTAGAGCATCCTAATCCATGTGACAAGCATCGACAGCACATTGAGCACGAGTCCGTCCATTAGCAGATTCAGCACGGCCCGCGGACAGAGGATGTCGATTGGAATGAGCGTTATGAGTATGAAATTGGATGCAATGAGTATCTTGTCGAGCATATTGTGGCGCTCGGTGTTGATATACCATAGCGCATGGCCGAGGATGGCTATGATGTAGGTGTTTCGCTCACTGTTGGTGCCCCACAGTATTATTGTCACCATGATGATGCCGAGTAGTTGCGCACGTTGTTCGGTGGTTCTGAAACGCTTGCGCATGAAGATTATAGCCATTGTGAGGGCTAATGCCACGATGGCAAATATCAAGTTGCCGATGTCGTAGGTGTCGATATGGGTGTACACAAGTATGAGCCGCGTCATCGTCTCAAACGGGCGGTAGGAGTGCACGTTGATGGCTGTGAACCAACCCTCGTATAGTTGTGCTATCCCCCCCACAAATCCTACAGTGAGTGCCGGCAGGAGCAGCACGGCGACGAGGAGTAGCACGCCTCGGCCTACGTTGCGCCAAAATTGCGGATAGCACACGAAAAGTGCGAGTTCGAAGAACCCATAGACCTTGGTGGCACCTGAAATCACAATTAGCAGTAGTGCCCACCAGTATTGACCTCGCTCAAGCAAGATGAAAGAGAAAAGGAATATATATGCTATCGTAATGTTGTACTGGAATGAGAACAGCGCCTGTGCCATCACCAAAATCACATAGAGCATCATGAATCGCATGGTCTTGCCTCGCAATCGGCACACTGCCGAAATGGCAAGGAAAAGTAGATTGAAATTCAAGAGATTCCACACTATGGCGCCAAGCCACTGCGGAAGTAGGGCAAAAGGCGTGAATAATGTGTTGAATGGCGGCAGATACAGAAACACATCGAGCGTATGGCGCTCACTCCACCCGACAAATGGGTTTAGGCCGCCGAGAAAGTCGAGTGTGGCCTCGCTATAGATATAGAAGTTGAGCGCCCTGCCGCGTGAGGCCTCAAGAATGGAGATGGCAAGTGTGAGCACGAGCCCTAATGTATAGAGCACGCTTTTGCGCTCAAAAAAATGCCATAAAGATGTCAATTTTGAAAAAAACATGACGTAATTGGAAATACTTTCTTAATTTTGTGCAAATTTAGTGGAATCAGTTATATTTTACAAATTTCAGATATGGTTAAATTGGCAATTGTCATACCATGCTACAATGAGGCTGAGGTGCTTCGCGACACTGCGGCTGAATTGACGGCAATCTATGCCGATTTGGTGGACAGGCATGTGATAGCCGCCGACAGTTTCATCCTATTTGTGAACGATGGCAGCACCGACACCACGTGGCCTGTTATCAGCGACTTGCATGCGTCGTGCACTTGCATAAAGGGGTTGAGCCTGCGCGGCAATGTGGGGCAGCAAAACGCTATAATGGCAGGAATGATGATGTCGAAGGACCGTGTTGATGCCGTTATTACCATTGATGCCGATTTGCAAGATGACGCAACTAAGATTGAGGAGATGGTTATGCGCTTTGAGGAGGGCTACGACGTGGTGTACGGTGTGCGAGAGTCACGCAAGGTGAATGGCTTCTTCAAGCGCAATTCGGCGAAGGCCTTTTATCGCCTTCAGGAGCTGCTCGGCATGAGAATAGTTTACAATCACGCCGATTTCAGGCTCCTGAGCCGGAGAGTGCTCGATGAGCTCTCGGGCTATGAGGAAAGAGGGCTGTATTTGCGGGGCATAGTGCCTTTGCTCGGGTTCAAGTCGGCTACTGTGAGCTATAGCTTCAAGGAGCGCAAGGCCGGCACGTCGAAATACACCATAGGCAAGATGGTGAATCTCGGCGTGGATGGTATTACCGGATTCTCCGTCAAGCCCATAAACTTTATTATTGGAACCGGATGCCTTTTCCTCGTGGTGTGCTTTTTTATGATAGTGTATATCTTGTGGTCGTTCTTTATGGGCAGAACCGTATCGGGCTGGACCTCAATCATGCTCTCGATGTGGTTTATTGGCGCGATGATATTGTTGTCGATAGGCGTTATAGGCAAGTATATAGGCAACATCTTTGCCGAGGTGAAGCATCGTCCGCGATATAGCGTGGAGACATTCCTCGACTAAGAGCCATGCTACCCGATTGAAGGAGCGAAATCACGCCTGCACATCTCGTATTGCA
>CAMEKH010000151.1 GCA_945921235.1 uncultured Prevotellaceae bacterium | reverse complement strand
GATGCGAGCATGGTGAGCGGGTCGAAATAGCCGGCTTGAACGTAGAAAGTGAGGTTCACAGGCACGATGCCGAAGAAAACGAGTACTGCCACATCGCCGAGTCCGTGATAGGAAAGCGGAAAAGGACCGGCACTATAAGCAAAGGCAAAAATGCCAATTAGCGCACCCACAGGCACAAGCCACCACCCACCATAGGGTATCAGCCCCAGTCCACAGGCACAAGCCACTGCAAGAGTAGCAAAAGTGGCGTTGCGGAGCTGTGCGGGCGTAATATCGCCCTCGGTAACACCGCGCCGCGGACCCACGCGCCCTTTTTTGTCGGCACCACGCTTGAAATCGTAGTATTCGTTGGCAAAATTCGATACCACCTGAGCCAGTACGGCAAATGCGAAGCACAGCAGAGCCGGCACCCACGAAAAGCGGTGATGAAACAGGGCAAAGCCTGTGGCTGTAATCACTCCCGCCACCGAAACGGGCAAGGTGCGTAGCCGTGCACACTCAATCCATATTTTTATTTTTCTCTTCATCTTAAAAGTGAATTTACCACAAATTTTCTAATTTTTATCGTCCGTAATGCCGAAGCAACGCTTCACCGCATCGCGAATTTTGCCGGCATCGGGTCCGTCTTCTTTGAGAATATTCAGAACACAAGTTATATATTCCTCCTTGCTCCGCAGATTGCACAACTTTGCTACATTGCAGTCGCCGAGCATTGCCTTTTCGTTGAACACCTTAAGCACCGAAGCATAATCATTGGTGCGGATAAACTCGTGAAACTGCCTGCAAATAGCCTCATACATTCCGCGCGGATTGATTTCGTTCACAAGGTCGGTGATATGCTCTTCAAGGGCTGAAATATTGCGGAAACGGCGGTCGATGCGCACCTCCACCTTTCGCTTCACGCGATGACGCACATGCTGCAACGCCTGAGCCTTGAGCTGCTCGCCAAACTTCAGCATCACGGCATCGCGCACGGCAAAAAACACTCTGTCGGGGTTTCGCTTCATTCGCACCGCCACGGTGCGAATAATTCCCTCGAGCATGAAAATATTCTCTATTTCAGCCACATTGGGCACGAGAATGTTTTTGAAGCGCAAGTATTCCACCTCTTTGTCCTCACGGCGGTCGCGGTCCACAATACCGTGACTATCCAAGTGGTGAAATGTGCGCAAATCATTGAAAGCCCGCGTTGATTCTATCACCTTGTTGCAGCTGCCGAGTGGCTTCACCGTGTACTCCGTGAAAATGAGCGGATAGAAGCGGCTGTCGAGGCTGTGAGTGTCATCGCCCTCCACAAAGAGCACCGGCTTGCGGCTTCCGAGCAAGTCGAGCATCAGGCGGTCGGAGAAGTCGGTCGACATCTTGTCGACAACCTCATAATCCCACGCCACCGACACTGCATCGAAGTTGCGCACCCACACGCAGATGTTGTCGATTCGCGAAGAGGCAAATCCCACATCGTGAGTATTGTAGATGAATGTGCAATCGGGGCGCATCGACTCTATCACATTCCACAACGCCTGCATTATGGAGTTATGCAGAAACATCTCGGGGTCGTCGACGAATATCACGGCATTCTCGGGCGCATAGAGCACCGAACCGATATAGTAGAGCACAGCCTTTTCGCCGTCGGAGAGCCGAAGTGCGGCAAATGGCTCATCAGCCGACTCGTTGGAGAAAAGCAGTTTGCCGCTCGCCCTGAGTAGATGATTCTTGGGGAAAACTTCCTCCCACCGACGAGCCACCACATCGAGCTTCGTGTGGGGAACGGCGGGATTCCCGCCTGTGAGGACCTCGGCTTTAAACTTCAGCATATCGATGAATTCATCGTGCAGGAGCAGGAACATCAGGCGGTCGAACTCGGTGGGAGCATCGTCTTTCATAAAGTGCGTGGTGCTCGATTTTTCTTCGAAAAGGCTATTGATAGAACCGGGCATCGGGTTTCGCTCTCCACTGGGGAACAATGCCTTAAGAGCCGACACGCAGAATGTCTTTTCGCCGCAATCTTGCATCAGGCTACGACTGAAGCGCGTCTTTCCGGCTCCATTGGCACCTATCACCGTGAGCTGTCGCACGCTTTGCAGCACAGCAGGCTCTCCTCCATCGATTCTTTTTGGCAATTGTATGTTCATAGCTTAAATCTTTCCCCAAATTTACTAAAATTTCGGCAAAATGCCACATCTCGCCCGATTTTCTTTCGCCACCCGGGGCAAAACAAGGTGACAAGGAGGGTGAAAAAAGAGGACACCGATATCGGCGTCCTCCCTTTTATTATTGTATTGTGTGTGAGTATTACTCAAGTGCAACGAGTGTCACGTTGCCTGTTTTGAGGTCCACTTGCACAAAATACATTCCCGGGTCTACTACATAACAGCCTTCGCTGCCAAACAGCAACTTCGACGAAGCTGCACCCTCGGCAAACACGAGGTCCTCATTTCTTCCGCTCACCGTGCCCATTTGAGAATCCCACGACAATGCCGTGTTGAAGCGGAAATAGCTCTTGCCATCATCATTAGGAAGCATATTCACCTCACCGCTATAGATGTAGCTGTCGCCATTAGTCGACTCATTCATCAATGCGCATGATGCATCTTCGGGTTTCCAACCATTGCAGTTGCCCACAACATAAATCACTGCAGGGTCAATCTTATTCATGTAGACCGAATTATTGTTCAAATCTACCTTGAAGTAATATGTTCCTGCTTCGGGAATTACGAAGCAACCTTGACCGTCGACTACCACAGGAGCTTTGAATACGCCATTAGTAAACTCTGCGTTCACGTTCACGCTACCATCGGCATCAGAGCCAATTGAGCCTACTTTACCTTCGACACTAAGTGCCGAATAGAAGCGCATGTAGCAGTTTCCAGGCATTTGATAGATTCCGGTGTACACATTGTCGTACTCGGGCGATACAAGTGGATAATCGCCATTATCAAACTTCCAACCATTGTTATTACCGATAATGTAGATATATGGGTCGCCAAGAGCCTCTACCTTGTATTCATTTTCCATCATATTGATTGTGAAGCGATACCAACCGCCCTTAGCAATTTTGGCAGCTTGAGCGCCCTCATTGATGAGCTTGCCCTCGGTGCTTTCATCGCCATCGACTGCAACACCCCAAATCTCACCATCCCAGTTTCCTAACGATGACTTAGGAACGACTTTCCAATAGCAATTGTCGGGAACCTCAACAGTAAGAGTGAAGTATGGGTCGTCATACACATCTTTGTCGCTGTGGTTGAACTTGATAGGAGCATTAATATTCCATTTGTTCATATCGCCGACGAGATAATATTCCTCCTCCACGGTGAACGATTCGGGAATCGGGGTAACACTGATTGCTCCTGTCTGGGCAAAAAATGTATTTGTGTCGCCGAAGCGAACGGCAGCACCGTCGTCATAGTTCAAGAAAGCTGCAAAGCGGAAGTACACATTGTTGGCGTTAGGAGTCTTGCCAAATATTTTGCGATAAACGGCATTGACAGCGCTTGAAGCCACTTTACCATCAGTCACAACCACTGAGTGAGAATCGCTGAAGTCGGCATTTTTCGACATATACATCACATATCCCACCTCTTGTCCTTCGCGAAGCTCGGGAGTAGCAGTTGTAGAGATAACATCGATAGATTCGACCGCAGTAAGGTCGATTTCGGTGCCCTTTAGAGCTTGACCGTAGTCAACGGTAAGACCTTCAAGACTCATTACAGGCTCTTGCGGATTGCTTTGTGGTGTAGGTTCCACCCAGTCTTCCTCACATGATGTAAAGCCAAGAGCAAGAGCAGCGAATAAAAATATGCTTAATTTCTTTAACATTGTTCTTGAAATTTAAATTAGTTATTACTCAACTTTACCCTTACCGGTCACGAAGTTCAGATAAACCTTACCCGCAGGGTTGCCAACGCGGTCTTGGTCGGGACCATCGGCACGATAAGTGATATTGCCGTCGAAGAAGATGAACTCTGTTCTCCACCAGTCAACAGTACCTACCGACCAAGTGTCGGGACAGATAGCGAGACGCAAGCAAGCAGAATCATCACCCTGAGTAGCCAATACCGTAGGCGATACAAACGGCCACTCGGCATCGGGGTCGTCGATAACATCAAATTTCCATGCTTCCGACTTATCCCAGGTTCCGCCATTAGCCATACCATAGACGTAGACATTAGGAGGCAGAATATCGATAGTGTAGTGATAGCTGCGACCAACGATTTCAGTAGCCACACCGAAGATATACCAGCCGCTCTTCGAAAGAACGAAGTTGCCGTCGCCGTCGGCAGTAACATCACCTGCCACATTGTTGGCAATAGTAACGATGCTTTCGTCGTAGCCGAACTGAGTTCCGCCCCAATCGGGAGTATAGTTGAACTTGAAGCCTTCACCGGCCTTCACATAACGTATTACCCAGAACAACTCGGGATGACCGTTCACGGCAACCATCTTAGGAGCTTTACCCCAATCCCAATTGCAGAATTGGCCAATCATATACATAGCAGTAGGCAATTGCATATCAGGCAGAGCATAATAAGGCATCACGCGGTTAAGAGTGATTTCATTTGAATAAATCACGCTATTTAAGAGTCCTTCTTTTTCCACTTCGGGAATTTCGGCTTTCACACGCAACCACACTTTGATAGGCTCGGTAGGCATTTCATCTTCGGCCGCTACTCCAAGAGCTTGGCAAATGAGCACGGCGAGTTCATGTGCATCAATCGAAGTTTTGCAGCTGTTTGAAGCCTCCGAAACAGTTTGCACCTTATCGCTCGTCCAGTCGCCATCGACCGAAACTTGCACCTTGTAATCCACCTCGGCAGCGAAGCCATAGTCGGGTTGCGACCAAGTGAGAACGACATTGTCAGTATTCTTCAAGTCGTAGACAGCATCGGCATAAGCCGGTGTGTTCAGCACAAATGCTTGGGGTTCCTGATATACAGGATTTTCGTCTGTAGGCTTATCGCATGACACTGCCGTCATAGACAGTCCCAAAACGCCCCAAATGATATATTTAAAATTCTTCATTTCTTCAAATTATTTAAAGTGACACTTTAATTAATAACCGATGTTTTGCTCAAAGTCGGGCTGAGCAGCAATCACATTGGTAGGAATCGGGAAGAGGTTCAT
>CAMEKH010000150.1 GCA_945921235.1 uncultured Prevotellaceae bacterium | reverse complement strand
TCCTCTTCCGTATTTCCAAATTATACGCCTATCCCCACTAAATTTCTACTGACCCGTTTTTATTCCAATTCTAACATTGCAATCTTCGCCATCCAAATATGTCTCGGATAAGTCAATTTGAGGAATAGTAATTGTAGTGTTCCCAATGGTAAGAGGTATATCTTTTATCCTATACAATGACACTTTATCAAAACCACCACTACCACCAAAAACAGCGTCTATTGATTTCTGGTCTGGAGTTATATATGACTTCATAAATTGCCAGCTATTACCAAAGAATATTCCGAATGATCCATCTCCGGTATCAAGAGCCATGAAATACTTTTATGTTAGTTGGTTTATCCTTAATTATTATGGCGGTATCTATTCTGATAGGAAGTGAAACTTCAGGGAATTTCTTTGAAACTCTGTAAGGGGAGAATTTTGAGAGTTCGGAATATCTATTAATCTGGTTATTAAAAGATAATATTGATGTTGAGTCAAGAAATTGTTTGGTAGAATCTAAAATTTGGCTTAAAGTATGTGCAGCTTGTGTGCTCTCTCCAAGTTTGCTTTGGTTTTTTGCAATTATTTTGACCTACTGACAAAATATTACCAATACCTAAATCCTCGCTAAAGTCTTTAATTAGTGCTTGAGAATTTTCAACTGCCAATTCAGGTTGATTAAAAAAGTGTGCTAACATAGCGTTAGCGAATTTTTCAATAAAAGGAGAGACACTATCGTTTTCAGTTTGTAAATATTCCCGTAACTCAAACCATTGACCGTTATTCATCATTTCGCCAATTTTATCATTTGCAGATTGAGCAAAAGAAAATGAGGTGAAAAAGAATAACGCAATTATCGTTGATAAAATTTTCTTCATAACGAATTCTTATTTAATATGATTTATTGAATCGCAAATACTTTGTATATGGTCTAATCCGTATAGGAGTGATTTGCTATCAATGTCAAGCCACAAAAACAAATTATGAATACGCATATAAAGTTCTAAAATGTATGTCGTGTCTATTGTTGCTGAATTATGCAAAAAGCAAATTGGTTCATGATGAGCAATTCGATTTCTCAAATTATTTATTCCGTCAAGTTTATTGAACACATACAAATTATTGTATTGCTTTATTGCGGAAGATTTTGGCTTGTTCGGAAAAATCTTCAGTAAGACTTTTCCTGAAGCCTTATATTGTGGAGCAGAGAACATATATTTCCAAACTCCAAATTCCATTTCTGCGATGAGTTTGGAATGTGTATATAAATTATGAGTGTTCAATTTATTAAATGAACGAGATATAATTTTGGAAGTATCTCTGCATTTACTGCCGGAGAATATACCACAGGGAAGAATTGCGTCACGAAGCCAATCAGAGCCAAGTGTCGCAACCATTTGACGGTCGATTGCATTGCGTAGAGCGACTTCAAAACAACTGATTATCGTAAACAATTCTTGAGAAAGGCGAAGATTATATCTGTATAATGTCATCGCCTTTTTTGTATCGTTGTTACAAGCTAAAAGGTATCTATGAAGCCTGTCTTGCGATAATATTTGCTCAAATTTGCTATATTTCATAACTTTTTTGCTCCAAAATTTGTTTTATTCACAGGGAGTCTCTAAATTTGCACTGTTGATTCCCGGTAGCCCCTGGTTGGTCAAGCTATCCGGTTTAGTCTTTATATAGGGATTCCCTTTTGATTTTTGCAAAGTTAATACATATTGGCAATATTAACCAAAACGGTCATTGCTAAATCGCATCATAAAAATACTTCCATACCATTACGGAAAATGCAGACATCACGCACTTGGCGTATTTGTCGGCTTGTGAGGAGTTTCATACGACGCACACCCTTATAGAAATCATATCGAAAGTGAGGCTGTGTCATAACCCTTAATTACGACACAGCCTCATTAATATTTCAAGTTTTATCTTTTTCTACTACCGAAAATCAGTGCCAAAGCATTTAATCATCGGGCAATGATGAGATAATAGTTCTTCTTTCCGCGCTGAGCAAGTATATACTTGTCATTGAGCAGGAACGAAGCATCAATCTTCATCTGCGGGTCCACAACCTTCTCCTTGTTGACCGACACACCACCGCTCTTGGTGAGCTTGCGCATCTCGCCCTTCGAGGCAAACACCTGCGTGTGCTCTGCAACGAGGTCGACGAGGTCGACACCGGCAGTAATAAGGTCCTTCGACACTTCAAATTGAGGCACGCCCTCAAAGACCGAGAGCAAAGTGTCCTCATCGATTTTATGAAGAATCTCCTGAGCCTTGTTGGAGAAAAGAATCTGCGATGCCTCCACGGCAGCCTCATAGTCGGCAGCCGAATGCACCATAGTGGTTATCTCCTTGGCAAGACGTTTCTGAATGGGTCGCAATCCGGGATTCTCAGCCTGCTCAGCTACAAGAGCATCAATCTCCTCTTTAGTGAGCACGGTGAAAATCTTTATATACTTCTCGGCATCTTCATCGCTCACATTAAGCCAAAATTGATAGAACTTATAGGGCGATGTGCGCTTCGGGTCGAGCCACACATTGCCACTCTCGGTCTTGCCGAATTTCTTTCCGTCGGCTTTAGTGATAAGCGGACAAGTGAGAGCAAACGCCTCGCCACCGCAAGTGCGGCGAATAAGCTCCGTTCCGGTGGTGATATTACCCCACTGGTCGCTACCGCCCATTTGGAGCTTGCACCCCTTGTGCTCATAGAGATATAAGAAATCGTAACCTTGCAGAAGCTGATAAGAAAATTCGGTGAACGACATTCCATGCTGAGTGTCGCTGCCGAGGCGCTTCTTCACCGAGTCCTTAGCCATCATGTAATTCACGGTGATATGCTTGCCGATGTCGCGAATGAAATTGAGGAAACCATAATCCTTCATCCAGTCGTAATTATTCACGAGCTCGGCATGGTTAGGCTCTTCGCTGTCGAAATCGAGGAATTTGGCAAGCTGACGCTTTATGCATTCTTGATTGTGGCGCAAAGTAGCCTCATCAATGAGCACGCGCTCCTGCGACTTCATCGAGGGGTCGCCAATCATGCCCGTGGCACCACCCACAAGTGCGAGCGGACGGTGACCGGCACGTTGCAAATGCTTAAGCATCATCACACCCACGAGATGCCCTATGTGCAGAGAGTCGGCAGTAGGGTCAATACCGAGGTAAGCCGTAGTCATTTCCTTATTCAGTTGCTCTTCAGTGCCCGGCATCATGTTGTTAATCATACCGCGCCATTTAAGTTCTTCTACAAAATTCATCGAATGAGAAAAATTTCTTTATTTTAATAAATTACGTTAATCATTTTTGTTTTCACTGCAAAATTACTACAACCCACCCTGAAAACCAAAATAATGGCAGAATTTGTTTACTCCGGGCGTTTTTCGGGCGGGTAGTCGATAGTGTAGTGCAATCCGCGCGACTCATGGCGTTCCATTGCCTGACGCATAATTAGATAGCCCACATTGATGATGTTGCGCAACTCACAAATCGAGCGGCTCACCTTGCTTGTCTTGAAGAGCTTCTCAGTTTCCTCATAGAGAATGTCCAAGCGGTTCCAAGCGCGATGCAAGCGCAGATTACTGCGCACTATGCCCACGTAGGTTGCCATAATCTCACCCACCTCTTTGGCACTTTGCGTGATGAGCACCATCTCCTCGGGGTGCTGTGTACCCTTGTCGTCCCACTCGGGAATATCCTCGCGGAACGTGTATTGGTCGATGTGTTCCATGCTGTGCTTTGCGGCAGCATCGGCATAGACCACGGCTTCTATCAGTGAGTTAGAAGCCAATCGGTTGCCGCCATGTAGCCCTGTGCATGAGCACTCGCCCACGGCATAGAGCCGCTGAATCGACGAGCAAGCATTGGTGTCGACTTTAATTCCGCCACACAGGTAGTGCGCCGCAGGTGCTACCGGAATATAATCCTTCGTAATGTCGATGCCAAGACTCAGGCACTTTTGGTAGATATTCGGGAAATGCTTGCGCGTTTCCTCGGGGTCTTTGTGAGTGACGTCGAGATACACATGGTCGTCGCCGCGCATCTTCATCTCATTGTCGATAGCGCGAGCCACTATGTCGCGCGGAGCAAGCGATAGCCGAGGGTCATACTTCTGCATAAATTCCTTCCCGTCGAGCGTGCGGAGCACACCTCCATAGCCGCGCATCGCCTCGGTGATGAGAAACGACGGACGGTCGCCGGGGTGATAGAGCGCAGTGGGGTGAAACTGCACAAACTCCATATCCTTCACCGTGCCTTTGGCGCGATACACCATAGCTATGCCATCGCCGGTAGCCACAAGCGGATTGGTGGTGGTGCGATACACTGCACCCACACCTCCAGTAGCCATAAGCGTGACACGAGAGAGGAATGTATCCACCGTTTCGGTTTCGGGATTAAGCACGTATGCGCCATAGCAAGTAATGTCGGGGGTGCGGCGCGTCACCACCTTGCCGAGATGATGCTGTGTGCAGATTTCCACCGCAAAGCGATTCTCATACACATCGATATTCTCATGCTGCTTCACAGCCTTTATCAAGCTCTCCTGAATCTCCGCACCGGTATTGTCCTTGTGGTGCAGAATGCGGAACTCCGAGTGCCCGCCCTCGCGATGCAGGTCGAACTCACCATTCTCCTTCTTGTCGAAGTCCACGCCCCAGTCAATTAATGCCTTTATCTGTCCCGGAGCCTCACGCACCACCTTCTCCACCGCCTCGCGGTCGCTAAGCCAATCGCCCGCCACCATAGTGTCGTGAATATGCTTGTCGAAATTATCGACAAGAGTGTTAGTAACCGATGCCACACCACCCTGTGCAAAGTAGGTGTTGGCCTCATCGAGCGAAGTCTTGCAAATCAATGCAACCTTACCGCTGTGGGCAACCTTCAAGGCAAAACTCATACCTGCGATGCCCGACCCTATTACGAGATAATCGTATTTGTAAACCATAATAACACAAAGTATATTCCGCCACCAAAGATGCGCAGCGGAAATCGTTGCACAAACTTACACATAATTCACGAAATACGAAAAAACTAAACCGAAAAAGATTGAAAAACAGAAATTATTGTCCGTTACTGAAAAAGGTTGACTCGGTTTGGTATATTTTCTAATATTGGTGCTTATGAGTGCTTGCCGTTGATTCCGAGGCGCAATATGCCGCATCCCTCAAAAGCCAATCC
>CAMEKH010000149.1 GCA_945921235.1 uncultured Prevotellaceae bacterium | reverse complement strand
CAATGATTAAGTCGCAGACTTTGCAAATAAGTCTTCCTACTAATGAAAAAGTGGATAAACAAGAGCAGAACAAGGTAAAACAATCTGAAGCAATCACTATTATTCTTGATAGTGAGCTTAACAGCGAAGGTGTACCCGTGAAAGACTTCGTCTACTACTACGAAGGTATGCCCGTAACTGATGCGGACCCAAGCGGTAAACTCCTTAACAACAATATGAAGGAAATCGCTTTCGAACCAAACAAGAACGGCGCACCGCAAGGTGTTCGCGCTATCTTGCATGAACGCAACAAGCAGGTACTCGAGAAAATCAACAAGTTGAAAGAGGACTGGAAAGCTAATAAGTTCTCTGCCAACAAGGAGGCTAACGACAGTATCTACCAGCAGGAAGCCAAGAAGATTCGTAACGACTCCACGCTCACGCGTCCGGTTGTCATCATCAAGGCTACTCCTAACGCTTCATTCATGAGTTTGGTTACAGCTCTCGACGAGATGCAGATTAATAGTATCAGCCGTTATCAAATCGACCGTATCAACCAAGTTGACTCGGCTCTGATGATTGACTGCAAAGCTAAATCTGGTAATTGATGATTGATTCAAGTTTTATGAACGATTAAAAAGTTTTTAATTATGGCAAAAGATGTAGATCTTTCATCAAAAGAATGGTGCGACATAGTCTTTGAAAACAAAAACAAAGACTTCGGTGCATATACCATGCGCCGCAAATCCGATGGTCGCCACAATAAGTCGATGATTGTTGTAGTAATCTTCATTATTATAGTTTTCATACTTGCTCAAGTAGTTCAAACTATCCAGCAGAAATGGGAGGAGGCTCAGCCTAAGGACACCATTGAGCAGGTTGTAACAAGCGTTGACAACGCTGCCGAAGAGGAAGAAGAAGAGGAAGTTCAGGAACGCATCGAGCAACCCGAACCCGAAGCTCTCCCCGAGGAAATCCTTAACACCGTTAAGGTTACAGAGCTGTTGATTGCTAAAGATGAAGAAGTTACTAAGGACGATGAAATCCAGTCGCAAGACGAGTTGAAAGAAACTCAGACTGCTTTCGGACAGACTAACTTCAATGAAGGTACTGACGACCGCAATGTGGTTCGCGAGCACAAGAATGAAGTTATCGTTGAGGAGAAGAAACCCGAACCCGTCAAGGAAGAGGTGTTCCGCGCTGTTGAGCAGATGCCGCGATTCCCGGGTGGTGAGCAAGCTCTCATGAAGTATCTTTCTACTCACATCAACTATCCGACAATGGCAATGGAGAACAACGTGCAAGGACGTGTAGTAGTGCAATTCGTCGTTACCAAAACCGGTAAAATCGGCGAAGTGAAAGTGGTTCGCTCTGTCGACCGCGACCTCGACAAAGAGGCTGTTCGCGTCTGCAAGACTCTCCCCGATTTCATTCCGGGCAAGATGAACGGTCAGGCTGTGAACGTGTGGTACACACTCCCTGTTTCGTTCAAACTTCAAGGTGTGAACTAATTGAGAAATCAATTATTATATCTTAAATAGAGCCGTAGCCTTGCAGGTTACGGCTCTTTTCTATTCTTTTACGTTAAGAATTTTTAATTACCGCTATAATATAACGTGATATTACCTCATTTTTTATAACTTTACGCTGAAAAGTCGTTTGCTCGTTATTTTTGCACAAGCGGCTTAAACCTATGGCATTATTTTATGTCAAATGTTACAAAACAGTAAAATGACAGAAAGAAAAGATTTCGACGAAAAAGACAATGCTTCAATATCCGGTTCTAACTCACCGAAATTGATAAAGAAAGTATTTGGTGTGTTTATGCTCGCTATTTACTTAGGAATGGGCTACCTCACTTTCTCCGGTTATTTCGACATCCTGTTCGGTGATTGGCAATGGATGAAACTTGCTTTAGGTTCTTTATTCACCTTCTATGGAATCTGGAGAGCATATCGCTATTTCACAGGCAGAAACTAACAGTGACAAGCAAAAGCAAAATCAATACTAACTCTAATAAAATGAAAAAAGGTGTTATAATATCGACTCTGGTAGCATCTATCGCAACTATTGCTATGATTTCTTGCGACCGCCATAAGCCCACCGACTCAAGCACATCGGGAATCACCACACTGATTTGCGATGCAAGTTTCCGCAATATCATGAGCCAAGAAGTCGACGTCTTTGAGTTCACATACCCTAAGGCGAGCATCATGACTTATTACACCGATGAACACTCGGCTATCGACTCTCTTATAACCAAGAAGTCGAGCCTCATTGTCACCGCTCGAGAACTTACTGAAAAGCAGAAAGAATATCTCAAAAGCCAGAACAGAAATCCCCGCACTCAGCGCATCGCCGTCGATGCCATTGCTATTATAGTGAACAAAGCTAATAACATCGATGAGCTTTCCATTGGCGAACTGCGGGAAATAATGACCGGAAAAGCTCAACGCTGGGGCGACGTTTTCCCTTCAAAGCTCGGAAAAATTCAGGTGATTTTCGACCACGCCGGCTCAAGCACCGTGCAATATATGACTGACTCTATTCTCCGTGGCGAGAAATTCTCCTCTGAGGTCTACGCTTGCAAAAACAGCCAAGAGGTGTTTGAAGAAGTGGAAAAACGCAAAAATTCCATAGGCGTAATAGGTGTGAGCTGGATTACTGCCGATATGCAAAGTGCCGACACAAAAAACCGCTCTATGCAGGAAAAAGTCGACGCTCTGCAGAAAAACGACACTTCGGCTATCGACTTCTCCGAGCGTATTAAAGTCCTCAAAATACGCCGCGACAACAACCCGAATGCCTACAAGCCCTACCAATTATACATCTATGAGGGTAGCTACCCGCTCTATCGTAGCATTTACGTCACCACGACAAGTCCCAACGGCAGCCTCGCCCACGGATTCTACTCATTCCTCACCGGATTTATCGGGCAAAAAATTATTCTCGGCACCGGAGTCATGCCGGCTGTAGTTCACCCTCGAATGGTGAGCCTCGAATGACTGTATTAAATTGATTTTTCAATTAGAATTTTATAAACAATTAAATACTATTACAGAAATGAAATCGAAGATTCTATTGTCGCTACTTCTTAGCGGTTCAATCACTTGCTTCGCGCAAGGTTACAAAGATGGTATTGAGTACTACAAAGTTGCTCAGTACGACAATGCAAAAGAGTTGTTGGAGCGTAACCTCAACGATGCTTCGACTAATAAATCGGAGGCTTTCTATTACCTCGGTTGCGTTGCTCTCGAAAATGGAAATGCCACTCTCGCAAAGGACTACTTCACCAAAGGTGTGGCTGATGCCGGTGCTTGCCCGCTCAACTATATCGGTCTTGCAAAGCTCGACTTGAAGAATGGCAACAAGAATGCTGCTGAAGACAACTTCAAATTGGCTCTCAACAAAAACAAAAAAGACGCTAAATTGCTCGTTGCCATAGCTCGCGCTTACTACGATGCCGATGCTGTGAAATATGCTAAAGAAATTGCCGAATATATCAAAAAAGCTCGCAAAGCTAACGCCAAAGAGCCCGACACGCCTATCTTCGAGGGTGATATGGCTGCCTCCGACAAAAAAACCGGCGACGCTCAGGGTATGTACGACGAGGCTATCAGCTACAATCCTTCGCTCTCTGAACCTTACGTGAAATATGCCCGCGCTCTTTTCCATGTGAACGCTCAGCAGGCTATCTCACGTCTTGTCGACTTGCTCCAAGAGAACCCCAACTCTGCTCTCGCTCAGCGCGAACTCGCCGAAAAATACTACGAGAACGACCAGTGGACTAAGGCTGCCGAGCAATATGGCGAATACATCAAAAATCCTAACCACTTCAAGCAAGACGAAGTGCGCTACGCAAGCCTCCTATTCTACGGCAAAAAATATCAGGAATCTCTTGACCTTGCGAAAAAAATCGTATCTTCGCTCCCAGCAAGCGACAAAAACGTGTTCTACATGAAGCGTCTCGAGCTCTATAACCTCGTGGCTATGGAGAATTGGGCAGACGCCGAAATTGCCGCTAAAGAGCTTTTTGCTATGCCTGTCCCCGAAGGTGCCAAGTATGAAGTGAAGGACTACACCGACTATGCCGATGCCTTGAAGAAGCTCAACAAAACTTCTGAGGCGCTTGCCGAGCGCGTGAAAGCCTATGAGGCTAACCCCTACAAAAACGACCTCCTTAAGGACCTTAGCGATGCCTACAGCGATGCCGACGACTATGTAAACTCTGCTAAATACTACCAAATGTTTGTCGACAAAGGCGACTACAAGACCAACGACCTCTTCGTGCTATCGAAAAAGTACTTCTACGTTGCCGCCTACGACTCTGTGCCTGAATCGAAAGCCGTAGCTGTGGCTAACGCTTTGAAATATGTGGATATGGTGAACGACAAAATTGCCGACGACACTCGCATGCGTATCCTCGTAAATATGCAGAAGGCTAAAATCCTTCAAGTCTCGGAAACTGCCAAGACCGATGGTAAGGCTGTGAGCACCTACGAAACTGTTCTCGGACTTCTCGACCAAGACCCCGAAAACAAGACTAAACGTCAAGACGATTATATCCTCGCCTATCAATATCTTGCCAACTATTGCTTCGCTACAGGCGACAAGGAGAAGATGAAAGGTTACTACATTAAGTGGCTTGAAGTGGACCCGGGTAATGACGCTCTGCGCAAATACGTTGAAGGTCTTAAATAATAAATAACTTTTTTGAAGCCTACTATGTGTGCATCTTAACTCATAGTAGGCTTTGATTTTTAATAAAATACATTTATTTCTTTTTCTCAACTGCATCTTTATGAAATTTTTCCTATCTATATTGCTTGCTATTGCCGCTACTCTTGCCGGCAACGCTCAGTGCAAGCTATCGCCCTACTCGCTAAATTACCTGCAACAATACAAGGCGGGCAACGTGAGCACCGAAAGTGGAGTTAAATCCAAGTCTCGTCTTAAAGCGGAGATTGTCGACGGAAAACCCTCTGTCCTCACTATTGTCCGCCTCGAGAACGTGGATAATATGCCCGATTTTGCCGCAGCAGGCGCCACCATTGAGGCTCAAATCGACGATATCCTTGTAGTTCGCATGCCTGTGGATAACGTGGAGCAAGTGGCTGCTTATCCTGCCGTGAAACGACTCTCCATTGAAACCCCTATAAAGTTGAAAAACAAAGTTACAAGAGAAAAATCTCTTGTGAACAAGGTGAATGAATCTATCGACCTCGCCGGTAATGCTATCAAAGGTAAAAACGTGGTTGTGGGAATTATCGATAGCGGTATCGACTACAATCACAC
>CAMEKH010000148.1 GCA_945921235.1 uncultured Prevotellaceae bacterium | reverse complement strand
CATCTACGGTATCTTGCTGGCTAACTCGAAGCCAATTATAACGGTCGAAAGCATTTTGCAGTTCTTCTTCGCTGAATGAATCAAGATTTCCATCTTCATATCTGACTATCACATTACCTGTCTTCTCTGTCCTACCTGCAATAGTGCCGGAATACTCCGTTCCATCGTTCAGTCGCAACGAAACTTTCGCTCCCGGAGTGGTATCAACCTTGCCGCTCTGGAACAATTCTCTCTTTCGATTGTATTCCGCTGTTGCATTATCAAGTGCAATATCCGATAGCTGCTGCACATCTCCCATATCGGTTGCTGTCGATAGGTTATTGATGTTGCTATACTCAATATCGCCGGTATCCTTGTGCTTGATTACGATGTCGGTTGATGAATTAGTATAATCAATATTGCCCTCTGCATCTGCAACCACATCACCACCTATCACATACACCTCATTGCCTCCAACCTTTGTGGTAGCTGCAATAACTCTGCCATTCTTGTTGGCAGTGGACTGCATATCCAGCCGCACCTTGCGTGCAACCGCATCAATTCCTTCCTCGAAGCTGTATGCCGCTCCGTCATACTTCGCTTTAGCGTTAAGATAGTCAATAGCCGCCGTCGCCTGCTCCTCGGTGAGCTGTCCGGCATTCTTCATTCTAATGAGCTGCCCGGTGTAGTCCCCGTCGTCTGCAAGCACATTCTCAGGCGCATCGCCGAATGCTTGTGTAAAGGCTTCCACCTTGCTATCGTAATCGAGCTTAATCTGATTGAGTGTATCATTATCATTTATATCGGTGTCGGCTCCCTTGTCGAAGTTATCACGCATATCATCTTCCACCGCCTCTATCTTCTCGATTCTGCGCTTCTCATCTACAATGTTGTAGCCGCGCCACGTCTGCAATCTGCGACCATAATCAATGATAGATTCTTTCTCCTCGGGAGTTATCGCTTGTCGCATCTGCTCGGGGAACACGTCCTCAAACTTGCCCTCATCAAACTGCGTAACGATGTCATTCCATCGCTCGCCATACACCTCAGCACCTTTCTCGTTGGCTTCGTTGAGCTTGTTCTTTGCTCGTCTGCGACCGAAAGGATATACTCCGGCTTTAATCGCACTGATAGTGCCGCCCATCAGCGCAACACCACCGAAGGTAATTGCCTGCTGCCTTGCATCTACAAGGTCACTCCAGTCACTGTCACCAATTAGCAGCGCATTGGCTGCCGTGCCTACTTGTTCTTCCGCCCACTCACCGATAGTACCATTAAACTTAACTCTGCTCTCGAAGTTGCCTATCTGACGTGCAATAGCACTGTTGCTCACGTTGGTTGCCCAATCTACCACATTACCAAGCCCAATCTTATGCAGACCTTTGCTCACACCCTTTCCGGCTGCGTTGAGAATAGGGGAGAAATATTCGCCAACCATCTCGCTCCAGTTCTCGATGGTGCGTGCTCCGAACGATTTAGCGAGTGCTGTTCCGTAACCTTCGCCGCCCTCAAACTTCGCTCCAATCACTCGACCGCTCTGGTCATACTCAGGCACCACATCACCCATTCTGCGACGCTCTGCATCTGCAAGCACACCAAGAGTTCCGGTGGTGGCAGCCATACCTGCCGCACCAACAACATCGCCAAGTGCTCTCGCTGCAATCTTCGTCATTAACTGCTTGCGTGTGAGATTCTTCACTGCCTCTACACCCATTCGCTTCACAGCATACTTCGCAACTGCCTTTCCGGCTCCCGATAGTGGATTTGCAAGCATTTCCGCCATAAACGGTATTGATTCGCTGGTAATCGAGCCTACACTGTACCATGCCGATATATCCTTATCAAGCAACTCATCTGCTGCCGCCGATATGCCTGCTGTAGTCATAAGCCGCTGCTCTGCATCGCTAAGCTCCTCGCCGCGCTCCTGCTTCTGCTGCGCCTTCGACAGTGCCATAGCATTGCGCAAGTCACTCGCCCCGAAGCTGTATGTGCCCTCACGCAACCACGGATTCCGAAAGCCCTTTAGCAACGATGTTCCTCCACCGTTTCCGGCAACGTCGAATTTCTGCTGCGTCTGATTAATGAAGTCTGCCTCTGTGTCGAGTGCATTCTCAGTGTCGATGATATTCTGCTGTCCGTCGATGGTGAGTGCATCATTAACATTGCCGACATCACCATCATTGATTATAGAAAGCACCGCCGATAGGAATGGGTGCTCTTTCTTCCACTTTGTGTAAGCATCATTCTTCTCCTTAGCGTTCTGCAATCGTGCATCCTTGTTCGCTTCCGCTTGCCTGTCCAGCTGTAGCTTCAGCTCATCGCGCATGTCGAGTTCCTGCTGCCGCTTGATGTCCTCCTTCTTCGCCGGATCAAGCCCATTGCCTTGCATACGGCGTGTAAACTCATGCTGCAATCTTGCACCACGCGCTTGCGTCTCCGCTGCATCAGCTTGTAGATAGTTCGATGTAACCGTGCCGTCACCGAGCAACCATTGCTGCTTACGCTCGCCATTCTCCATCACCGTGCCATACGGCTGCGGTGACTGCATACTGCGCATTGGCTTATTATCTTCGCCCGACTGCTTCGCCTGCTGACCGGCTCCCCAATTCGACAATCCAATCGGCTTCGGCTGTCCGTTCATCTGACGCTGCATTTCGTGAGCTTTCGCAAGCTGCTGCCCTTGTGGGTTGGTAGGAGCATTCTCCACCATTCTGCGTGTCTTGTCCGCTGCATCATTCATGCCGCCAATCACCTCACGCGACTTCGCAAGCATATTGTTGATTACAGCTCCCTTGCCTTGTGGATTAAACGGAGTGCCACCGGCTTGTAACTTAGCTGCCTGCGGCTGTTGCGGCTGCTCTACTACAGGCTGTGGCTTGCTTGCAGTTTCGCTTGCAGGCTTCGGTGTTGCAAGCGACCGCTGAACATCGTCCGGCGCATCGTCGAGAGTGCTCGATGTAGGTGCGAGTAATCTACTATCATAGTATTCGCGACCGCCAATCTTGAAGTCATCTCGTTCAACTATGGTGTTATACAATTCGTCACGGACTGATGGCTTTTTCATCACTTCGAGAAAATAATCCTTATCACCAAGATAATCAGTATCGTAACCGTTGTCGATTAACTTATCATAGAGCTTCGACGCATTCTCTATATTTAACTGAGGCTTCTTTAATTCTTTCATCTTCAAATAATTACTTGTTACCAATCTCCTTCACCGGTCGCATTATCTTTACTTCCGAGTTTTCCAGACTTCCGTTTTCCGGCATTCTCATTGCTACGATGCTTAGTCTGTTCTATTACATTACCATACTCATCATACTTCTTAGTCGTGGTTTCAGTGTTCCACTGATTCCCACTTCCGCCACCTCTGCGCCCGGCACCGGCTCCGCCATTACGGTAATACCTTGCCTGAGCATTATTGCGAGCAATCGTAGATGCATCAACATCTTGCTTCATTCGTAGCTTGTCCTGCTCCAGCTGATTCTTCGCCTCGTCAGCCTTTGCCTTACGTAATAGGTCGGCTTGCTTCAGCGCATATTCACGCTCCTTGTAGGCTCGCTCTGCTGCTGCGTTAGCTTGAGCAATCCTCTCAGCTCTCTTGCGCTGCAAGTCACCGATACGCTCTCTCACCTTGTCGCGCCATTCGGCATCACCCTTAGCTTGCAGCTCGTCATATCTGCGTTTGGTTGCCTCACTCAGCGAGTAAGCCGGATTGTAAGCATTCGGCGCATACTGCGTTGTGAAGAATAGATTGGATAGCGATGCAAGACCATCGCCAATTGCGGCGAAGAGCTGCGCACGCTTGCGCCGCTTCTCCGTCTCACGGTCCTGCTGCTCCTTGTCGCTGTTAAGTCGGCTCATCAGCTGGTCATACTCGTCCGGCTGTGTAGCTGTGTATGATTTACTATCCCACGGTGTCGCCGGCTTAGGGTCTTTCACCGATTCGGTGTTGCCGGTATCAACGCCCATGGTCTGCGGAGCGACATAATCCTTTCCGCCAAACAGCCCGGCGAGCTGCTTCTGCTTGTAGTCGCCCAACGGATCAGTCGATGGTGTAGGTTTAGTTAATGTTGTCTGCTTAGCCATAGTCACCTCCTTATCCAAGTGCCTCCGCAATCTTACTACCGGCGCCCACCACGCCTTGCGTAGCCTGTGTGATAGCCTGTGCCTTATTCATTTCCAGATTATTCAAGTTCGCATTGAGCGCACTCTTAGTCTGCCTGTATTGCTGCTGTATCTCGTCCTTGCGGTTAGCTGCATCTGCTGCAATCGACGACATAGTATCGGCAATCGCCTGATTATTCGCTGCCTTCTCCGCTGCAACACTCGCGTCAGTACCACCGGCAACGGCTTGCATCGCTCTTGCCTGCTGGTTACGCTTGCGCACATCTTCCATCGTCATCTGGATTGCTCGCTGCGCATCAGCACGCTGTGTAGCGTCATTGTAATACTCAGCATTGTACCAAGCCTCATTATCTGCCTTCTCGGCGTTAATATTGTCTTTCACCTTGCGCATCGCCTGCGATGCCTTAATGCCGCCGAAGATGCTACCTATCGCACCAAGCCCTGCGCCTATTATACTGCCTATCATATCTTTTTAATCATTAAAATTAGTGGTTAAAGATAGTCAGTTACATTTGTCGCAGAATTATATCCATTAATGTCGGCATGGCGAAGAAGAAAGAGAAAGACACAGCCAATTACATACCTGCTACGGTGCGACAGCCAAGTGTCGTAGCCGAAGTGGCTGCTGTTGTCTCCAAGACCGTCGAGAGACCGCAACTTGAATACCTGATGCAGCTGACTTATGACCAACTTGTCAGCGACCTCACCGAAGGGATTCTGATGCCCAAGGAGAAGATACAATTGTTCGCCAAACTACTCGATATTAAGTTCCCTCGCGCCCAGCAGATAGAACTCACCGACCGCCTTTCCGACGAAGCCAAAACACTCGCCCAACACATCAACGACCTCGCCAACGAGTAATTCTATAGCTTGTAAAACATTAAATTATTGTTTACGTATATTAATAGCATTAACAATTTGTGAATCGCTAAGAAAATTTTCTGTGGAAATATTCTATTAACAAACTCGGAGCCTAAAAAAGGGGTTTTCTCGGAGAAAACCCCGGTTTACTCGGAGAAAACCCACATTTACTCGGAGAAAACCCGAGTTTTCTCGGAGAAAATCCCATAAAGTAAAGTAAAGTAAAGTAAAGGAGAGAGAAGTCGCGCGCGCGTGCGCGACCCCACCAACATCATCACACCAAAATCCTCAAAAATTTAACACAATTTAATAAAGAATATTT
>CAMEKH010000147.1 GCA_945921235.1 uncultured Prevotellaceae bacterium | reverse complement strand
TTGCTTCAAGAGCACGTAGAAAAAAAATCTTAAAACTTACAAGAGGTTACTACGGAAGTCGTAAGAATGTGTGGACCGTTGCCAAGAATACTTGGGAAAAAGGTTTGACTTACGCTTATCGTGACAGAAAGAACAAGAAGCGTAATTTCCGCGCATTGTGGATTCAGCGTATTAACGCCGCTGCTCGTCTTGAAGACCTCTCTTACTCTAAGTTGATGGGCTTGATTCACAAGGCAGGTATAGAGATTAACCGTAAGGTTCTTGCCGACCTTGCTATGAACAATCCTGCTGCTTTCAAGGCTATTGTCGACAAAGTTAAGAACGCTTAATATTATAGTCGATTATAATCGAAGAGACAAAGCGACCGTCGCACACTCATAGTTTTTGAGTAGCGATGGTCGCTTTGTTTTCTTCTGTGGGCGATTATTGAAAAATTAAAAGTATATAAAAATGCCGTTGCGTAATTAATGTGGAGAAATAATTTGGAAATTTGGATATAACATTGTATATTTGCATTACAATGATGATGAGAAATAACCACATCAAAGCAGACTGGGAAACTCATCAAATTTTTATGAAATGCCGAGACAAGCTTTCGTTTCCAATGGCGGGCCCCAACCTGATTTCAGGTGCTTAAATGCCAGGCGGATTACAAAGGATAGGAAGCCCTCAAAACCTGATTATCGGAGTTTCATCGTATCCCTTTGATGTGGCTTTTTATAACAGATGCCGTTCGGTGATAAAGCGAGCGGCATCTGTCTTTTTCAATAGATATTGATATAATTATGTATATATGGGAAGTTGGCGAATATCTACAAATGCATTGCATTTACGTATATGATAGTGGAATATAATGTTTCGAATTGATAAAATTGTGTAGCAATATTAAAATATGGCGGTAAAACTTTAAGTATTGAGAAATGATTGCTAAATTTGCGGTTGTGCAAGCCATTGTGTGCGATGAATGGTTCGGTGTGAGCTTGCATATTTTATTGTAATAAACAAATTTAGCATATATGGCTGATACAAAAGAGCAATTTGAACACGTGATAAAGATATGCCGCGACTTGTTTGTAAAGAAACTGCATGATTATGGAGCTTCGTGGCGCATTATGCGTCCGGCATCGATAACCGACCAGATTTTTATCAAGGCAAAGCGGATACGCAATCTTGAAATAAAAAAAGTTTCGAAAGTGGGAGAGGGGATATATCCAGAGTTCATAGGAATAGTTAATTATGGCGTGATAGGATTGATTCAGCTTGCATTGGGATTCAGCGATGAAGTGGATATTTTGCCTGAACGAGCTTTGGAGCTTTATGACAAGTATATAACATCGACTAAAGAGTTGATGTATGCCAAGAATGCCGACTATGATGAGGCGTGGCGAAATATGCGCATTAATTCTTATACAGACTTGATACTTACGAAAATACAGCGAACGAAGCAAATAGAGGATAATAATGGAGCTACGCTTGTGTCGGAAGGCATAGATGCCAATTATATGGATATGATAAACTATTCATTGTTTGCCCTTATAAAATTGGAGTATGGCGAAGAATAGTAAAAGGAGCAATATCCTTATGTCACCTATTGACGATTCTCGCTCATCAAATGAAAATAAAGAGACTTATAAAATAGCTCAGGATTTAATATCGGATATGAACGAGCAAAATAACACAGAAGAAAATACATCTTCGGTAAAAAGGAATGAGTCGAGGCTTTATTCCGGATTGTGGGGTGTATTGATTGTGTTGTTGCTAAGGCTTGTGGTGGGTGGTGTTTTTGCCTTTTCAGGCTTTGTAAAGGCAATCGACCCATGGGGAAGTGTGTATAAGTTCGGGGAATATCTATCGGTATTCGGATTTGAGAATTTTGAGTGGATATTGCTTTTTCTTGCCGTAGCGTTAGCTACAGCCGAATTTATGCTTGGAGTATTCGTGCTGCTGGGCTTATATAGACGTTTTGCTCCGGCAATGTTACTTGTGGTTATGGCAGTGATGATACCATTGACCGGTTATTTGGCGATAACTGATAAGGTGGTTGATTGCGGTTGTTTTGGCGATGCAATAACGCTTGGCAATACTGCCACGTTTGTGAAGAATCTGCTGTTGCTACCGGCAATACTATATTTGTGTGCTTTTAATCATCGAGTTAAAAATGTGTATGGCTTTGCGGTACAATGGATAGTGGCATTTCTTACTATGGCATACGCTATGGCAGTGGCATTTGCAGGCTATTATTATCAACCCATGCTCGATTTCCGTCCGTATCCGGTAGGAAGCAGGCTTGTGCAGCCGACAACGAATGTCAATGAAGGTGATGACTTCGTATTTATTTACGAGAAAAATGGAGAGCGAGCATCATTTTCAATAGAGAGCCTGCCCGATGATAGTTGGACATTCGTTGACCGAGTGTTGAAACCCGGTGTGAAATCAAGCGATACTGCAAGTGAAGGATTATTGTTGACAACCATTGCCGGCGAGCCGGTGGATAGTGTGATAATGGCGAGTGGGGAGCAATTACTGTTTGTGTTCCCCGATATGGCTAAAGTGGGTATATCCTATACATATTTAATTAATGAAATATATGATTATGCCCAATCACATGGTGTAGGCGTTGTGGGACTTACCTCTGCTACTGCTGAAGAAGTGGCTGAATGGAATGATTTGTCGATGGCATCGTATAAGCTCTACAATGTCGATGACAGTGAACTAAAGATGCTTGCGCGAGGCAATCCCGCGGTAGTGTATCTGAAAGATGGCATAGTGGAGTGGAAGCGAACATTGCAATCAATATCGATGGACTTGATAACATCAAATAGTGAAATTGAAGATGTGGCATCAGATTTTAATTCTTCCAAGTGGTTGTCGTGGCTCACATCAACATACGCAATAGCAATGATTCTATTGCTAATTGTTAACAGAACGCATCTGTTATTGAAAATTCGCATTAAAAGCAATAATAAAAAGAAAAATAAAGCGTAAATTTGCATACGAAAAAGAAACACTTATAATTAGATAGTAAAAAATATGAGAAAGAACATTGTTGCAGGTAACTGGAAGATGAATACTACAGTTCCTGAAGGCGTGAAATTGGCAAGTGAAGTGAATGAGGCATTGAAGGGCGTTACACCTAAGTGCGATGTTGTGATTGGAGTGCCTTTCACTCATCTTACAGCAGTGAAAGCCGCTATAGATTCTTCAAAACTCGGACTTAGTGCAGAGAACTGCGCAGATAAGGCAAAAGGCGCATACACAGGCGAAGTTTCGGCTGCTATGGTAGCTTCTACCGGAGCAGAATATGTGATTCTCGGTCACTCAGAGCGTCGTGCTTACTATCATGAAACTGTAGAAATTCTTGCAGAAAAAGTGAAGCTCGCTCTTGAAAATGGCTTGAAGGTTATTTTCTGTATTGGTGAAGTGCTTGAGGAGCGTGAGGCAAACAAGCAGAACGAAGTGGTAGAGGCTCAATTGGCTTCAGTATTTGATTTAACTGCCGAGCAGTTTGCTAACATCGTTTTGGCGTATGAGCCGGTATGGGCAATTGGAACAGGAAAAACAGCTACAGCCGAGCAAGCAGAAGAGATTCATGCATTTATTCGTAGCCTTATCGCAGGTAAGTATGGCGAGCAGGTAGCCGATGACACTACAATTCTTTATGGAGGAAGTTGCAAACCATCGAATGCTAAGGAACTGTTTGCAAAGCCGAATGTCGATGGCGGACTTATAGGAGGTGCAGCACTCGATGCAGCATCGTTCATGGGAATCGTTACTGCATTCTAATAGAGGAGCACTCGATTTGTTAGTTTGTAACGAGAATGGAATAATTGTAGGGACACAAGGCTGTTTACTCCGTTCTGTCAACGGGGATAGATTGACTTGTGTCCCTTCAAAAACTTTCCTAATCAAGAATAATACATAACAAACATAAATTTCCGATAATTTTTTAAGATTTTTGTTCTATTATGATGTGCAAGTCGGTTGTTGTGTTGATGTTGATGTTGATGTTGTTGCCTGTAGCAGAATGTGTGTTTGCGCAGGAAAACGGGGCTATGAACGTAGCTGAATATATGTCGAAAGAAACGAGAGGACGAGTAGCAGTGGTGCAACCATCGAAACTCGCTGAGCGACTTGATGCCAAACATGGCAGTAAAGATAATAGGACAACAAGCGTAGGCAAGAATACCGTGGGTTATAGAATCCAGATTTTTGCCGATAATAATCAACGAACTGCAAAGAATGAGGCTGTGATGCGAGAGCGGATTATAGCATCGCGGTATCCCGAAATAGGTTGTTATCTGACTTATAAAGCACCGGCATGGAGATTGCGAATTGGCGACTATCGCACGCGAGAAGAAGCTGTGGAAGTTATGAATCAGCTTAAGAAGGATTTTCCGGCGTTTTCGAGAGAGATGATTGTGGTGGTTGATAGAATTAATGTGGCATTATGATATTACATAAGTACGACGACGCATTGGTGGCTGAAATAGCCGAGCATTACAAGAAGATAATAGAACTTATAGGAGAGAATCCCGAGCGTGAGGGTTTGAAGAAAACACCGATTCGGGCGGCAAAAGCACTCCTTGATGTGACACGCGGCTATAAAGAGAGTGCCTCAGGTATAATAAAGTCGGCGATATTCGAACATGCAGGTTCAAATATAGTAATTGTTAAAGATATAGAGTTTTATTCTCTTTGTGAACATCATATACTACCTTTTTTCGGGAAAGTATCAATAGGTTATATTCCCGATGGTGGAATGATAGGCTTGAGCAAACTTGCGCGTCTTGTTGATACGTTTGCACATCGGTTGCAGGTACAGGAGCGCCTCACAAGTGAGGTGTGCAGAACACTGTTTGAAGAGTTACAACCGAAAGGTGTGATAGTGGTGTGCGAAGCAGGACATTTGTGTATGAAAATGCGTGGAGTGGAGAAGCAGGAAAGCGTAACAACCACCATGGATTATTGCGGGGCATTTGAAGATGTGAACTTGCGGAATGAGTTTATGCGCTTATTATGAGATAGTAAGACATGGAAATTGATTTTGTTGAAAAAAATGTAGAAATTTTTTTGAATGAAAATTTGCAAGAATGGATAATTTGTCATAACTTTGCACTCGCAAAAAAGAAATAACAGAGTTCTTTTAAAGAAAAGATTTAAAATGCGAAAATAGCTCAGTTGGTAGAGCACGACCTTGCCAAGGTCGGGGTCGCGGGTTCGAGTCCCGTTTTTCGCTCAAAAAAGTTCATAGAAAAGATTGAAATGCGAAAATAGCTCAGTTGGTAGAGCACGACCTTGCCAAGGTCGGGGTCGCG
>CAMEKH010000146.1 GCA_945921235.1 uncultured Prevotellaceae bacterium | reverse complement strand
CCGGTGCAAGACCGAAGCTCACGGCATCGCACAGCGAGTCAAGCTCTTTGCCGATAGCCGAAGTGGCGTGCAGGAGTCGAGCCACAAGCCCGTCGCAGAAGTCGAATATTGCGGCGGCACCAATCATTATGAATGCTATTTGGTATCCGTGGAGGGAGCCGAAAAGCTCATTGCCACGCAGAGCATAGATGCAAGCCAAAATGCCCGACACAAGGTTGAGGCACGTTATGGAGTTAGGAATGTTGTTTTTTATAGTTTGCAGTGCTTTCATTGTGTATTCGAGTGAATTACTTGTTTTTTAGGCGTGCCACTTGAGTTATGCCGCCGGTAGTTATATCGCCGAGTTTCACAAGAATCTCAGTGTCGAGAGGCAGATAAATGTCGACTCTTGAGCCGAATTTGATAAAACCTATGTGCTCGTCGATGTTCACGCGCTCACCGGCTTCGGGGTAAGTGACGATGCGGCGGGCTATTGCACCGGCAATCTGCCGCATAAGAATTTCAGTGCCATTATCGGTAGCAATTACGATAGTAGACCGCTCGTTCTCGGTGCTTGATTTAGGGAGATAAGCGGCAAGGAATCGCCCGGAATGGTGCTTTACATATTTCACTACGCCTGCCACCGGCGCCCAGTTGGCATGCACATTGAAGACGGTCATAAAAATCGACAATTGAATCACATTGCGGTGCAGATACTCATCTTCGTAGACTTCCTCCAAAGCCACCACTTTTCCGTCGACCGATGCCACAACGGCATTTTCGGGATTACCCTTGAAATGACGCCTCGGGCTACGGAAGAAGTTCACCACCAGCAGGTAAAGGATTGACGATAGAGTGATAACGATAATGGGAACAATGCGATTCTCCATAAGAATATATAGAGGAACGTTGATAACAAGCAGAATGAATAGCAATGCCAACAATATGTTCAAACCTTCACGGTGG
Source organism: uncultured Prevotellaceae bacterium (assembly GCA_945921235.1). Taxonomy (GTDB): domain Bacteria; phylum Bacteroidota; class Bacteroidia; order Bacteroidales; family Muribaculaceae; genus CALZFJ01. The sequence continues at coordinate 4,486 of CAMEKH010000146.1, read as the reverse complement.
ATTTTTACTTTCATCTAATACGTTATAATATTAAAGCGAGTGTTTGATAGAGTTTATTCAGTATTGACTTGCAAAGTTAGCATATTTTTAACAAAACTCAAAGTAACAGGGTGTAAAATGCTGAAAAACTTGCACTGAAAGGCGTTAGCGGAGAGAATTAGCTTGGCTAAAGGTCGTGGAGTAGTAATTTTTTCAGTGTTTCGACACCGGTAGAGGCTTTTTCCTCAATGATGTGCACTCGTGAGCTTACTGAAGCCGGGTGCGGGTCGATGTAGTAGATTGGCACATCGGGGCGCACATAGTTGATGAGAGCGGCTGCCGGATAAACCACAAGCGAGGTGCCTATTACCACAAATATATCGGCATCGGCAACCAAGTCGACGGCGGGAGCGAAATTAGGCACATCTTCTTGGAAGAAAACTATGTGAGGGCGCACCGGGTCGCCATATTCATCGCGAGTGTCGATTGAGGTGACAAGATTTCCTCCGGAGAGGTCGTAGATGCGCTCTGGGTGCGTCATAGAGCGCACTTTCATCAGCTCGCCGTGTAGGTGAAGCACGTTGGAGCTTCCGGCACGTTCGTGCAGGTCGTCGACATTCTGGGTGATAATATGCACGTCGAAATATTGTTCCAAGTCTTTCAGCCCGTAGTGTGCGGCGTTAGGCTTAATGTCGACAAGTTTCTTGCGCAGGTTGCTGTAGAAGCTATGAATCAATGCAGGGTCGCGCTCAAAACCGTCGGCGCTTGCCACCTGCATCACTGGATAATTGTCCCACAGTCCACCTGCATCGCGGTAGGTCGCCATTCCGCTTTCGGCGCTGATGCCGGCGCCGGTGGAAATCACTAATTTCTTTTTTTTCGCAGTCATAAACTATCAAAAAATAACGTCGGAAAATGATAAAAAAGATGCTTCAGCTCGGTCGTTATCAGCTTTTCAGGCGGATAAGGCTTGAGCCGGAGTCTTTCTCTTTGATGTAGCCATTGTGGAAAGCGTAGAGCAGTTTCTGGAGGTCGTCTACCTGCTGCTCGAGCACTCTGCCGAGGTCGGTGTCCTTCACCATCATTCGCTTGGAACTCATTTCCACGAGCTGAGTGGTCGACTTGATGTCCTGTCCTTCAGCCACGGCTTTGGTAATGGAAGTGAACGGTTCGTGCTGCACAAGCTGGAATCCTCGGGAGTGGAACACGAGCGTGTATCCGGCAATTCCCGTTTCGGGTTGATAAGCCTTTGAGAATCCACCGTCGATAACCATCATCTTTCCGTTGGCTTTAATGGGGCTTTCGCCTTTTATGGTTTTCACCGGCACATGACCATTGATTATGTGGCGGTGCACACCCTTCACTTCGAATTCATCGAGCAACATGTCGCACACAGCCTCATTGTCGCGGAGCATATAGTAAAAGCCTTTTATCTCCTTGTGCGTAGCTTTATCTTTGAGGAAATAACGCTCGAAAGTAGCCATTTTGTCCTTGTCGAAAGCCGGTGAGTTCTTTCCGCACCACAAGTACCACACATAGTCGAGGGCAAATTCGTGCTCGGCACTTCCGGCAGGACCGAAATAAGCCTCTCTAATCATGTGACCGGCTTTGTGGAGCAGGTCTTTGCCTTTGTATTTTGTTCCGCATATTTCAATCTCTTTCAGCGAGCCGTCGGCATTAAGCGGCACCGAAGCGTGGAATAGCAGGTTGGAATTAGTTACGGCATAGATACAACCGTTGCGGAAAAGACAAGTCATGTGCTTTTGCAGCTTTTCGCTACTTATGAAAGAGTTGTGCAGTTTTGTCACAATGTCCTGCTCCTCGGGTGTGAGAGCGTAAGGATTTTTGGGGTCGACAGTAGGGAAATTGGTGTCGGTCATTTCATATTCCTTTCCATCGAGGACAAAAACCTTGCGGTCGAAGTCGATATGGTGCATCAGCAGGCGGTCGTTCATATCGAAGTCGGGGCGACGCTTGATAGTGGCAGCTTCGAGTTTAAACTGGATAATGCTTATAGCCTTGTGCCACTGAGCAATCATGTGCATGGTCTTTTCGCTCATATCCGTCTCGCTGCGGTTCACCTTTGGCATAAACATAGAGCAAGGGTCATCGGCGTAAGTTTCTATGGCGAAAGTAGCAAGAGGCAACATATTTATTCCGTAGCCATCTTCGAGCACAGCTTGATTACCATAGCGAAGAGCAATTCTTATTACATTGGCAATGCAGCAGTCGTTGCCGGCGGCGGCACCCATCCAAAGGATATCATGGTTACCCCACTGTACGTCGAAGTTGTGGTAATCGCACAGAATGTCCATTATCTTGTCGGGACTTGGACCGCGGTCGAATACATCGCCGAGAATGTGGAGTGTGTCGATTGCAAGTTGCTGAATGAGGTTACAAATCGAAATAATAAACTCGTCGGCGCGGTCGGTAGAGATAATAGTGCGCACAATCACTTCCACGTAAGCCTGTTTATTGGTGTCGATAGAGCTTTCGTGTAGCAGCTCTTGGATAATATATGAGAAATCGCTTGGCAGAGCCTTCCGCACTTTTGAGCGAGTGTACTTCGACGACACGTTTCGGCACACCATTACAAGGCGGTTGAGCGTTATGAAATACCAATCTTCCAAATCTTCGGCAGCTGTCGACTGCTTCACGAGGTCGAGTTTCAGCTCGGGATAGTAGATTAGCGTGCATAGCTCCTTTTGCTCCTTCATGCCGAGCGTTTCGCCGAAAATTTCTTTCACTTTGCGCTTTATGGCACCTGATGCGTTGCGTAGCACATGCTGGAAAGCCTTGTATTCGCCGTGGAGGTCGGCGAGGAAATGCTCCGTGCCTTTCGGTAGATTGAGTATTGCCTCAAGATTTATGATTTCCGTGCTTGCCGCAGCAATGTTAGGGAAATTGCGAGCGAGCAATTTCAAATATCGAAGGTCTTTCAACACGTCGTCGGGATTAATTTCTTTATTCATGATAGTCGGAGAAAAATGTTAGTTAGTAGATTTGAGTTTGTCACACACATAAAAATATACTTGATGAATCGGTTTCGGGCACAAGGTGCCGAATCCTCCTCAAAAAAGACCTTGAATAAATAACAATAACAAAAATAGACAAGAATTTCGGAAAAAGCAAGACATTGACCGATTTCTTTGCTTTTGAAATGAAAAAAGCTGTGTTTTGTTTTGAATCTTCCGGCAATAGTCCCCGGTGGAGGGAGTTGGGAATAATATCTACCATTCCACATCAAGATAGAAAATATCTTCAGGCTTGCTTTGAAGCCGAATATCAAATTTTAGACTCATTTCGACTCTGCTTGATGCATTCCGTATAAATTGAAAGGCATCACAGTAGTATGGTTATTGTGGTGAATCAATTTATAATAATCCCTACCGTTACTGCCAATTAAGTACTCAACAAGTTTAGATGTAACGTTATTGCTTTCTTGGAGAGTATTAAATTCTTCCATAAACGCCTTAAGCAGAGGTGTATATATTTTATCTTCCTTGCTTGATAATTCAGACTATTGTTTGTTTTGGTTTGTAGCGATAGCAAGTTTCTCAAACACTTTGTTTATGTTTTCAAAGTATTTTGGCGAACATGGTACGCCCATCCATTCACTGCCAAAATCTATATGCGGGGATATTCTCGAGTGCTTCAAGGCACTGTGATTATGCCTTACTGATATGCCAATTTCCCATTCTATAGAGCACCGGATTATGAGCACATCCAATCATTTTGTATCCATAATTTACATCCTCATAGATAAATCTGAAGTCATCAGGAAATCCTTGTACTCGTGCAACTTCACGTACACTCAATCTCCGATATAAATCTTCTTTTCCTTCAACAAACTTTTGAAGGTTTTTCTCAATTTTTATCATTTTAGGCGCTTGTGGGTGGAGTTGGCATTGTTGTCCACTTGCTTGAACGGTAAAACCCGGTTCGTCCCAACTTCTTACACGATTGCGTGACATAAATATAGGTGAATATGCCCCGATAAAATATTCGTGGTTGGGGACTATGCAAGCATCTCCATTGGTCTTGTTGTGTGGTTTTGCCGGGATTACATTATCCTTTAAATTCCAGATACACTCCTTTAAAGTGGGCTTATGTTCGCAAGGTTTAGGATATTCAAAGTGATGAATATTTAAATCCTTTCTGAAACCGATGTAAAACACTCTATCTCTATCCTGTGCCACATCATAGTTATTTGCATTGAGCAATTTATACACCACATCATAACCGGCCTCATCAAACAATCGTAAGAAACCTGTCACGGCTTAACTATGGCGATTGGCTAACATTCCGGAGACGTTTTCAGCAACAAAGATAGTGAATTAAGTTTCCAATCACAGATAATGTCTGGATTTATCCGCTCATACTGGATAAACTTTATTTTCCTTATTTCTGATTGCTGTAATCATTCTCATCTACAGGCTGAAGCCACTTGTTCGATGTGTTTTCTCCCTCTATTTCAACCGCAAGATGTGAGAACCAGCTGTCTGCT